>JAFAZC010000062.1 GCA_019239965.1 Kutzneria sp. | reverse complement strand
TAGGCGTACGCGTCGCGGTTGGAGGCGACCGGGCGGGCGACCGTCGGCAGGGCGCGCAGGGCGATGCCTTGGTACACCGCCCGCAACGGACGCCAGCTCGGCTTGGACAGTTCGCAGACCACCAGTCGGCCGCCTGGACGCACCACCCGGGCCATCTCCCGCAGCGCGGCGACCGTGCCCTGGAAGTTCCGCAGGCCGAACGACACCGTGGCGGCGTCGAACGCCCCTTCGGCGAACGGCAGGCGCAACGCGTCGGCGGCGACCTTGGGCACCTGCCTGTGCGCACCGCAGCGCAGCATCCCCAGCGAGAAGTCGGCGGCCACGCACCAAGCTCCTGACCTGGAGAACTCCACAGTGGACACCGCCGTGCCCGCGGCGAGGTCGAGTATCCGTTCGCCCCTGCGTGCACCGAGCACCCGTCGCGTCCACTCCCGCCAGCGCCGGTCGAAGCCGAGGGTCATCACCGAGTTCGTCCGGTCGTAGCCCTTGGCCACGTCGTCGAACATCTCCGCGACTTCACGCGGGTTCTTGTCCAGGCCGGCTCGCGACATGTCCGCAGCCTATGCCGCACCGTGCTGGTTCGTCCCCCGAACGGCCCTATCCGGCACGCGTGGCGCGCCGCGGCGACTGCGGACCGCGCCTGCTGAGCCACCAGACCGCTCCCGCAACCACCATCCAGGTGACCACGAGGATCGTCCCGACGGGTAGGAAGGTCAACGCGTAGTTCCTTCCCTCGACCCTGACCAACGCATCCGGCTGGGAGAGGTCGTACTCGACCCGGACCCGTTGACCGGCCTCGAGTCCCTGCGGGTAGAGCACACCATCCACCGGGATGTGTGCGGCACCGTCGGGGGTGTCGAACCTCACGACCGTGCGATCGAAGGCCACCGACAGCACGTCGGCCGTCGCATGACCGGTCCTGCTCTCGATCCAGCGGTCGTCCCGCCAGGCACCGACGATGAGCAGAAGGCCCACCAGAGTGATCACCATGCCGATCACGGTGACGGCCGTCGCGGCACGTCGATGGGTGTTTCGTGGCGCCGCGCGGCTGAACAGCGATGACCACGGCGGCGGGACCTGCGTCGCCATGGCCGGCTCCGCTGCTGGCGCGACGGCTACTGCGTTCTCGGCCACAGTGCCGGAGTCTATGCCCAGACCGCCGACCGCACCGTGGGCACCGGCTCTACCCTCGATTAGGTGATGACCGTTCCAACACCGCATACCACCGCGTTGCGCGCACGCACCCGTGCCGTCGCTTCCGACGCCGAACTGCTCAGGCTGTTGCCGGGGGCCATCGGCGCGCTCGCCTGGGTGATGGGTGGTGATGGCCTCGTCGGCTGGGGTGAGGTGGCCCGGTTCGAACCCTCGGGCGCCGACAGGTTCGCCACCGCCGACCAATGGTGGCGGGCCTACTCGGCCGGTATCGACTGCGTCGACGAGGTGCGGCTGCCGGGCAGCGGGCCGGTTGTGTTCGTCAGCATGGCCTTTGCCGACGATCCCGGGCGGTCGGCGCTCGTCGTGCCGGAGGTGCTCGTCGGCCGCAGGGACGGCGTGACGTGGGTGACACAGATCGGGGAGCTCGCGGACAACCCGTTGCGCACCGTCGAGCCGGTGCGGCGGCCCGAGGTGATCAGGTACTCCGAAGGCGAGCTCGCCGCGACCGGGTATCGGGAGGCCGTCAGCAGGGCCGTGCGCCGGATGAGTGCCGGCGAACTGGCGAAGGTCGTGCTCGCGCACGATCTCGTCGCGACCGCGGACTCCGCGATCGACCCCAGGTTCGTGCTGCACGGACTCGCGCAGCGCTACCCGAGCTGCTGGGTGTTCTCCGTGGACGGCCTTGTCGGCGCCACCCCGGAGATGCTGCTGCGCCGCCGTGACTCGGCGGTGTACTCCCGGGTCCTCGCGGGGACCATGTGGCCACGCCCCGGTGTCGACGGCGATGAACTCGCCGCGGAACTGATGGCCTCGTCGAAGAACCGTACCGAACACGGGTATGCGGTCGAGTCGCTCACCGAGACCCTGCGGCCGTTCTGCGCCTCCCTTTCGGTTTCACCTCGGCCGCACGTGCTGCGGCTGCCCAATGTCGTGCACCTGGCCAGCGACGTGACCGGGGAGCTGACCGACGAGCCGTCTCTGCTCGCGCTCGCGGGGGCCGTGCATCCGACGGCGGCCGTCGGCGGCACGCCCCGCGCCGCCGCCGTCACCGCGATCGGCGAGCTGGAGGGGATGGACCGGGGCCGTTATGCCGGCCCGGTCGGCTGGGTCGACGCCAACGGTGACGGCGAGGTCGGCATCGCGCTGCGGTGCGCGCAGCTGTCCGGCTGCTCCGCCCGGCTGTTCGCAGGCGGCGGCATGGTGCCCGACTCCGACCCGGACACCGAGGTCGCCGAGGCGGCCGCGAAGATGATCCCGATCCGCGACGCCCTGGAGGGTCTCGTCTGACCCGGCACGCCGCGATGCCGGGCCACCGGCGAACGGGCCTGTGACTCAGCCGACCGGGGTGAGCACGTCCCTGGTGAGCTCGCTCGGGCGACGGTGGCCGGACAGGGTGAGGGTGAGCTCCAGCTCGGCAAGCAGGCAGCGCAGCACGTGCCGCACGCCCGACTCCCCGCCGAGGCTCAGCCCGTAGGCGTACGGACGGCCGATCAGGACCGCCCGCGCGCCGAGCGCGAGGGCCTTGGCGATGTCCGCACCGGTCCGTATCCCGCTGTCGAACAGGACGGTCAACTCCTCTCCCACCGCGTCCACGATCGGCGGCAGCTGGTCGAGGGAAGCGACCGCGCCATCGACTTGGCGGCCCCCGTGGTTGGAGACGATCACGCCGTCCATGCCCGCGTCGGCCGCCCGACGGGCGTCGTCGGGATGCTGGATGCCCTTCAACGCGATGGGGCCGGTCCACTCCTTCCGGAGCCAGGCCAGGTCGTCCCAGGTCAACGACGGATCGCCGAAGGTCTCGGTCCAGCGCAGCATCGCGGCCGACCGGTTCTCGTCGGTGATCTCGCCGCCGACCGACCGCTGGAACTCCGGGTCGCTGAAGAAGTTCTGCACCCCGACACCGCGCAGGAACGGCAGATGGGCCGCGTCGAGGTCGCCGGGACGCCAGGCCATCCGGTAGGTGTCCAGCGTGACCACCAGCGCGGTGTAACCGGCGGCGTTGGCGCGGCGAAGGAAACTCGCGGCCAGTTTCCTGTCATTCGGCCAGTACAGCTGGTACCAGCGCGGCCCAGCCGCCTCGGCCACCTGTTCCATGGTTCGCGACGCCGCGGTACTGACGACCACCGGGACGCCCAGCGCCGCCGCCGCCCGCGCCGTGGCCAGCTCCCCGTCCGGGTGCAGGATCGCCTGGACACCGACCGGACCGAGCAACACCGGGGCCGGCATCGTCGTACCGAACACCGTCACGGACAGTTCGGGCTGGGACACGTCTCGAAGCATGCGCGGTACCAGCCGCCACTTGGCGAACGCGGCACGGTTCGCGCGGGCCGTCGCCGCGGTGCCCGCCGAGCCGGCGACGTAGGCGTAGACCTCGGTCGACAACCGCTCGGCCGCCAGCGCTTCGAGCCTGGTGAGGTCGGTCGGCAGGGCGGGACGAACGCCCGACAGCCCGCCCGAGTAGATCTCGTTCTGGAAATCAGCATGGCTCATGAGAGTTTTCCTCGTGGTAGGCCGAGAGCCAGTCGAGGATCAGTGCGTTGACGGCCGCCGGCTGTTCCCGCTGCAGGAAGTGCCCCGCGCCGCGGACCTCGTCCCACCGATAGGCACCGGTGAACAGATCTCGTTGCCCGTCAAGCATGTCGCTCCGCATGTCGCGCGTTCCGCACAGCACCATGGTCGGCCTCCCGATTGGGCGGGCCAGTCGGGTCCGCACCTGCGCGAGCCGCGGGTCTGATCGGCTCGACCGGAACATCGCGCGATAGTAGGCGAGAGTCGCCGCCATCGCGCCAGGCTCGGCGAGCATGTGCTTGATCCGTGCGACGTGCTCCCTGTCGTCGAAGGCAGGGGACCACAGCCGCCACAGGAACCCGATGAACGCGAAGTTGCCTGCCCGGCACAGGATTTCCGGCAGCACGGGCAGTTGGAACAGCAACCAGTGGAAAGAACGGATCAGATGCCTCGGCGATCGGCGAAGGGTGCGCCGAACCTGTTGTGGATGCGGCACCGCGAGCAGCACCGCACGCCGGATCCACTCCGGATAGGCACCGAGCACGCCATAACCGATCGCCGCACCCCAGTCCTGGCCGACAAGATGACACGGCTGGCCGTCATTCAGCTCATCGATCAGGCACTTCACGTCCGTTGCCAGCGTCGCGCGGTCGTAGAACCCGTCCGGCGGAACCTCGGTCGGTGGATAGCCCCGGAGGAATGGCGCGACCACCCGGTAGCCGGCGTCCGCCAGTGCCGGGATCTGGTGCTCCCATGAGTAGGCATTGTCGGGGAAACCGTGCAGCAGCAAGACAAGGGGACCGTCTCCCTGCTCAAGATAGCGGAATCGCAACCCGTTGGCATGGACTTCTCCTTGCCTCACGACGGGCTTTCTCCTTCGGTCGAGGTACTGTGCTGCACCTTCGTGGTCGGCTTACTTTCGATCTTCTTGGCCAGTGCTCCGTGTCGAGCCTGCTAGTCGACGAGGTCGGGGTGGGCACTGGTGATCTGGTCCCACAGCGGCTGCGCCTGGAACCAGCCGGCCAGCGGAGTGCCGACCTGGGCACGGGTGAGCAGGGCGGTCTCCCGGTCGATGAGCTTGGGCGTGCCGGCGGCCATGGCCAACAGCTGCGCCTGGCACGACCGTTCCATCGTGGTGAACCACCAGACGGCCTCCGCGACCGATCCGCCGACCGTGAGCAGCCCGTGGTTCTGCAGGATGACTGCCTTGTACGAGCCGAGTGCCCTGGCTATCCGCTGACCCTCCTCCACATCGCCGACCACGCCGCGGTAGTCGCTGTACAGGCCGTGGTCCTCGAAGAACGCGCAGGCGTCCTGGGTCAGCGGATCGAGGAGCACACCGAGGCTGGAGAAGGCCTTGCCGTGCAACGAATGAGAGTGGGCCGCGGCGAGCGCGTCCGGTCGGGCACGGTGGACCTGGGAATGGATGACGAAGGCGGCACGGTTCACCGGGCGGGTGCCGTGCAGGACGGTGCCCTCGTGATCGACGAGGATGAGGTCCGAGGCCTTGATCCGGCTGAAGTTCATGCCGAAGGGGTTGACCCAGAACCAGTCGGGGTTCTCCGGATCACGGACGGTGATGTGCCCGGCCACTCCTTCGGAGAAGCCGAAAGCCCCGAACAGCCTGAAGCCCGCGGCCAGCTGTTCCTTGCGATACACGCGTTCGTCGTCGACGTTGGTGAACGTCGGAGGCTGTGGGACGGTGAATCCCTCGGGAACGGGACCTATGGCGGCGCTGACAGTCGCGGACAGCATGCTGGTCACGGTTACTCCAGACGAGACATGGTTCGGGAAAGTCCGGGGTACATCCGATACACAGTCGCATCGGATACATTCATGTATCATTTGCGAGCACGGCCTCGATGTCAACCCACTCGGAAGGAGTGCCATGCCGAAGGGGATGACCAAACGACGCCCGGAGACAAGGGCCAGACTGTTCGACGCGGCGCTGGAAGTCTTCGCGGAACAGGGATTCAGCGGCGCGAGCATCGAGGACATCTGCCGAAGGGCCGGGTACACGCGGGGCGCGTTCTACTCCAACTTCGCCACCCGGGACGAACTGTTCTTCGCGCTCTTCGACGCGCGCGCCCGGCGCGCCATGGAATGGGTGGTCACGGCCAGTGATGACGGCAGCGGAGAGCCGATCACACTCGAACAGATCGCCGAGCTCGTCGCGCACGTGCCTCCCGACGAGCGCAACTGGTACCTGGTGACCACCGAGTTCACTCTCTATGCGATACGCAACCCCGAGGCTGCCCGGACGCTGGCCGAACACGACGACGAGGTGCGCGGTCAAGTCGCCCGTGGGCTCGGCGATCTCCTTGCGCGCGCGGGACTGTCGTGCACCATCGACCTGGACGAACTGGCTCGGATGATCATCACTTTGCGGGAGGGCGCACTGGGGCAGAGCTTCGTCGATCCCGGTGGTCAGCCACCGGCCTGGCTCGTGCGGCGCTTCCTCGAACTGCTCTTGCCCGTCGTGGTGAAACGGCGACCCCGGCGGGGCAACGGTCCGGCATCACGGCCGCACTGCCCAATCTGAGTGCGCCCACGCGGCGATTGACGAATACATGCCGGGACCCCGGCCGCAACGGGCACCGATCCGGTGCACGCCCCGAGCGTCAGCGATGTGCTGCGCACCGTGAATTCCGACCCCGGTCGCCGGTCGACTACGGCTATCCTTCCGCCCCGCCTCCTGACTACCGGCGACGGGCCGTCGCGAGCAGCTGATGAGTGCGGTCGAGCTCGGCGACCGACGCGGGCACGGCAGGTACGCCGAAACTCGCGGTGACACCGAGAGTCGGGCGCCCCTTGGTGAACAGCCAGTCATCGAGCACGGGATGCACGGCCTTACCGGAAACCTTCTCCGCGAGCGCGACGAACTGTTCGATGGTGCCGTTGCCGTAGCGCTGCTGCGCGGCCCACGCCTTGAGGATGGCGAAGAACGCGGTGTCACCAACGGCCGTTCGCAGCGCATGCAGCGCCATCGCGCCCCGGTCGTACACGGCAAAGCCGTCGAACAGGTTGGCAGGACCGGGGTCGCCGGTGGCGATCTGCCAGGCCGGGTCGGTGGCCGGCTTGGAGTTGTAGTAGTGGTCGAACAACTGCTGGGCGGTCCCCTGGCCGTGCGCCTCCGACCACAGCCATTCCGCGTAGCTGGCGAACCCTTCGTTGAGCCAGATATTGCGCCAGCCGCCGACCGAAACGGAATCGCCGAACCACTGGTGGGCGTTCTCGTGCACGATCACCGACGGATCCGCGCCGGCGGCGAAGAACTTCGAGCTGTACACCGGGCGGGTCTGGTCCTCCAGCGCGAAGTCGAGCCCGGTGGCCGGAACGACGCCACCCTGCGCCTCGAAGGGGTAAGGCCCGAACAGCGTGGACTCCCAGGCGAGGATCTCCGGCGTGCGCTCGACGCTTGCCTGCGCCGCACCGCTGCTGTCACCGAGGTCCTGGTGGTAGGCGGTGATGACCGGTTCGCCGTCCGGCCCCGCCGCGCTCCGGATGTCGTAGTGGCCGATCGCGAGAAACGCCAGATAACTGGCCTGCGGCTTGGTGCTGCGCCACGACCAGCGGGTCCAGCCGAGCAGACTGGTCTTGCGGACGAGCGTGCCGTTGGAGACAGCCTGCGTGCCGTCGGGAACCGCGATCGACACGTCGTAGGTGGCCTTGTCCAGCGGATGATCGTTGGCCGGGTACCAGAACGCGGCGACATGGGGCTCGTTCACCGCGAGCGCGCCGTCCGGGGTTTTGACCCAATCCTTCTCGCCGCCGATCTCGACCTGCGACGGCACGCCGTCATAGGTGACGACCACGGTGACCGCGGCCGCCTTCGGCAGTGCCTTCGCCGGCGTGACGACCAGTTTGGCGTTGCTCTCGGTGAACCGCGCTGGCCAGCTGTTCACCAGCACGGAAGTCGGGTGCAGTCCGAAGTCGAAGGAGAAGCTCGACAGCTCCTGGGTCGTCGTCGCCAGAATCGTGGCCGTGCCGTTCAGCTGGTCGGTTGCCGGCTGGTACCGCAGATCGAGGTCGTAGTGCTGGACGTCGTAGCCAGTGTTGCCGTCGGCCGGGAAGTACGGATCGCCGATCGACTGCCCGCCGGCGCCGGGAGGCGGCGTACCGGCACTGGCCGTCCCTGCGAGCAGCACACCCGTCGCCATCGTGACCGCGGCCACGAACAGCTTCGATCTGAACACGACGACTCCCTGTTTCCGTCCCACCCGGCGATGACGAGACAGCAACATAGAGAGGGCAACGAAATCACGCTACCGCCGATGGTGGGTTGCCAGGGCGTCCGCGACGACCCGACGCAGTCTGGCGTGCAGATCGCGGAGCGCGGCGCGATCGGAACGCACCTCGACAACGTGGATTCCCGTCGACGGTGTCAGCTCACGCCGCAGCTCGTCGACAGTGGTCACCAGTTGGTGCGGCACGTGGTAGCCGGCGCACAGCGCGGCAAGGTCAGCGCCGTGCGGTGTGCCGAAAATCCGCTCGAACGAATCCGTGTGTTCGCCGGAACCCTGCTCCAGCAATGAGAAAATGCCGCCGCCATCGTCGTTGAGCACGACCACGGTCAGATTCGGCCGCCGTTCGTCCGGGCCGAGCAGCAAACCATTGATGTCGTGCAGGAACGTCAGGTCGCCGAGCAGGGCATACCCGTTCCTGCCCCCTGATCCCAGCATCACCCCGATCGCCGAGGACACGGTGCCGTCGATCCCGGCAAGGCCCCGATTGGCGAGCATGACGATGTCGTGCCGTTGCCAGGCGACGAGGTCCACGTCCCTGACAGGGTTGGACGAACCGAGGAACAGCGTCGACTCCGGAGGCAACGCGGCGACGAGCTCGCTGGCCAACCGGAGCCCCGACGGCCACGGTTGCGCGGTGAGCAGCGCGTCCATCGCGTCACGAACCGCGGAATCGGCAGCCTGCCACCCGGCGAGCCAATGGGAGTCCGGCGGCGGCACCGCGGCGCCCTTGTCGATCGGACCGGACACGTGGGTCGCGACGCACTGCGGATCGGCCCACCGCGGACCGTCGGAGACCACGTGCACGACGGGCGTTTCCCGCAACAGCAGCTGCACGCCCCTACTCAGGGTTGGCCTGCCGATCACGAGGACCGATTCCGGGCGCAGGCGGTCGGGCAGCGAACCGGCCGCCAGCATGGCGCCACCACAGGTGATCACCGCCGCGGTGTCCGCGAGGTGCCGGCCTGACGGCTCGGCGATGACCGGCCAGCCGGCCTTGTCGGCGACCTCTCCCGCCCACCGGACATGGCTCCGGTGGACGTCGCCGACGACCACGAGCGTGCGGGCACTGAGGTGACCGAGGTCGTCGGCATGGGCACGACAGGACGCGGCACGGGTGGTCGAGGTCCACGGCTTGCCGTCCGCCCGCCCGTCCAGCGGTTCTGGCCAGTCGGCCCCGCCGGCGGGTACCAACGGCTCACGCAACGGCAGGTTCAGGTGCACCGGCCCGTCCACGGGCAGCGAGCGGCACACCATGCCGCGCCACACGGCGTTCTGGCCGGCGCGCCGTTCCGCGATGGGAAAGTCGACGGTCGGCACCAGCGGGCCGAAGATCCCGTGTTGGGTGGTGGTCTGGTTGGCGCCCGACCCGACCAGTTCCGCCGGCCGGTCGGCGGTCAGCACGATCAGCGGCTCACCACTGTGATACGCCTCCAGTACCGCCGGGTGCAGGTTGGCCACAGCGGTGCCGGAGGTGCACACGACGGCGACGAGGTCGGGCCGCGGACGGTTTCCCCAGCCCTTGGACAGCCCGAGCGCCAGGAACCCCGCTGAGCGCTCGTCGATACGGACGTGCAGTTCGAGCCGGCCAGCCACGGCCGCCTCGTGCAACGCGAAAGACAGCGGCGCGTTGCGGGAACCAGGACACGACACCGCATGCCGCACGCCGTTGCGCACCAGCTCATCGACGACCACACGGGCCTGCGCGGTGGAGGGGTTCACCCGCCTATTCTCCCAGGTGTGCCTGATGACCACGTGTCCGACTTGTTCGACCCCGCGGCATGGCGGCCCGTCGCGGGCTTCGACTTCACCGACATCACCTACCACCGGGCCATCGGCCAGGGGACCGTACGGGTGGCGTTCCACCGGCCTTCGGTGCGCAACGCCTTCCGCCCGCACACCGTCGACGAGCTGTACACGGCGTTGGACCACGCCAGGATGTCCGCGGACGTGGGCTGCGTGCTGATCACGGGAAACGGGCCGTCTCCCAAGGACGGCGGCTGGGCGTTCTGTTCCGGCGGCGACCAGCGGATCCGCGGGCGTGACGGCTACCGGTACGCCAGCGGCGAGACCTCCGACACGGTCGACTCCGCCCGTTCCGGCCGCCTGCACATCCTCGAGGTGCAGCGGCTGATCCGGTTCATGCCGAAGGTGGTCATCGCGGTCGTACCCGGCTGGGCCGCTGGCGGTGGGCACAGCCTGCATGTGGTGTGCGATCTCACCCTGGCCAGCTCCGAGCACGCCCGGTTCAAGCAGACCGACGCCGATGTCGGCAGCTTCGACGGCGGATACGGTTCGGCCTACCTCGCGAGGCAGGTTGGCCAGAAGTTCGCCAGGGAGATCTTCTTCCTCGGCCGCCCCTACACCGCGGAGCAGGCCCACCGGATGGGCATGGTCAACGCGGTCGTGCCACACGCCGAACTCGAGTCGACGGCGCTGCGCTGGGCCGAGGAGATCAACGGCAAGTCGCCGACCGCGCAGCGCATGCTCAAGTACTCCTTCAACCTGATCGACGACGGCCTCGTCGGGCAGCAGCTGTTCGCCGGCGAGACGACCCGGTTGGCATACATGACCGACGAAGCGGTTGAGGGCAGACAGGCGTTCCTCGAGAAGAGGCCGCCGAACTGGTCCGAGTTCCCGTACTACTTCTGATGTCCCGCGAACTGAGGCCATTGCTCGTCCCGACGGCACCGCGCGAGGTGCTCGCCATGCTGCCAGCGCTGCGAGCGGCTCTGGACGGCCATGGGCCGGCCCTGCTCCCGGTCACCGCGGCGGACCGGCAACGCCTTGTCTCCGCGGTGGGCCTCGTGGCGCCGGTGCCGGGCCACACGGCGCTGGTGGTCGGCACCTCCGGATCGACAGGCGCCCCGAAGGGGGTCATGCTGTCGGCGAGGGCACTGGTGGCCTCCGCCGTGGCGACCAACGACCGGCTGGGTGGCCCGGGGCGGTGGCTGATGGCGATGTCGGCACGCTACATCGGTGGACTGCAGGTGTTGATCAGGTCGCTTGTCGTCGGCACGACGCCAGCGGTGGTGGACCTGACCGGGGGCTTTCGACCCATGGAGTTCGCGAAGGCGGCACGGTCGGTGTTGTCCGACGACGGTCCGCGCTACACGGCGCTGGTGCCGACCCAGCTGTCTCGCCTGCTCAGTGACGGCGGCGCCGGGCTCGATGCGCTGCGCGGGTTCGACGCGGTGGTCCTCGGCGGTGCGGCGGCGCCGGAGACGGTGCTGGCCAGCGCCGCCGCGGCCGGAGTTCGGATAGTCGTCTCCTACGGCATGAGCGAGACGGCGGGCGGCTGCGTCCATGACGGGGTCCCTCTGGACGGCGTGCGGATTCGGCTGTCAGGGGCACAGCCGACCGGCCGGATCGAGCTGTCCGGGCCGGTGCTTACCCACGGCTACCTGCCCGACACCGGCAGGCCCCCGGTCGTCGACGGCTGGTTCGCCACGAGCGATCTCGGGCGATGGCTGCCTGACGGCCGGCTCGCGGTGGTCGGCCGGATCGACGACCTCATCAACACCGGCGGGGTGAAGGTGTCGCCTCTGCTCGTCGAGCAGGCCCTTACCGCGCTTGCCGAAGTGTCCAGCGCTGCCGTTGTCGGCATTGAGGACCCGGAATGGGGGCACCGCGTCGCCGCGGCGGTCGTGCCGGCTGATCCGGCGGGCCCGCCGGACGAGTCGGCGCTGCGGGCGGCAGTCCGCGACAGCGTCGGCGACGCCGCGGTTCCCAAGGAGTTTCGGCTCGTCACGGAGCTGCCGCTACTGGGACCGGGCAAGGTCGACCGCGGCGCGGTCCGCGCGATTTTCGCCCGATCGGATCAAGTTCACCGGCGGCATTGCGAGTAATTCACGGGCACAACCACACTCCATGTTGCTCGGTCACAATGGCGGAGGTTGGCTCGACTCATCTGACGGGTGCGCGGAAACCCTGCCGCTGACGCACCGTCCGCGTCGCGCGCCCGCGGAGGGAGTGCGAAATCCATGCATAGCAAGCTCGTTCACGCCTTGGCGGCGGTCGCGGCACTGACCGTATTGGGCAGTGTGTCCGTGGCACTCGCCTCGCCGTCAGCGCAGACGTGGCAGGCCGATCTGAGCACGAACAACGCCGACAGCAGCAACGTCATCAACGCCGGCGGCGTGGTCAGACTCGGCGACGCCGAAGCCCACGCGTCCACGGACCGACTCGACGACCGCTCCGGAATCATGGTGTTCGATCCGCACCGGTTGGGCGTTCCCGCGAACACTGTATCGGCCGCCCTGGACGGTTCGGTGGCCGCCGACTCCGAGCTGGCCGTCGATGTCCGTGGCCAGCGTGCCGACGGTCGGTGGACGGAGTGGGTGGAAACCGGACCGGCCGGGCCCGCCGTGCTTCCGGAAGCCACCTCCGCCGTCCAGGTCAGGATGACGCTGACCGCACCAATCGGTTCGGCCGGCCCGCTGGTCCGCGCCCTGTCGCTGTTGGCGACGACGACAGCCGACCACCGTGCCGGTCAGATGGCGCAGCCACAGGCCTCGACCTACCGGGTGTACGCGACCCGAGAAGGTCTCGTCGGAGGCACCACCTCGAACGGTCACGTGATCAAGGCGAGGGATCACTTCGTGGCGCTGCCTTCGGGCAAGGCGTTGTCGCCCAACGGCAGCACGATGTACTCGGTTCGGGTGTGCGCGGACAACGGCAAGTGCGA
This sequence comes from Kutzneria sp., assembly GCA_019239965.1. Classification (GTDB taxonomy): domain Bacteria; phylum Actinomycetota; class Actinomycetes; order Mycobacteriales; family Pseudonocardiaceae; genus Kutzneria. Next base: position 40,754 of record JAFAZC010000062.1, on the reverse strand, counting down.
GACGGCTCCGGTCTGGGACAAGGGGCCGTGGAACACCACGGACGACTACTGGAACCCGTCGGCGTTCCGGCAGTCGTGGAAGGACCTCCCCCAGGGCACCCCGGAGGCGCAGGCCGCCTTCCAGAACGACTACAACGGCGGCGAGGACCAGTTCGGCAGGCAGGTTGCCAACCCGGCCGGCATCGACCTGGCCGACGGCACGTTCTGGGACGGGCTGGGACTGGCCGACAACGCGTTCGTCAGCGTTACCTACCTGTGGACCTGACCTGAGCTCGAACGGTCAAGCCGGCACGTCGGACGAGCCGGCTTGACCGTTTCGTCCCGGCGAACTTGAATGGCACCGAGTCTATTTGAATGAACGTTCAGCCAATGGAGTGCCATCGTGTCGGTTCGACGTGCCCAGGCACGGCAGCGGCGCGAATCGCTGCTCGACGCCGCCCTGGCCGTATTCGCCGACAAGGGGGTCGACGGGGCGAGCGTCAAGGACATCGCCGCCGCGGCCGGCGTCACTCCTGGCCTGCTCTACCACTACTTTCCCAGCAAAGAGGGGCTGCTGGTGACCATGCTGGCCGAACGGGGGTTCATGCCGGAGCTACGCGAGCGGCTGCGCGTGGGCCACCAGCGTCCCGCGCGCGAGGTCCTGGTCGAACTCGCCACCGGGTTCGGCCGCATGCTAGCTGACCGGGCCGACCTCGTCCGGCTGTTCCTCAGCGGTGCGGCCACCGACCCGCGCATCCGCGAACAGCTCACCGCACTGGTCGCCGAGGGCCAGCATCTGCTCGCGGACTACCTGGCCACACGCGTCGAGACCGGCGAGTTGCGCCCGCACGACACCGTGACCGCGGCCCAGATGTTGCTGTCGGCGATCGTGCTGGGACAGGTCACCGACCGTGTGCCTGATGCCGCCGTCCTCGTCGAGCTCATCCTGCACGGCCTGATCGCGTCCACCTCGACGACATCGCAGAGCCCGCCGGCGCGGAACTGACGGCGGTCGGCCCAGTCCGATACCCCGAAAGGGTGCGGGGCGCCCACTGGCGCCAACAGGGCGTACCGGAGTATGTACCGCACGACCATGGTGGCCCGGGATACGAACCGGCGCGACAGCATGGCCACGATTGCCCGCGACACGAACGGACGCGACAGCATGGCCACGATTGCACAGTGGATCGAAGGGGCACGCCTGCGCACCCTGCCCAACGCCATCGCCCCGGTGGTGGTCGGCTCCGGGGTGGCGATGGCGCTCGGGCAGTTCTCCTGGACGCTGGCGGTGCTGACCATGATCGTCGCGCTCGCGCTCATCGTCGGCGTCAACTTCGCCAACGACTATTCCGACGGGGTGCGCGGCACCGACGTCAACCGGGTCGGACCGCTGCGGTTGGTCGGCTCGGGGGTCGCTCGCCCCGACGCCGTGCGCACCGCGGCGTTGGCCAGCTTCGGGGTCGCCATGGTCACCGGTCTCGCCGCCGTCATCATCAGCGGCCGCTGGGCGATGATCGCGGTCGGCGCCCTGTGCATCGCCGCGGCATGGTTCTACACCGGGGGCAAGCACCCCTATGGCTACGCCGGACTCGGTGAGCTCGCCGTTTTCGTCTCGTTCGGACTCGTCGCCGTCCTGGGCACGGTCTATGTGCAGGCCGGCCAGGTCAGCGGCTACGGCATCGGCGCGGCCGTCGCGGTCGGCTGTTTCTCGGCCTCGGTATTGGTCGTCAACAACCTCCGCGACATCCCCACCGACACGGCGGCGGGCAAGCACACTCTGGCGGTGTTGATCGGCGACCAGGACACCCGCAACCTGTACCTCGGCCTGATCGCGGTGCCGTTCCTGATCAGCGCTGTTGGCGCCATCCACGACACCTATCTGCTGCTCGGTTTTCTCGCGCTGCCACTGCTGCTGCCCGGCGTGCGCAAGGTCGTCAACGGGGCGACCGGACAGGCGTTGGTAGCCGTACTGCGGGATACCGCGCTCGCCATGCTGGTCTGGGCAGGCGTGACGGCGGTCGGCTTGGCCGTCGGCGGCGGTCCGGCCTCCTGACCCGACGACCGCTGCCCCGAGGGTGGCCGTGACACCCGCGGCTCACGCGGGTGTCCACCGCCCCTCCGCGAAGAAGCGCGCGAGCACCTCGGTGTGCGGACGCAGGTCCAGCCCGTTGGCAGCCAGCCAGTCGTCGTCGTAGTAGGTGTTGCCGTACCGCTCCCCGCCGTCACAGAGCAGGGACACGACACTGCCGGAACGCCCCTGTGCGCGCAGCTCGGCGATGATCTCGAACGCCCCCCACAGATTGGTTCCCGTCGAGCCACCGACCCTGCGTCCGAGCGTGGTCTCGACATAGCGGATCGTGGCGATGGACGCCGCGTCGGGCACTTTGATCATGCGGTCGATGACGTCACCGACGAAGGAGGGCTCCACCCTCGGTCGGCCGATGCCCTCGATCCGGGACCCGGTCTCGGCGGTCAGCCTGGGCCTGGTGTCCCGCCAGGCGTCGAAGAACACCGACCGCTCCGGATCGACCACGGCCAGCCGTGTACGGAGCCTGCGGTAGCGCAGATACCGTCCGATGGTGGCGCTGGTTCCGCCGGTGCCGGCGCCGACAACGACCCAGTCCGGCTCCGGATGGGCCTCGAGTGCCACCTGTTCGAAGATCGACTCCGCGATGTTGTTGTTGCCCCGCCAGTCGGTCGCCCGCTCGGCATGGGTGAACTGGTCCATGAAGTGACCGTTCAGTTCGGTGGCGAGCCGGCGGGACTCGTCGTAGATCGCGCCCGGCCGGTCGACGAAATGGCAGGTACCGCCCTGGCGTTCGATCAGCGCGATCTTCTCCTGGCTGGTGGACGTCGGCATCACCGCGATGAACGGCAGTCCAAGCAACCGGGCGAAATAGGCCTCGGAGACCGCGGTCGAGCCGGAGGACGCCTCGATCACCGGTGTCCCGCTGCGCACCCATCCGTTGCAGATCGCGTACAGGAACAGCGACCTGGCCAGTCGGTGCTTGAGCGATCCTGTCGGATGCGTCGACTCGTCCTTGAGGTAGAGGTCGACATCCCATTCGACGGGGAGGGGGAAGGTCAGCAGATGGGTGTCGGCGCTGCGGTTGGCGTCGGCCTCGATGATCCGCACGGCTTCGCACACCCAAGCTCTCGTGCGCTCACAACACCGGTCGATGGCGGTCACGACGGCAACCGTAGTGGCCGGCGGCCGCCGCTACGACCGTTCGTCGTCACGGAGCTCAGCACGCAGTCGCTGTCGCCGTATCCGGCGCTCCGCCAGGTCGGTCGCGAGACGGGCACTCAGCCGGCGGAACAGCACCATGGACAGCGGCCAGGCCACCACGAGCGCGACGGCCACCGCGATCAGCAATGGAACGTGAGCCAGGACGAGCAGAGTCGCGAGGACCGCGAGCACCCCGACCCGGGCCGCGGTGTACAACCCAAGGTCACGGCCGAACCGTCCCGGCGCGTCGTTCTCGTCGTCCATCGGCGTCAAGGCTACTCGGCGTGCGCCTGCGACCGCGGCGGTGTGCTGTCCTCGGGACCATTCGAGTCCTCGGGAACGTTCGGCCGGCCTTCGAACCTGGTCGACAGCACCACGGTGGTGTTGGTCCGCGCGACGCCCTCGATCCGGCGCAACCGGAACAGGGTGCGCTCGAGATCGTCGACGGTGGCCACCCTGACCTTGATCACGAACGCCTCGTCTCCCGCGACGGCGTAGCAGGACTCCACCTCGGGCAGTTTCGCCAGTGCGCACGCCACCTCCTCGTCATCACCGGTGTCGGAGGGGTGGATCCCCACCAACGCGGTGACGCCTAGTCCGACCAGGCCGGGGTTGACAACCGCGTGGTAGCCGGTGATCACTCCCGCCGCCTCGAGCTTGCCGACACGCTCGTGCACCGCGGAGGCGGACAGGCCGACCTGTCGGCCGAGGTCGGCGTAGGTCGCACGGCCGTTGCCACGGAGCACGGCGATGATCTGACGGTCGACAGCGTCCACGACGAAAAGCGTAGAGGGTGAACCGGCCATGTCCGAAGCGCGGTTTTCGTCCCTTACTGGCTCTTTACTATCACCCAAGTGTTCGAGTACTCAAGGGGTGAGGTGACACGATGCGCACGAAACGGCGTCATCAGTTCCGCGGAGAATCAGGAGGTCGACAGTGACAGCAGCGACCGTACGGCACCCTCGTCAGCACGGCGGAGAGCGTTTACTCACTCCTGGTGAGGTGGCCACGCTGTTCCGCGTCGACCCCAAGACCGTGACCCGGTGGGCCACTGCGGGCCGCATCGGTTCCATCCGTACTCCCGGTGGGCATCGGCGCTTTCGGGAATCCGAAGTCAAGGCTTTACTCGCCGAACTGACAACCGAGGCGAGTGAGCCCGTCCGCGCCTGACCGTTCGCCACCCGAGGCACACCGCACCGGCACTGTCCGGTGCGGACGTGCCTTCTGGAGCGCCCGTATCCAGGTGGGGACCTCCGGACACCACCGCCGACGGCCATCGCACTAGTCTCATGACCAGGAGCCGGGATGCGGCCAGAACCGGGGAGGTGGGAATGGTTTACCTGTTCGCGCTGATCGGCGCGGTGACCGTCGGAGTGGTGCTGTGGCGGCTGCTCGGTGCGGGACAGAGCCAGGTCGAGACGCCGCCGAAGCGGGCCGTCGCGCCCGACGACGATCCCGACTTCCTGCGAGACCTCGGCAGGCGGACTCGTCGCCATGACTCGGACGGTCCCGAGACCGGCTCCTGAGCCACCCTGGATCGCGGCAGACGCCAACCCTCAGGACGGGGACTCCTCGAAGCGGGCAGCACCGCGGCGGAACACCGGCCGTTCGGCGATGACGAGCATCGTGACGACGGCGGCGAGTACACCGAGCTGGCCTACGGCCGAGACCGTGACGCCGACACCGCAGCTCGCGGCGGCGAGCACCGCGACGGCGAGACGGGTCAGGTTGGGCCCGAGCCGCAGAACCCGACGCAGCATCATGTCGCCGACGAGGTAGAGCGCGGCTCCGCCGCCAATCGCCACCGCGGGAGCTACCGAAAGGGCGGCAAGCGGCTGGCTGACCGCCTTCTTGACCCCTGCGGCGAATATGATCACTCCGCCGAGCAGCGGCAGGTAGCAGTGTCCGAACGCCAGCAGGGACAACCGAGCCCGTCTCCGCGGTGACACCGCGGCGAGCGCCCGTTCGGCCTTGCCGTCGTTGTCGTCGGCGAAGTAGCACCACCACAGTCCAGCCAGCACCACCAGTGTCAGCGTTGCGGCGAGAACCAGCCCGGCGGTGACCGCGAAGTCCGCGGCACCGATGCCGACGGCCACCACCGACTCACCGAACGCGATGATCAACACAAGCCCGTGCCGTTCGACGAAGTGCGCGGGCCGAAGCGAGAACCCCTCGGCGCTCGATAGCAGGGCCGTCCCCACAACAGCACGGGAACCAGCACCCAGCAGGCCCAGCGCACCGGGCCCGGCACTGCCGCGGCCACGAGCAGAAGCACCGGTATTACGAGATTCCCGGCCAATGCCCGGTTGAAGCCGCCGCCCTGGGCAACGAACAGACCGGCGTGCACCGCGATGATCACCAGGTAGGCGCCCGCGAACACCCAGCCGTCCTCGTCGAACGCTCGCGGTACCGACAGCGCCAACACGAGGTAGGCGATCATGGCCAACACCAGCAGCACCCGCACCGGTGTCCGGTTCGGCGGGACAGTGTTGGTCAGCCAGGCGTACCCGCCGTACATCCACCAGATCACCCCGAGCAGCAGGGCCATCTTCGCCAGCCCGACGAGGTTGGGCTGGTGGGACAGCACGGCCGCCAGCTGCGTGATGGTGAAGACGAAGACCAGGTCGAAGAACAGCTCCAGGGTGCTGACCCTGAGTTCCTCGTCGGAGCCGCCAGCCGGTGCCATCTACCGGGAACGGCCCACGTCGTTGGGGAAGTCGTCGGCGACTGTGGCGGCCAGTTCCAGCAGCGCCACCCTGGTGGCCTGGCTGAGCCGATCCAGTTCGATCTCGGCGCCCTCCTCGAGGTGCGGGTCGAACGGGATGCGGACCACCGCCCTGCATCGGGTGCCGAAGTGCTGCGTCAGCTTGTCCAGATCCACCTTGCCCGACCGTGGACGCACGGAGTTGATCACAGCGACCGACCGGCGGACCAGGTCCCGGTATCCGTGTGCCTCCAACCAGTCGATCGTGGCCGAGGCACTGTTGGCGCCGTCCACCGAGCCGGAGGACACCACGACGAGGGAGTCGGCGACGTCGAGGACACCGGCCATCGCCGAGTGCATGAGGCCGGTGCCGCAGTCGGTCAGCACGATGTTGTAGAAGTGCTCGAGCAGATCGATGGTGCGGCGGTAGTCGTCCTCGCTGAACGCCTCCGACACGGCGGGATCCTGCTCACTGGCCAGCACCTCGAGCCGGCTCGGGCTCTGCGAGGTGTAGGCACGCACGTCCGAGTATCTGGTGATCCGGTTGGCGTCACGGAGCAGGTGTCGCACGGTCGCGGTGGTCTCGAGAGGGATCTTCTGGCTGAGCGTGCCGCGGTCGGGGTTAGCGTCCACCGCGATCACCCGGTCTCCCCGCAGCGACGAGAACGTCGAGCCGAGCGTGGTCGTTGTCGTTGTCTTGCCGACGCCGCCCTTCAGGCTCAACATCGCGATCTTGTAACATCCGCGCAGTGGCTGGTTGATCCGCGCGATCAGCTCGCGGCGGCGCAGGTCAGCCTGGCTCTCGCCGAGGTTGACAAGACCACCGGAGATCGAGTGCACGGCCCGTCGCCACCCGGTCTGCGGCGGCCGCTTCTGCCGCTTGATTAGTTCCTGGGCGGACAGCGTGCCGGCGGTGTGCCTGCTCTGGTGCGATGGCTGGCCCTGCTGCGCGTAGTGCTGGGGATACCGCTGCTGCGGGTAGGGATGCTGTCCAGCCGACGCCGGCTCGACCGGGTACGGTCCGGACTGGCCACCGCCGACCGGGTAAGGACCTGACTGGCTGCCACGGACCGGGTGTGGCCCGGACTGGCCGCCGCCGACCGGGTAGGGACCGGAACCTGAAGGATCAGCGGACAACGGCCCTGAATTCTGGGGCCCGGAACCCTGACCGGTCTGATCCTGCCACTGCTCCGGCTCCCCGTAACGTCCAGTCACCGTTGGGGTCCTCCCTGCGCACGCGGATCGAGTCCTCCCCGTCCGTACACGAAGGTAGTCGGGTCCACGAACGCGGTCGACAGCGGGCTTAGGCAACGCCTGCGTAGGAGTGGAAACCCACCGTGACGAGGTTGATGAAGAACAGGTTGAACACCATCACCGCGAACGCGACGACATTGACCATGGCCGCCCGGTTGCCCCGCCAGCCGGCGGTCGCGCGCGCGTGCAGATACGCGGCGTAGCAGACCCACGCGACGAACGCGCAGGTCTCCTTCGGATCCCAGCCCCAGAACCGGCCCCACGCCGACTCCGCCCAGATCGCGCCGCAGATGACCCCGAAGGTGAACAGCGGGAAGGCCAGCACGGTCACCCGGTACGCAAGCCGGTCGAGCACGTCGGCCGCCGGTAGCCGGGAGGCGAAGCGGGCCAGCCGTCGCGGGTCGCGCTCGTTGCCGGCGCGTGCCAGGTAGAGCAGGCTCGCCACCCCGGCGACGAGCAGCAGACCGGTGGCGGTGATCGCCGCGGAGACGTGGATGACCAGCCAGTAGGACTGTAGCGCCGGCTGGAGTGGTGACGCGGTGGAGTACAGCATGGTGCCGCCGAGGAACAGCAGGACCACGACGGGCAGCAGCACGAAGGCGCTGAGCCGGCGGACGTCGAACTTCCTGACCAGCACCAGCCAGGTGACGAGCGCGACGAGGCAGACCGCCGAGTCGTACTCGTACATGTTGCCCCATGGCACCCGGCCGACAGCCAGTCCGCGCAGGAGCACGGCGGCCGCGTGCAGCAGCACTCCGAGCACGTTCAGGGCCATGCCCATCCGGCCGATCCGGTCGGCGCGGTCGCGTCCCCGCGCAGGCGGCTCCTCGGTCGGCTCACCGGGCACCTGGTCGGCGAGTGCCGGATCACCGCCTCCGACGGCGACCAGTTCCCGCTCACGCTGCCGTCTCGTCTTGGTCATCCCCTGTTCGACGAGGTAGAAGGCCATGGCGAGCACGTAGACGACGACCGCTGAGGCGTAGAACCAGTCGCTGTAATGGGCCAGGGTCGCGTTGACCAGCATCAGGTTCCTCTCCTATCGGCACTCGTCACCGCAAGCAGGTGCGTGGCGAGCTTGGTGAACTCCTCGCCGTACCCGGCCTGATCGGTTCGGGCAAGGCCACCGACCTCGACAACAGTACGTTCCCCCGCGGCCTCCGCGTCCGCCGGTGCGGCCCTGATCCACAGCCGGCGACGCTTGATCGTCAGCGAGCCGGCGAGCCCGACAAGCATCAGCACGGCGAACACCAGGACGAAGACCTGGGTCGGGTCGTGCGAGATCTGCAACTGCACGAACTGCTCGACCTTGTCGAACCGGATCCTGGTGCCGTCGTCGAGCTTGATCTCCTCACCCGGCTTGAGGTTCTGCCGGGCCTGCTTGACTAGGCGCCCCTGGTCCACCATGGACTGGTCGATGGTGAGCAGGCTGTGCGAGAGTCCCGAGTTGTTGCCAAGGTCGCCCCGGTAGACATCGACGGCGACCGCGGGATCGAAGGCGGCGGGGAACGCCGACGACAGCAGCGTGCCGTCGTAGACGGCGGTGGGTGCCAGCAGTCCGGTGATGGCTAGCTGGTGCTTGCGCAGTTCTGCCGGGTCGGTCGTATTGGGCGGATCGAACGTGGTGGTGCCCGCGGACAGCAGTGTCGTCGGATCGGCCGGCGGCCACTGGACCGTGCTCGACCGCTGCTGCCCGTCCGGGAAGATCACCGTGAACTCTGGCGCGTAGCCGTGCCCGATCAGGTAGACGCGGTCACCCACGGTGCGCAGCGGTTCGTTGACCCGCAGGTCGTAGTGGCGCCAGGTGCCTGTGCTCAGATCGCCGCCGGACTGGTAGTCCATGTCGGCGTCGAAGGTGTCGGCCTCTCCGGTCGGCAGATAGGAGGCACGGAAGCCGTTGACCCGCACACAGAACGGGTCCAGGTCGGTGCCATCGACCCTGAGGCCCGGCGTGAACGAGTCGTAGGACAGCAGGCCCGAGTTGCAGAACTGTGTGCCGGTGGCGACCACCGCGACCTGGCCGCTGTAGCTGTACAGCTTGCCGATGGCGAAGGCGACCACAAGGCCGAGCAGCGCGAAGTGGAACACCAGGTTGCCGGTCTCGCGCAGGTAGCCGCGTTCGGCGCTGACGGTGCGGGCGCCGTTGTCCTCGGTGGACTCCGCGATCCGCCAACCACGCAACGCCGATCGGGCCGCGGCGATCACCTCGTCCACGTCCCGGTCCACCGTGGCGCGGTCATGGTGTGGCAGCCTGGACAGGTTGCGCGGCGTGATCACCGGCTTCGCCCTGACCTGCCTGAGGTACTCCGCGGTGCGCGGCGCGAGGCAGCCCACCAGTGAGACGAACAGCAGGAAGTAGACCGCCGAGAACCAGACGCTCGAGTAGACGTCGTAGAACTGCAGGCGGTCCAGCAGCTGGCCCCACCATCCGTGGTCGGTGATGTACTTCTCGACCCGGGCCTTGTCGAGCTGGCGCTGGGGAAGCAGCGCACCGGGGAGCGCGCCGAGCGCCAGCAGGGCAAGCAGGATCAGGGCGGTACGCATGGTGGTGAGCCCGCGCCACGCGTTGCGCAGAAAGGCGAGCAGGCCTTGGATCATGACTCCCCTCTTACAGCGGCATCGTCGAGCCGGTGACAAGACTCCGCTGGATCACGGTGAGCACCTCACCCCACAGGCCGGTCACCAGCAGCGCACCGACAACGATCAGCAGCACCCCGCCAGCCAGCTGCACCGCCCGCGCGTGACGACGGATCCATCCGGTGGCCCGGACAGCCCAACGCGCACCCATCGCGATCAGCACGAAGGGCAGGCCGAGACCAAGGCAGAACATCAGCATCAGCGCCAATCCGCGGAGCGCGATCGGCCCGATCGGCGTGCCGGCGGTCAGGGACAGCACGCCGCCGAGGGTCGGGCCGATGCACGGCGACCAGCCGAGACCGAACACGGCCCCGAGCACTGGTGCGCCGAGCACGCCGATCCGCGGGGTGTGGTGCGGCCGCATATCGCGCTGCAGCGCGGGTATCAGGCCGAGGTAGACAAGGCCCATGGCGATCGTCAGGATCCCGCCGATCCGCTGCAGCAGCTCGACGTTGGGCAGTAGCAGGTCGGCGAGACCGAACAGGGTCACGGTGCCGATCGCGAACACCGCGGTGAAGCCGAGCACGAACAGCAGTGCCGCTCCGACAACGCGCCACCTGCCGGATTTCACCGGCTCGTCGCCGGTGACGGCGGGCGCCTGCGCGCCGACGAGTCCTGCCAGATAGGCGAGATATCCGGGGACAAGCGGGACACAGCACGGAGAGGCGAAGGAGACCGCGCCGGCGACCAACGCCGTCACCGCGGCCAGCAGGAGCGGCCCGGAGGTGGCAAGCTCCGCCAGCGAGTTCACCCTGTCGAGATTAGGTAGTGGCGCGGGTCACCGCGCCAGCGGGGTCGGTGTCCCGACACCGCCGGCGCGGCCCGCGCCGACCGGTCAGCGGTGCTCGCCGGCGGAGGTCACCGGAGTCGGATGGCTGTTCGTCGTGAAGAACCGGAGGATCAGTTCACCCGGCCCAACGGTCTTTGGCGGGGGTGTCGTGGCGTGTTGGGCACCGCCGGGATGATCACCGTGTCGCGCCTGACCGGGCGGCGGATTGGTACAGGGTTGTGTGGCGGCCCCGGAGTAGGAGGTCGGTTGTTCGAGGTTGGACCCGACGACGATGTCGCCGCCCTGCAGCGACCACACGAGCATGCCGAGGTGCTTGGACGCCAGGTAGTCCATCTCCTGCGGAAGCAGGGTCGGCGCGTTCGGGTTGCAGTCCTTGGCTCCCGGCCAGCCCTTCCACGCCTCCATCATGATCGGCACGGAGTCCGACAGGGTGCCCCAGTTCGCCGCCCACCGTGCCGGGGTGTCGTCGCTGCCGGGACGCAGCCCCGGTTCCATGCCGTAGGCAACGTTCGATCCGGACAGGGCGTACTTCGGGATCTCCGAGAGGTCGTGGTCGGTCTGGTTGCCCTCGGCGACGATCACGTTGGCGGCGCCGGCGGCGCGGATGTCGTCGACGAGGGCCTGGTCGCCGACGAACGTCTGGTGCACCGCGGGCGGGCCGGCTTCGTCGACCGTTCCGCCGTTGCGCCAGATGTTCCACAGCCAGTCCGTGCCGTGGAAGGCCTTGAGGTGTGGCTCGTTGTACAGGTCGAACATCACCATCGGATCGTTCTTGTAGTGATCGGCGACAAATGTCCAGAACCGCACGGCGGACTCGGTCGGCAGCGGCGGCCCCTGGTCCTTGAACGGCTCCTCCTGCAGGGTCACGATGGGCACCATGCCCAGGCTGTCGGCCAGATGCACCTGGGCGTCGAGCTCGGCGAGATATGCGGAGTCGTAGGGAGCCTTGTCGAACAGGTACTCCTGGGCGACCTGGATGCGGTCGGCGTTGGCATGCCAGAACGTGGCGGCCGCCCGAATCCGGTCAAGGTCGGGGCTCGGACCGCCCAGGGTCGCCGGTGTGCAGCCGTCGAGAGAGGGATGCACCAGGCAGTAGGTGACGAAACCGTATTCGACGAACTGCTGGCCGTTGGCGCCGACAACCTTGTTTCCGGCTACATGGAATGGAGCGGACGCGCCGCTGGCCGACGGGGTCGGTGGAGCACCGGCGGCACTGCCGGCACAGCCACTGAGTCCCAACCCCACAATGGACACCGCGAGCACTACGCCACCGGCTCGTATTCTTAGCCTATTCACCACACTTCTCCTCCAACTCAAGAACGAACGGAATCCGACTCCTCATAAGCGCGACCTCAACTCATGAAGCTGAAGACGAAGGGCTTTCCGACACAGCACAAGGCGGAAACGGGTGTCGGAAGGAGCCCGCCTTAGCCCTGCTGGCCTTTCCGCACCCGCACCTCTGTCGCGTGCCCGTCCTTCACGATCACTGTGACGTGCTGCCCCTGTTGCATCGGGCCATCGGTGATCTTGGTGGACGAGTCCGCCGTGACCGTCTGAGTGCCGCCCCCTTTTTCCGTCACCACCAATTGGCCCTGCGGCATTGCGGTGACCGTTCCGGACAGCCGAGTCTCCCCATCAGGCAGCGGCTTACGAGAATGTGATGGTTCATTCGCGGCCGATGGCGGGGCGGAACTGCTTGATGGCGAAGCGGACGGTGCGGCCGACGAGCATCCGGCAAGCGCCATGCCTGCCGTGGCCACGCTCAGGATCGCCACGACGGTCCGGTTGTTCAAAGTGGGCACATCCGCTCCTCACTTTGGTGTTCCCTGTCGGGCTCCACAGTCGTGGCCTCGGCTGAAGATGACCTGAAGCGTCGACGAGTCTCAGCGTCTTTTCAGCGTCGGCGGCGGCAAAATGACCCCGTGCCTGCCGCGAGGGTCTTGATTGTCGAGGACGCCGAGGCCATTCGTGTCGCGGTTGGTTCCGCCCTGACGAGCTGTGGCCACGAGGTACTCACTCGTGCCGACGGCCGGCGGCTGGAGGGCGACCTCAACGAGTTTCGGCCCGACCTGGTCGTGCTGGACATCATGCTGCCGGGTCGGGACGGGTTCCGGCTGCTGGAGGTGGTCCGGCGGACCAGCGACGCCGGTGTCGTCATGCTGACCGCGCGCGATGGTGTGCCCGACCGGCTGCGCGGCCTGCACTCCGGCGCCGACGACTACGTGCTCAAACCGTTCGACCTGGCCGAACTGGTCGCCAGGGTGACCGCGGTGCTCCGGCGCCTCGGCAGGACACCATCGACGGTGCAGATCGGAGAGCTGCTCGTGGACGCCGACGCCGGCGTCGTGCGGTATGCCGGCCAGCCGGTCGAGGTGACGGCCACCGAGTTGCGGCTGCTGTGCTACCTGGCCGCGCATCGCGGGCGAATTGTCAGCAAGACCCAGATCCTGACCAGCGTGTGGGGATACCAGGACTACGACCCGAACCTGGTCGAGGTGCACGTCAGCGCCCTGCGCCGAAAACTGGAGGTCCATGGCCCGCGGCTGCTGCACACGGTCTGGAGGCTTGGTTACGTGCTGCGTCAGGGGACATCGTGAGAAGCACCTCGCTGCGGCTGCGAGTGACCCTGTCGGTCACGACCGTGCTCACGGTCGTGGTCGCGGCCCTCATGGTCGTGATCTACGCCTTGTTCAACGACCAGATGGTCCGCGAGAACGCCAGCATCATCGCGGACCGCGTCCAGGTCGCGCGCAAGTTGGAGAAGCGAGCACTGTCCGCCTACGAGCTCTACGGAAAGCTCGCCATGGGGTCCGTGCTTGTCCAGATCACCGAGCCCGACGGGACGACGATCGGCCCCGGGCTCGACCGAGCCGCCCCGGTGCCCGCGCCACAGGCGTTCACGACTTCCGACGGGACCACCATCACGGTGTTCGCCGACGCGTGGGCGAAGCCCGAGGCCGAACTGAGGAGTCTGCTCATCGTGGCCGGCCTGGGTGCGATCCTGGTGACAGCCGTCATGCTGGTGTTCACGGCCCGTTTCGCGTTGAAGCCGCTGACGACGATGGCAAACCTGGCCAGGTCGACCGCCAACGGGGATCGTGGCCGGCGCCTGCGACCGCATCGTCGGGACACCGAGTTGGGGCGCACCGCCGCTGCCTTCGACGACATGCTCGACGCGCTGGAGGGCGCCGAAGCGAGGTCGCGGATGTCCGAGGAACGAACCAGGCAATTCGTAGCCGACGCCGCACACGAACTGCGCACACCGATCGCCGGGGTGCAAGCCGTCGCCGAGTCGATGCTGCAGCACAGTCCGGACACCGACCTCGCGGAACGCGATCGCATGCTGTTGCTGCTGGTCAGAGAATCCAGACGAGGGGGGCGACTGGTGAACGATCTGCTCTCACTCGCCAGGATCGACGCCGGGTTGGATCTGCGGCGGCAATCCGTCCAGCTGCGATCACTCGCCGAGGTTGAGGCCGACCGGATCCGGGTACTGGCGCCGAACATGGTCGTCGAGGTGCGTGGAGCACCGGTGGAGGTGACCGGCGACGCACAACGACTGACTCAGGTGTTGGCCAACCTGATGAACAATGCCAGGCAGGCCACCAGGGAACATGGGCGGATCATCGCCGAGCTCGACATCGTCGACCAGTATGTCCACCTGTTGGTGACCGACGACGGTCCTGGCGTTCCCGAGGAGGATCGAAACCGGATCTTCGACCGGCTGGTGCGACTGGACGAGGCCAGGGCACGCACCTCGGGCGGCTCGGGGCTGGGGCTGGCTATCGCGCGCGGAATCTGCCGAGCACACGGCGGCGACCTGCGCTGCGAATCGCCGCGGGAGCTGACCGGCGCGGCATTCCGGATCGTCCTGCCGCTGTCGACCAATCCGGCCTGACCCGGAGCCGAGCCTTGTGCGCGGGCCTACCTCTCGGCGAGGACCTGCCTGACCTTGCCTTCGAACTGGTCGGTCTGGAGGGGCAGCAGCGACACCCATGCCACCCGGTGCCCTCGGTCGAGCACCAGGGTGGTCGGTGTCGACGTGCGCGGATATCCCTTCAACGCCAGCAGGGACCGCCCAGGAGGGTCGAAGAGGGACGGATAGGTCAGCTTCTGGTTGCGGTAGAAGTCCAGCGCCGCGTCCCGGTCGTCGCGCACGTCGACACCGAGCACCTGGAGTCCGGCCGAGGAGGCCTGCTGGTACACCCGCTGCAGCTCTGGAGCTTCCGCACGGCATGGGCCGCACCACGAACCCCAAATGTTGATCACGACGACCTTGCCGGAGTAGTCGCTCAACTTCACCTGTTTGCCCTGCTCGGTCAGGCTGTCGCCGGACAGCTCCGGCAACCGCCGTCGCTGGGCGCCGTCGTAGTCAATCGTGGTCTTGCCGCCAGGAGCGACGAACTCGAACGTCCCGGTGCCGGGCACGGGCTGCTGGCCGGTCACGCATCCGGCCGCGGCCAGCACACCCAGCACGGCGACCACGACACGGGCGCCTCTGCTCATGCTCAGGCCTTCCTTGCCCCGGCCGCGCCGGCCGGCTCGGTGTACGCGATGCGCACCAACTGCTCGTCCACGAAGAACAGACTGGTCACCGACGCGAGCGCACATTCGCGCCGGCGCGGATCGTGCCACATCCGCTTGCCCTCCAGAAACCGTCGCACCGTCCAGATCGGCAGCTGGTGTGAGACGCAGACGGCCTCGTGGCCGGCCGCGGCGTCACGCGCCGTCGTCACCGCGGCGAGCATCCTGTCCGCGATTGTCCGATACGGCTCGCCCCAGGACGGCCGAAACGGATTGCGCAGCTTGTACCAGTGCCGCGGTGACCACAGCGCACCGTCGCCGACCGCCACCCGCTTCCCTTCGAACTGGTTGTCCGCCTCGACGAGCCGGCTGTCGGTGGCCAGTTCGAGCCGGTGCGCGCCCGCGATCGGAGCCGCGGTCTGCTGGGCACGTTCGAGTGGAGAGGCCGCCACGTGTACGACATCGTGACCAGCGAGGTGCTCGGCCGCCGCGAGGGCCTGATTCTCGCCGAACTCCGACAACCGGAATCCCGGCAGTCGGCCGTAGAGGATCCCGGTCGGGTTATGCACCTCGCCATGGCGCACTAGGTGCACGACGGTCTGGGTCACGTTGGCACCTCCTCGGCCGCGGCGGCTGCGGCGGCCGCGTGCGGCAACGCCTCCGTGATCACGTCAAGGGCCTCGTCGTCCATTGCCGCGTTGACGAACCATGCCTCGAACGCGCTCGGCGGCGGATACACGCCGCGTTCCAGCAACGCGTGGAAGAACGGGGGGAAGCGCCATGTCGCGGCGGCCTGTGCGGCCGAATAGTCGCGCACCGGGCCGTCAGCGAAGAACACGCCGACCATGTTGCCGGCGTACTGCACACAGTGGGCGACGCCCTCCGCGGTCAGCGCGTCGGTGAACAGTTGGCCGAGCCGGCGGGCGTTGCGGTCGAGGGCGCGGTACACCTTCTCATCGGCAGCCCGAAGGGTGGCCAGCCCCGCGGCCACCGCGACCGGGTTGCCCGACAGCGTGCCCGCCTGGTAGACGGGACCGTCCGGAGCGAGCCTGGCCATCACCTCGGCACGACCGCCGAAGGCGGCCGCCGGCAGCCCGCCGGACATCACCTTGCCGAAGGTGTACAGGTCACCGGCGACACCCTCCAGCCCGAACCAGCCGGCCGCGCTGACCCGGAACCCGGTCATCACCTCGTCCACGATCAACAAGGCGCCGGCGTCGTGGCAGGCGTCTCGCAGCGCGGCGTTGAATCCCCTCTCCGGAGGGACGACACCCATGTTGCCCGCAGCCGCCTCGGTGATCACAGCGGCGACCTGGCCGGGCTCGGCGGCGAACGCCGCTCGAACCGCGTCAACGTCGTTGTACGGCAGCACGATGGTGTCGGCGGCCTGCGCGCCGGTCACACCGGGGCTCGTCGGCAGGCCGAGGGTGGCAACGCCAGAGCCGGCCTGCGCGAGCAGCGCGTCGACATGGCCGTGATAGCAGCCGGCGAACTTGATGATCTTGCGTCGACCGGTGTACCCGCGGGCCAGCCGGACGGCACTCATCGTCGCCTCGGTGCCGGAGTTGACAAGGCGCACCTGATCAACCGGCCCGACCCTGGCGATGATTTCCTCTGCCAGAGACACCTCGCCTTCGGTTGGCGTGCCGAAGGAAAGACCGTTGCCGGCGGCGGTGCGCACCGCGTCCAGCACCGTGGGAGCGGCGTGGCCGAGGATCATCGGCCCCCAGGAACTGACCAGGTCGACGTATCGGTTGCCGTCGGCGTCCCAGAGGTAGGCGCCTTCACCGCGGACCATGAACCGGGGTGTGCCACCGACGGCATGGAACGCGCGCACCGGCGAGTTCACCCCACCCGGCGTCGCCCGCTTCGCCCGCGCGAACAGCGCCCGTGAGGACTCGACTGCGCCGGATTCCACGTCGCCTGACTGCTCGATCGTCACCCGT
Source organism: Kutzneria sp. (assembly GCA_019239965.1). GTDB lineage: Bacteria > Actinomycetota > Actinomycetes > Mycobacteriales > Pseudonocardiaceae > Kutzneria. The sequence continues at coordinate 23,694 of JAFAZC010000062.1, read as the reverse complement.
TCAGTCTTCCAGGTGGTCGCGAGCGCTGGCCGGGCGTGTGGTCAATCGCGCAGTTCCGGAAGCAGAACCCGGAACGTCGCCCCCTCGTCGGGTGCCGTGTCCAGTTCGACGCGTCCGCCGTGGGCGACGACCAGCGCCGACACGATGGCAAGTCCGAGACCGGTCCCGCCACTCTTCCTGCTCCGCGCGGCGTCGGCCCGGTAGAACCGCTCGAACACCTTGTCCGCCTGTTCGGCGGTGAGCCCCTGGCCCTGGTCGGCGACCTCGAGCACCGCGAATCGCTCACCGCCCACCGTTCGCCGATCCAGCCTGACCTCCACCGGTGTCTCCGGCGGCGTGTGGGTCAGCGCGTTACCGACCAGATTGATGACCACCTGGCGCAGTCTTGCCTCGTCACCGAGCACCGCGACCGCCGGGGCCACGCCCTCCTCGGTGGGCACGTCAGCGGCGTTCACGTTGAGGTGCAATGTGATCTGCCGATCCGGAGCGAGCATTCTGGCCTCATGCACGGCGTCCACCGCGATCACCGCGAGATCGACGAGCCGTTTGGCGAGCGGGCGCTGCTGGTCGAGCCGTGCCAGCAGCAGCAGGTCGTCCACGAGCAGGCCCATCCTGGCCGCCTGGTCCTCGATGCCGCGCAGCACTCTGGCGATCTGTTGGGGAGTGCTCGCCGCCCCCTGCCGGTACAGCTCCGCGTAGCCGCGGATCGAGGTCAACGGGGTACGCAGCTCGTGCGAGGCGTCGGCGACGAACTGACGCATCCGGTTCTCCGAGCTTCGTGCGGCGGCCTCGGATTTCTTGCGTGCCGAGAAGGCGTCCTCGATCCGGCCGAGCATCATGTTGAGCGTGCTTGCCAACCGGCCGACCTCGCTACCGGGCCGGTGTACGGGCACGCGCCGGGACAGCTCGCCGGTGGCGATGACCTCGGCGGTCGACTCGACCTCCTCGAGCGGACGCAGGCTGCTCCGGACCAGGATGTAGCCGAGTCCGGCCGCGAGCACGAGTACCCCGAGACTGATCAGCAGCGAATTGCGCCGCAGGTCGCTGACGGCGGCGTCCATCTCGATCTGGTCGGTCGCCACCACCACCTCGGTGTTTCCGGTGCGGTGGGTGAGCACCCGCCACTGGATCCCCGAGTCGTCCTTGGACGACACCGTGACCGCCTGCTGCGTTGGCAGGCGGCCGAAGGCCGGCAATGAGGGGCGGGAGTTCCGGTCGAGCCGTGGCGTCTCCAGCTCGCGAGTCTGTTCGCCGGTGCGGAGTATCACGAAGCTCCTGCCGGGCAACCGAAAGCCGCGTCCGTTCTCGCCGCCCGGCCGCGGCGGTCGGGTGGCGAGACCGTTCATCTGGCGCTCGGTGGCATTCATCATGATCCGAAGCCGGGTGTCGCTCTGGTTGAGCAGGTAGTTCTGCAATGCCCGCGAGTTGACGTACCAGGCTCCGAACAGGGCGACCGCCAACAGCACCAGCAGTCCGAGTATGAGGTGCACCCGCAGTGGCCAGCGCCGGAAGACGCGCGCGACCAGGGTGATTGGATTCTTCGTCACGTCGCCGGCTGCCTCAACACGTAGCCGACACCGCGCACGGTGTGGATCAGACGCGGCTCGACGTCGTCGACCTTGCGGCGAAGGTAGGAGATGTAGGACTCGACGACGCCGGCCTCGCCGTTGAAGTCGTAGTGCCACACCTGGTCGAGTATCTGCGCCTTGGACAGCACCTTGCCGGCGTTGCGCAACAGGTAGTGGAGCAGCTTGAACTCCGTTGGTGAGAGCTGGACCAGCCGTCCGCTCCGGCGTACCTCGTGGCTATCGATCTCCAGTTCGAGATCGGCATAACACAGCCGGTTGCCCTGCGACTCCTGCTGCGCCTTTGTCCTGCGCAGCACCGCGTTGACCCTGGCGATGACCTCCTCAAGGCTGAACGGTTTGGTGACGTAGTCGTCGCCGCCGATGGTCAACCCTGTGATCTTGTCTTCGGCGCCGTCACGGGCGGTCAGGAACAGCACCGGCACCACGAGGCCACCGGAGCGCAGCCGTCGCACGACGTCGAACCCGTCCCGGTCCGGCAGCATCACGTCCAGCAGAATCAGGTCGGGCACCTGCCGCTGCACCGACCGCAGCGCGTCCTCGCCGGTGGCGGCCGTCTCCACCTGGAACCCGGCGAACCGGAGGCTGGCGGCAAGCAGCTCGCGGATGCTGGGTTCGTCCTCGACGACGAGCAGCCTGCCGCGCTTGGGGGGTTCGGCCATGAGTTCATCATCCCAAGGCCAGCAAGGCTCATCCATTGGTGGTAGGACGCTCAGTGACGGACCGTGCACTGACGGTACCCTCCCTGACCCGCCCGGATCGCTGTGCCATGGCTTCTCCTGAACCCGTTCGCTGCCGTGATCCTTGACGATCGAGCTGGCACCACACTGCATGCGAGCTGTGAGTTGGCTGAGTGCGACGGCGATCAGGTGAGGGACGTCAGGCGGCGGCCGGGGCGGGTTGCGGGGGTGGCTCGACGGTGTGCACCGGCGGCCCGCCTCGGCGGGACCTGGTGCGCACGGCCAGGAGGAGTTGGCGCAGCGCGGCGAGCACGAGCAAGGCGGCGATCGTGGCGAGCCCGAAGGCGCCCGCGATGAAACTGCCGACGTAGCGGGTGGACACCAGGTCCGGGTGGACGTCGTTCTTTGGCAGCACCATGGTGATGACGCCATGGCTCCATGCCAGCACCGCGAGGCGGACCAGCAGCGCGGCGAGCACCAGCAGGCCCGCCGCGACACCGGCCCGCCACGGCTGGTTCAACCGGGGGCCTCTGCTCACAGCGGACAGCCTCTCACACCGTCGGTGAGCAGTCGCGGGACCAGAACGGCTGAGGCGTGGTCAGGCGGCGCGTCCCGCAGAACGCCTGGACCTGCGCTCGCAGGACGGTCTGCTGCGGCGTCGCTGGGAGGCAGGCCCATGTCGCTGTTGACGAGCACAGAGGACTGATGGGTGCCGTCAGCGCTGCTCAGCACCATGCTCTGGTAGTTCCTTCGTTGACATCACGAGCAGTCGACGAATTGCTCAGGGTGACGAAGTAGCAGCGGACAAGATGGCCAGCAATGGCACGATTCGATCAGGCGGAATCGTGTAAGAATTTCGCCGCTCTTGTCGGACCCAACCCGCGGCCTGCAAATCCCGCATATGGTGATAGATCTGACCGGTGGTCCCTACGTCGGGCAGAGACCCGAGCTCCCTGACCGTGTGGACGCCCTCGTACAGGGCACGCAACAACGCGAGACGAACCGGGTGTCCCAGCGCCGCGAGACTGGCGGCGGCCTTGGCCCACTCATCGTCGACCAGCTCGACGACGGTTCGCTCTTCTTGCCACTCGAACTGTCTGCCTGTGGGAGTGTGCACCACGCCGGCGAAGACCACGTGTCCACTGGCGTCCTGGTCACGACCGCGGAGGACGTCAAGCATCCAGAATGTGTCACCGCGGGAGCCGGCCTTGCGCTCTTCCAGTCTCGACACCCGTTCGACCAGGTCGATAACGATGTCTTCGAGCGAAGGGGGCTTGTCCACCACCGGCCAACGGTACCTTGGGGTCCGACCTGGTCTCCCCGTTACCCGAGCACACTTCTACGCTAATACGTATTAGCGTAGAAAGTCAACCACCCTCGTGTCACGTCAGCAATGCCCGGAGTGCGGCCCGCAACGCGTCGTCGTCTTTGGCCCAGGCCAACACCACACTTCCGTCGTCGAGACGCACCGGCACGCCGACGGCGCCCTTCGGTGGCAGCCACCCGCCCCCGAGCACCCTCGCGCCGATCGGGAGGCCGACGTCGTCCACCTCCCTGATGCGGGCAACCGGCAGCCGCTCGCGGCCCTGCATGAGGAAGTCGGCGGTCAGTTCGACACGGCACAGTCCGCGCCTGGCCTGCACCCAGACGGCGGCCATTCCGGCGAGCCCGATGCCGGCGAGCGCCCAGGCCAGCACGTGAACCGAGCCGCTCAGCCACTCCACGCCGAGCCCGGCCAACGCGAAGGCCGGCCCCCACAGGACCGGCCAGTACGAGGAACCCGACTCGCGGTACAGCGTGTCGGTGTCGGCCCTCGCCACCGGCTAGGTCCGGCCGAGCGCCGCGAAGTACGCGCCGGCCTTCGGCAGATACAGCAGGAGCAGGCCGACGAGGCCGATCACCGTGCCCACCTGGGTGAACAGGCTCGGCTCGAGCAGGCTGAACAGGAGGTCGACGAGGCCCAGCACGGTGAGCGCCACGCGTGCCCTTCGGCGGCCGGCCCACAGCCGGTAGGTGAAGACCGCGGCCAGGACACTGAGCACGACGAAGGCCACCTCGAGCACCCTGAGCTGGACGGTGAACGCGTCGACGAGCTGTTGCGGACTCAGCTTGGTGCCGGACGGAGGATGGTGGCTGGCGTAGTCGACGAGGCTGCCGTGGTAGACCAGCAGCCCTAGACCTGTGCCGAGGTACAGCACGGCACTGACACCCCACAGCGCGATGCCGGCAGTGACCACCCTCGGTCGGGCGGTCGGTGTCACGGGGTCGGATGCCGCGGTGGTCATCGCCGAAGAGTAACTCCGGCCGCGCGAGGCACCCGCCGCGCGGCCCGGAAGTATCCCGCCGACACCGGCAGGAACATCGACACCACCGCCACCGCCTGCAAGGCGATCCCGGACAGGCTCAACGCTACGTCGATCGGCTCGACCCGCAGACTGATGCCGGCGGTGAGGCCAGTGGCGACCGCCAGGAAGCCGAGAGAGCCGAGCAGGACTCCGCCAACACCGAAGACGGTCAGCACGATTCGTGCCAAGCGCCCGCCGTGGCACATCCGGTTCGCCAGCTTCACGTACAGCAGGAGAACGAGGGCGCCGATCATCAGCCCAACCGTGATCTCGGCGTTGACGGTGTCCTCGACCTGCTGGATGCCCTGTTCCGGATACATCTGCTGAACCTGGTCACGCAGCGCGTCGCGGTCGGCGAGCCCGATGAGCGACCGCGCCGAGGACAGCAGGGCCGCGGCGATCCACAGCCACCTCGCGAGCAGAACCGGGCGGGGCGGAGCCAGCTGGACGCGGTCCGCCTCGAGTCCCGAGCCGGCGGCGGTCAACGATCGGCTGCCCTGATCCACCGCGCCGCCTCAGCCGCCCAGTACGTGAGCACCATGTCCGCTCCGGCCCTGCGGATCGAGGTCAGCAACTCCAGAATCGTGCGCTGGCGGTCGAGCCAGCCGTTGGCCGCCGCGGCCTCGACCATCGCGTACTCGCCGGACACCTGGTAGGCCGCGACCGGCACCTCGGACACCTCGGCGACCGCGCGCAGCACGTCAAGATAGGGCAGCGCCGGTTTGACCATCACGACGTCGGCACCCTCGGCGAGGTCGAGCGCCAGTTCCCGGAGCGCCTCGCGGGCGTTGGCCGGATCCTGCTGATAGGTCTTGCGGTCGCCAGTGAGCTGCGACTGGATGGCGTCGCGGAACGGGCCGTACATCGCCGAGGCATACTTGACCGAGTAGGCCAGGATGCCGGTGTCGGCATAGCCGGCCTCATCGAGGGCTTCACGGATCACGCCGACCTGGCCGTCCATCATTCCGCTCGTGCCGACCAGATGGGCGCCGGAGCGAGCCTGTTCGACGGCCATGTCCGCGTACACACGCAGGGTCGCGTCGTTGTCGACCATGCCGTTGTCACCGAGCACTCCGCAGTGGCCGTGGTCGGTGAACTCGTCGAGGCAGCAGTCCGACATCAGCACCGTGTCGTCGCCGAGTTCCGCGCGCAGGTCGCGCAGGCCGACGTTGAGGATGCCGTCGGGATCGGTCGCCCCCGAGCCGACCGCGTCGTGGGTGAGGGGAACTCCGTACAGCATCAGCCCGCCGACACCGGCCTGCACCGCCTCGACCGCGGCCTTGCGCAGCGAGTCCCTGCTGTGCTGGACGACGCCGGGCATCGAGGCGATCGGGACCGGCTCCGTGGCCCCCTCTTTGAGGAACATCGGCAGGATCAGCTGCCGCGGCAGCACGGTGGTCTCGCTGACCAGTCGGCGCAGCGCCGCGGTGCGGCGCAGCCGGCGGGGGCGATCGGTCGGGAACATCAGCCAACAACTCCCCTCGCTGGGCTCACGAGCGACGAAGCCGCTTGGTCTTGCGCGGCGGCGGCAACGCACCCTCGGCCCGAAGCCTCGCGGCGTGTTGGGCCAGCGAGTCGACGAGGGACGGCACCGTCGCGGATTCGGGCTGCACGTCCACACGCAGACCGAACTCCCGCGCGGTCTCCGCGGTCTTCGGGCCGATGCAGGCCACCAGGGTCCTCGCGTGCGGCTTGCCCGCGATGCCGACAAGGTTGCGCACCGTCGAGGAGGAGGTGAAACACACCGCGTCGAACCCACCTGACTTGATCATCTCGCGGGTCTCCGCCGGCGGCGGCGCGGCGCGCACCGTGCGGTACGCGGTCACGTCGTCGATCTCCCAGCCCCGTTCACGCAGGCCCGCGGCCAGGGTTTCGGTGGCGATGTCGGCGCGCGGCAGCAGCACCCGGTCGACGGGGTCGAGGATGTCGTCGTAAGGCGGGAAGTCCGCGAGCAGGCCCTCACTGGACTGGTCGCCGGAGGGAACCAGCTCGGGGACGATCCCGAAGGAACGGACCTTGGCGGCCGTGCTCTCGCCGACGCAGGCGATCTTCACTCCGGAGAACGCCCTGGCGTCGAGCCCGAACTCACGGAACTTCTCCCACACCGCACGAACCGCGTTGGTCGAGGTGAACACTACCCACTGGTAGCGACCGTCCACGAGCCCCTTGACCGACCGCTCCATCTGCGCCGGGCTGCGCGGTGGCTCGACCGAGATCGTCGGCACCTCGGCGGGGATCGCACCGTGCTCGCGCAGCCGGTCACTCATCGCGCCGGCCTGCTCCTTGGTGCGCGGCACGAGCACCCGCCAGCCATACAGCGCCCGCGACTCCCACCAGGACAGCTTGGCGCGGCTGGCGACCGAGCCGCCAACGGTGACCACCAACTGGCCCGGCAGGTCGCCCGCGTCGGCCGCGAGCGAGGCGAGCGAGGTGTCCACCGTGCGCTGCCGCAACGCCGTGCCGTCCGCCGTGACGGCAACCGGTGTCTGAGGCGCGAACCCGTTCTCCACGAGGGAAGACGCCGCCTCGGCCAGATGACTCCCCGTGGCGTGTAGCACGAGGGTTCCCGGTGTGCGGGCGAGACCGGCCCAGTCCATCGTGGACCGAACGTCGGCCTCCGTGTGCACGGCGCCGAGTGCCACACCCGCGTAGGCGGGTACCGCGGTTCCGCTCGGCACCCCGGGCACCACGTCGAAGTCGACCGGGGACTTCGCCACCGCGGTGGCCTCAGCGACAACGGCGTCGAGGGTAAGTGGATCTCCGGCGACAAGCCGGACGACGCAACGCCCCGCCTTGGCCTCGGCGACCAGGTCGCGTGCGACATCGGCGGGCTCACCAACGGCGGGCCGCACCTCGGCGTCAGCGGCGATGGCGACGACCTCGGCCGACACGTCGGGGTCAGTCACCACCAGCTCTGCCCTGGCTAGCAACTCGGTGGCCCGGACAGTCAGCAGCCCGGCATCGCCTGGGCCTGAGCCCACGAACGCGACGCGTCCTGGGATCTTTCGTGCACGGGTCGTCATCAGGGCACTTCCCATCATTTACTTCGTCCGCTCCGAGCCGTCTAGATGCTTCCCGGGCCACCAAGCACGGCGGCGCCGAGCTGGAGCAGTTCGGCCGCCAGCGCGCGCCCCAACCGCTCCGCCGCGGTGACCTCGCCGGTGACCGACGCGCGCAACAGGTCGTTGTCCGGCGTCGCGGCGAGCCCGCGCAGCGACAGTCGACGGACCACACCGCCGTCGTCGCTGTTGTGTCCTTCGGGATCATTCCCGACGTCATGACGTTCGATCGGGGCCTCGGCCACCTCGGCCAGTGCGCCGACCGGTGCGCTGCAGCCCGCCTCGAGCGCGGCGAGCAGGGCCCGTTCGGCGGCGGCCGAGGCCCTGGCGTCCTGGTCGTCGAGGCAGGCACGCAGGAGGTGTTCGGTGTCGACGTCGTCGACGCGGCATTCGACGGCCAGCGCCCCCTGTGCCGGCGCGGGCAGCATCCGGGTCGGATCGAGCACCTCGGTGATCGCCTCGAGCCGGCCGATCCGGGCCAGCCCGGCGCGCGCGAGCACGACGGCGTCCAGTTCACCGTGGACCACCTTGCCGATCCTGGTGTCCACGTTGCCTCGGATCGGCACCACGGTCAGGCCGAGTCCCATCGCCCTCAGCTGCGCGGCCCTGCGTGGTGAGCCGGTGCCGACCGTGGCGCCGGCGGGCAGCTCGGCAAGGGTGAGCCCGTCCCGCGCCACCACGGCGTCGCGGGGATCCTGCCTGGTCGGCACGGCGGCGAGCACCAGCCTCGGGTCACCCGCGGTCGGCAGGTCCTTGTAGGAGTGCACCGCGATGTCCACCTCGTCCGCGGCGAGCGCGTCACGCAGGGCGGAGGTGAACACGCCGATACCGATCTCCGGAATCGGCGCTGCCGAACGGTCCCCGGGAGTGGTCACGGTGACGATCTCAACCCGGGCACCGGCCCGCTCGAGCGTCTCGGCGACCGCGGTGGCCTGCGCGAGCGCGAGCACACTGCCTCGCGTGCCGATCCTCAGGATTCGGTTCACCGGTCTCCACCGCCGTGCTCGGTCTCTACGTTCCGCGGGGCGCTGACCACCGCGGCTGCCTGCGGGTCGAGCTCGAACAGCTCGCGCAGCGCGTCCGCGTAGCCGGCCCCGCCAGGGGTGCAGGCAAGCTCCTTGACCCGGACGGTCGGAGTGTGCAGCAGTTTGTCCACCACCCTGCGCACCGTCCTGGTCAACTCCGCACGTACCGAATCATCCAGGTCTGGCAGCCGTGAGTCCAATCGCAGCAGTTCGGTGTCCACTACCTCGGCCGCCCTGCGGCGCAGCGCGGTCACCGTCGGGGTGACCTCGGCCGACCGCTGGGTGGCCAGGTAGTCGCGCACTCCCTCGGCCACGATCTGCTTGGCCCGCTTGGCATCGACCGTGATCGGCGCGTCGGCCAGTCGCCGCTGCAGGGTGTCGAGGTCGACAAGGGTCACTCCGGGCATGCTGGCCACCGCGGGGTCGACGTCTCGGGGCAGCCCGAGGTCGCAGACGACGAGCGGGCCGCGACCACGTCCGGCGAGCTGGCCGGCGTCGAGGATCCGGACCGGCGATCCCGTGCAGGCCAGCAGCACGTCCGCGGCGGCGGCCTCCTCGGCGAGCAGGGTCGCCGCCAGCCGTTCGCCGTTCTCGGCGGTCCGGTTGGCGATCACGACGGAGCCGATGGCCGCCCGGCGCAGGTGCGCCGCAGCCAGCCGGCCCATCGAGCCGGCACCGACCAGCAGCGCCCGGCGTCCGGCGAGGCCGCCCAGCGCGTGGTCCGCGTCGGTGAGCGCCTCGGACACCACCGACGCGCCCGCCTTGTCGATGCCGGTGTCGCTGTGCACCTGCTTGCCGACCCGCAGGGCCTGCTGGGCCAGCTCATGCAGGGTCTTCCCCACGGTGCCGGCCTCGTCAGCCTGCGCGTAGGCCGCCCGCAGCTGGCCGAGGATCTGTGCTTCGCCGACGACAAGGGAGTCAAGTCCGGCGGCCACCGAGAACAGGTGCTCCACCGCGGCGGCCGCATAGTGCACGTAGAAGTGCTCACACAGTTGGTCGACCTCGGCGCCGGAGTGGCGGGCCAGCACCGCCGTGACATCGGCGAGGCCACCGTGGAAGGCCTCGACGACCGCGTACACCTCGATCCGGTTGCAGGTCGACAGCAGCAGGGCCTCGGAGACGTTGCCGCACTCGAGCAGTTCGTCGAGCAGCTTGCCGATGGTGTGGCCGGGCACGGCGAGCCGCTCGAGCGTTCCCACCTCGGCGGTGCGGTGCGAGATACCGACAGCGAGCAGATTCACCCTGGCACCACCAATCCGTTCTGCGCCACGGAGGCGGCAATCCCGTCCTCTGCCACCGTCACAGCCTCCCCGTTGCGCGCCATGGGGGCGGTGTTCGGGGGTTCCGCCACCGAGGCGGCCTCGTCGGCTCGCCGCGCCACATGGAACGACAGGATCTGCATCTCCACCGCCAGATCGACCTTGCGCACCTCGACGTGGTCGGGAACCTGGAGCACGACCGGTGCGAAGTTCAGGATGCACTGCACGCCCGCGGCGACCAAGTGGTCGCAGACGCTTTGTGCCGCGGGCGGCGGGGTGGCGATGACACCGATGGAGACCTCACGCTCGACACACACACGCGGAATGTCCTCGATGTGGTCGACGGGAATGCCGCCGACCGGAACGCCGATCAGGTCGGGATCGATGTCGAACAGCGCGGAGACCGGGAACCCGCGACCGGGGAAGCCGGCGTAGTTGGCAAGGGCGTGGCCGAGGTTGCCGATGCCGACGACGGCGACGGTGTGCTTGCGGGTCAGCCCGAGGATCCGCTCGATCTCTTCCACGAGCACCTCGGCCTCGTAACCGACGCCGCGTGTGCCGTATGAGCCGATGTAGGAGAGGTCCTTGCGTAGTTTCGCGGAGTTGACCCCGGACGCGGTGGACAGCTCCTCGCTGGAAACGGTGGTCACGCCCTGCTCGACGAGGCCGGAAAGGACCCTCAAGTAGAGGGCGAGCCGGGCCACCGCGGCCTCGGGGATCGCCCGTGCCCGTTCCCGGACGGCGGGCTCGTCCTCGTCGACCGCACCCCGCCGTGGACGCACGCTGCCAACTCCCTCGATCGCCCCCCTGGACATCAACCAACGGTAGCCGCTTGTGAATGGATGCACAAAGTCGCCGGCTGAGGGACGCGGAGTCACCACGCGCCGGAAAGCGGGCACCGTCCTGGTGGACATCACCCGCACTCACCGGATCGAATGATCATCTCAGCTGGCCGTGTCGTCGCCGTGCGCGGTGAGGGCCGGGTCACGTCATGGTGAACACGATCGTGTGCAGTCCGGTTGCCCCGTCCGGAATCGGCCCCACCTGGTCGGCGGTCTGGGTGTAGCCGCTGCCGTCGGTGGCCCGGGATACCACGGTGTGGCTGCCCGGTGCGAGGTCGTACTCCTTGCGCCACATCCGCCAGGCCTGCCCGCTGACCTCGATGCCGAGGTCAGCGGGCTGCCAGGGACCGCCGTCCATCCGCAGCTCGACCTTGCTGATGCCCTTGGTCGGCGCCCAGGCGATGCCGGCAACGGTGAGCCTGCCCGCCTTGATGGTGGTCAGTCCCTGAGGGCTGTCGATGCGGGATTCGGTCTTGATCGGGGCTTTGGCCGAGTAGCCGCGGGGGACCCAGTAGCTCCGCTTGTCGGCGAACGTCGTCAGTTCGATGTCGGTGACCCACTTGGTCGCCGACACGTAGCCGTACAGCCCGGGGACGACCAGTCGTGCCGGAAACCCGTGCTCGGCCGGCAGCGCCTCGCCATTCATCCCGATCGCCAGCATGGCGTCCCGCCCGGGATCCAGGGTCTCGGCCACCGGGCTACCCGCGGTGTAGCCGTCGACGCTGGTGGAGAACACCTGGTCCGCACCGGACCGGACGCCGGCCCGCGCCAGCAGTTCGCGCAGTGGAACGCCGACGAAGTCGGCCGTGGAGATGTACGGTCCGCCGACCTCGTTGGAGACGCACGCCATCGTGATCGTCCTGACCTGCAGAGGCATCGTGGCGATGTCATCGAAGGTCAGCCGCAGCTCCCTGTCGACCATGCCGTGCACTCGAAGCGACCAGTCCTCGGCCCGCAGTCGAGGCACCGAGAGGGCCGTGTCGATGCGGTAGAAGTCCCGGTTGGGGGTCAGGAACGTCGGGGTGCCCTGCCCCGCGAAGTCGGCACCGGACGGGACAGCCGGCCGGGGATGTCTCGCGACCATCGTGGTGACCTTGGCCCGGGAAGCCTCGACGTCGACCCGACCGGCCGCCAGCTGGCCGCCGAGGCCGGCCAGGCCGCTGCCGATGGCGACTCCGGCGGAGGTGACCAGGAAACGCCTGCGGTCCGTCCCGGCCGGTCCCATTCCGCCGGCCGCGGCGCAGGGCCCGGACAGGCGACGCGCCCGCCGCGACGCGACCGTGTGCAGCCAGCGGAACACCGCAACGCCGATGGAGAGGCTGGCGGCCGGCGCGAGCACCGTCAGCTGGCTGAGGTTGCCTCGCGAGTACACCGCGGCGACACCGAGCAGGCCGAGCATGACGGCCAGCACGGTGCCTGGCACCGGACTCCGTCTGGACAGCAGTCCCGCGGCGACCGCGGCGAGCGTCAGGACGGCACCCATGCCGATGAGCAGCACCACCTTGTCCGTGGTGCCGAAAGCCCGCACGGCGAAGTCCTTCAGCGGCGGCGGCGTGAGGTCGATCGCGCTGTCGCCGACCGCGAGGAACGGCGACGCCGCGGGGTCGACGAAGCCGGCGACCAGGTGACCGGCGGCGAGCGCCGCCGCGACGGCGAGAATGCCGACGAGCGCCGCGACACATCTTGGCAACGGGGCGGTCGTCGGTTCGTCCTGGCCGCGGGAGGACGACGCTGATCGGCTCATGACACACGTTCGCGCTGGGAGACCGTCCGGTTCAAGGGGGAAATCCTGACGGATTGGTGACAACGGAACGCGGGGAGCCTGACAAACACGCGCAACGGACAAAACGAGGTCCGAGCGACCCCCAGGACGCTCGGACCTGTAACGGCTACCTAGCCACCGCGATGATACGTACACTATATTTAACCGAACAAGACCTGAGGACGAAGTTCTCAACGTTTTGTTCACCGAGAGGACGGGTACGCCAGGTTCTCACACCATCACGGGGGTAGCGATGGCCACGCTGGCAGATCGACTCAACACGCTGTTCGCCACTGTCGGGCGGCTGGACAGCAAAGGTCGCCGACGGGAGTACTCCACGCCGTACGTGGCCAAGATGATCAGCGCGGATCCCTCGCACGACACCACGGTGTCCCGGGTCTACCTCGCCACCCTGCGCTCGGGGACCAACACCAATCCGACGATCGCGGTCGTCAAGGCGCTCGCGAAGTTCTTCGACGAGCACCGCGAGCACGGGACGACTCCGATCACACCCGCCTACCTGCTCGGCGACGAGGGTAACAACGGCGATGCCGAAGAGCGCGAACTCCGTGAGAAACTCGCCGACAGCCAGGTGCGCATGATCGCCATGCGGGCCGGTGACATGACTCCGGCCGTGCGCAGGCAGGTGCTCAAGATGCTCGACGTGCTCGCGGCCGCCGAACCTGACGAGAGCGAGTCGGCAACCGGGAACAGGTCTTCCTGAGACACAGGTAGCACCCGGTCAGACCCAGCCGCGGCGGTTGGACAGCGAGGTACCGAGCCGGTCCAGCGCCGGCCCGTCCCCGGTCCGGGTTTCGCCGGGCACGGCGTCGAGCACGCTGGCCCACTCCAGGATGATCGTGGCGATCAACTCGGCTTCCCGTTCGTAGTCCGAGTCGTAGCAGGTTCTGCGCAGCGAACGGCTGACCTCGCCCCGCGGTGTGTGGCCCATGATCGCCACAAGGGCGTCGGTGTCCGCCTCGTCGCTGGGGTGATCGGCGATCATGTGCCCGATCTCGTGCAGGATGATGTGGTGCTGGTGCGGCCGGGTCGTCTGCTGCTGATAGAAGATGAAGTCGGCGGTGTCGGTCATGAACCACAGGCCGAACGGGCCGGGCACCTCGATCGGGTAGGGCACCAGCTTGATCGGCCGGCCGCGACACGCCGCGAGCCGTCGGCACAGTTCTTCCACGTCAAGCGGTGGCCGGACGTCGAGATCCTGCAGCAGACGCCGGCACCTCTTGCGGAGTTCGCGTTCCCGCATATGACTCCCTGAGCCGGCCTTGCCTGGAATCGCAGTGTAGCTCGATCAGCCCAACAGCGCGGTCCTGAAACGTTTTTCCTCTACCCGCCAGTAACCATGCTCGGCATCATCGATCAGGATCACGGGGACCCGGTCACCGTATTCGGCGCGCAGCTCCAGATCGGCGTCCACGTCTCGGCTCGACCACGGCACGCCCAACTCCGTGCAGATCCGCCGCACGTCCTGCTCGGCGAGCTCGCAGGCGTGGCATCCCATCCTGGTCACCAGGGTCACGCGGTGTTCCACCGCGCTAGCCGCGCTGTCGCAGCCGCCGCCGGACCAGCTTGCCGGTAGGCGAATGCGGCAGAACATCGACGAATTCGACGGTCACCGGCACCTTGAACTTGGCCAGCCGCCGCGAACAGTGTTCGCGCACCGCGTCGGCGGTCAGCTCGGCACCCGCGGCAAGAACCAGCACTGCCCTGACGGCCTCGCCAGTCGCCTCGTCGGGAACGCCGACCACCGCGGCCTCCGCGACCTCAGGCAGCTCGGCGACGACCCGCTCCACCTCGTGCGGATACACGTTGAACCCGTTGACGATGATCAGGTCCCCTGCCCTGTCGACGAGGTGCAGGTCGCCGTCGGAGTCCAGGTAGCCGACGTCGCCGGTGCGGAACCATCCGTCGGCGTCGGGCCCGTGGGCACCGTCCGGCCAGTACCCGCTGAACAGGTTCGCCCCCCGCACGCAGACGAGGCCGGCATCGTCGTCGGGAAGGGTCACCTCGTCGTCCTCGGCGAACGGCAGGCCATCACTGTCGACAAGCCGCAACTCGATACCGGGCAGTGGCCGGCCAACCGATCCCGGCTTGGGCTTGCCGCCGACCAGTGTCGAGGTGAGCACAGGGCTGGTCTCGGTGAGGCCATAACCCTCGAACACCGGAAGGCTCGTCGCCCGCTCGACAGCGTCGAGCAGGGACGGGGAGAGCGGAGCGGCACCGGAGGTCAGCAGCCGCACGGTCATGAACGCCTCACGCAGGCGCTCGGGGCCAACCTGGAGCATCGCCTGGTACATCGGCGGTACACCGACAAGCGTGGTGACCCGATGCCGTTCGATCGCGCCCACCGCGTCGTTGGCGTCGAAGCGCCCGAGCAGCACGGCCGTCGCGCCGGCCGCGGCGACCTGGAACAGACCGGGACCGAGACCGTAGGAGTGGAAGAGGGGCAGGGCGAGGAGCACCCGGTCCGCGGCGGTCACCGGCGCGGGGCGCAACGCCGCGCACTGGGCGACGTTGGCTAGCAGCGCGCGGTGCGAGAGCATCGCGCCGCGCGGCTTGCCCGAGGTGCCCGAGGTGTACGCGAGCACGGCGACGTCCTCACCACCTCGCCCGGTGGCCGCCGGTGCCGCGGCACGGTCCTCGGCATCCAGTGCCGCAGGGTCGACCCGCGGGCCGGCAAGCAGGTCACCGATCCTGGCACCGTCGCCGTCGCCGACGAGCACCTTCGCCCCGCTGTCAGCGACGATCTCCGCCAGCTCGCGCGGTGCGGCGCCGGTGCTGACGGGAACGACGACACAGCCGGCCCGCAGGGCTCCGAAAACCGCGACGCAGAACTGTGCGGACGTCGGCAGCCGCACCACCACCCGATCGCCGGGCAGCAATCCGGCCGAGCTCAACCGGCGGGCTTCCGCGGTGGTCAGCGCGTCGACCTGGGACCACGTCAGCGTCGAGCCGGTGGCCGCGTCGACGAACGCCGGATGGTCCTTGCCCCGCCCGGCCGCCAACCCCACCAGATCCGCCACGTTGCTGATGTCGGCCACGGTCGACCTCCTCATCGGCACCATGCCGAATTTTGACACGGCCACCCGTCGTCGGCGTACAGCCCATCGGTACCTCCCAGTGGCCAGCGGTCGCCGCCGGCGGCGACCGCATTACGCTTGCACGATGAGGGCCTCGCCGAACGGGACGGCCCATTTCCCCCTACTTGGAGGCACGGCGGTGCCACGCAGGCATGACAAGCCCGAAACCGCGGAGCTGGACCGAATGGCCGAGGTGGCCGGACAGGCCTCCGCCGACGCGGCCGTCGCGGCGGCAGCCGAGATGGAGGCATCCCTCGCGGTGCCGCCCGACCTGACGGCCGCGGCGTTCTTCGACGTCGACAACACCATGATGGTCGGTGCGTCGATCTTCCACTTCGCAAGGGGCCTTGCCGCGCGGAAGTACTTCACCACCGCCGACCTCGCCGGTTTCGCCTGGAAGCAGGTCAAGTTCCGGATCGTCGGCAAAGAGAACCCGCGCAGCGTGCGGGAGAGCCGCGAGCAGGCGCTGTCCTTCGTCGCCGGGCGCAGTGTCGACGAGCTGATCAAACTCAGCGAGGAGATCTACGACGAGCTGATGGCCGCCAGGATCTGGTCGGGTACCAGGGCGTTGGCGCAGATGCACCAGGATGCCGGCCAGCGAGTCTGGCTGGTCACGGCGACACCCGTCGAGCTGGCTTCCATCATCGCGAGGAGACTCGGGCTGACCGGCGCCCTCGGCTCGGTGGCGGAGAGCAAGGACGGCATCTACACCGGCCGCCTCGTCGGCGACCTGCTGCACGGCAAGGCCAAGGCGCACGCGGTGCGGGCACTGGCCGCGCGGGAGGGGCTGGACCTGCGCCGCTGCACGGCATACTCGGATTCGGTCAACGACGTGCCGATGCTGTCCACCACGGGCACCGCGGTCGCGGTCAACCCGGATCCCGCACTGCGAGACCTGGCCCGCAGGCGGGGTTGGGAGATCCGCGACTTCCGGACTGGCCGAAAAGCCGCCAAGATCGGCGTTCCCTCGGTGCTCGGGGCCGGCGCCCTCGCCGGCGCCCTCGCGGCCGGCCGCGCCTACCGCCGCCGGGGCCGCGGCTGACGAAATGGTGGTGGCCCCTGTCGTGTGCGGGCAGAGGCCACCACCGGTACTCAGTTCAGCCCGTGCTCGGCCACCAGGCCCCACTGGTTGTCGATCGTGGCGGACAGATCCCCGATCCGGCCCACGCCGAGGACTCCTGCCGTGCCCGGAACGTTGGCGATACCGAGGATCACGCTGATCGGACTTTGGCGGTGGCTTCGGTACGGCGGTCCACATGAGCTGGGTTGCCATGCCATGGGTGTTGGAAGCAACGTCGGTCCAGATCGTTTCGTTCTAGTGTTCGGTGATCGTGTCGATCTTGTCGTTTCCGGCCTTGGTGCCGACCACCCATCCGTCGGCGGGCCCCGACGCGGCGACGTCGGACATCATGCGCGACACACCTTCGTCCGACGGCTGGGCGGTTTCCCATCGGTCCGGACACGGTGAGATCACCGCCACCGGCCGCCGGTGCACCTAGCGCGGTGGCGTTCCCGACGGTGAGCGGGGCGACCGCCACCACGCCGGTGACAATCACGGCGAAAGCCTATGTTCGTATCGTGGACATCGTCATCAACAACTTTCGACGTGGTCAGTTCTCATGGATGGCGTCTGGAGGGAAGGCGGGTTCGGCGTCCGTCATACCGATGCTGGTCATCGTCTGGCCGAAAACCGCCGTCCCCACGGTGATTTCCGGATTGACCTTGCTCTGCGCCTTCGCGACGTCCTGAAGGGACAGGGGAAGGCCGGTGTGGTCGTCGACGATTAGCTGCTGTTCCAGCGGCACGTCGAAAGTCTGCCCCTTCTCATCCATGGCCACTCCGCTTCCGACACGCCCCATCGGGTCGGTGACGCGTCCCAACGAGCGGACGCCGGGTAGGGCGGCGATCGCCTGGCAGGCGGCCGCTCTCATTTGCGAGGAAACAGGCAACACCAGCAACGAGCGGAGCTCATCGAACATCCACGCCGTCTGCTCTTTGGGTCCGTCGAACGCGGTACCGCTGCTCCGTAGCCGTTGAAACTTGACGGCGAGATAATCGGTCAGCGCCTTGAAGTTGGCAGGAAGCGTCTGTAGGTCCTGCAAGGAGACGTTGCCTCCACCGAAGACAGCGTAGTAGCCACCTGACATGTTGTGGAAGATCGTCGGCTTGGCAATTGTCACTCGCTCGCCGAGCTTGGCCAACCTCGCCGGAATGATCGGTTGTGGCGAACCGGCGCGCTTCCATGCCGCGGCGTCGGATGGCCCCAGTGGAGCCGACTTTTCGTCGATACCGGTGACGAACCAGCTGTCGCCTCCCTTCGTCTGGCTTGACCAGTACTCCAGGCCGTCATCGTGAGTGGCGAGGTAGGGATCCTGGTCCGTGCCGGCCACATCCACCAAGTGGGTACGAGTCGCCACATGCCAGTAACGGCCAGTGCTGGCACCGATGTTGAGGACATTGTTCGCGGCGGCGGAGAGAATCACCTGCGGTGACGCGACTTCGACCGGCGCATTCGGCTCGGCGGTACCGCGGAGCAGAGGAGAAACACCGATCGCCGCTAAGGCGGCCACGGCTGCGGCAATCGGCACCGCAAGCCGCAGGTGCCTGACCGGACGGTTCGGCCCGGTGGGCTCAGCCGATCCTCGAGGTTGGGACAGGATGGCCCGCAGGGTGTCCTCCTGACGGTCATGGTCGAGCAAGTCCAAATCCGCAAGGCACCGCGGCCGCGCCTCGGCAAGTGTTCGCAGCACGTCATTGTCACTATTCATCGTTGGCCCCTTCCAGGTCATCGGCACAATGCGGTGGGCAGCGTCCGAATGGGACAGTCCGACTGCTGGCGTGACTCGGTATCCATCGCCTTCTCCAGCCGGCGTCTCGCGCGGTGCAGCCGGACCATGAAGGTCGGTGCCGAGCAGCCGAGGACCTTGGCCGCCTTCGTGGCGTCCAAGCCGTGCCAGGCGATCAGGGTCAGTACTTCGCGGTCGTGATCGGACAGCGTGACCGCCGCGCGGATCACGGTGGCGCGGTCGGCGACCACGTCCGCGACATCAGCGACCGCCCGCTCCCACCAAGCCTGGGTACCGTCCCGCATGACTGCTGTCCGGTGGCGGTCGGCGGTACGACGCAGTTGCCGCACGTGATTACGGGTCACGCCGAGCAGCCAGGGCAACGGGGGTATCGGTATGTCGTCGAGTCGACGCCACGCCACCATGAACGTATCGCTGACCACTTCTTCAGCTGACTGTCTGCCTACCTGGCTGGCGGCGTAGGCCAGGACCGCGGGGTAGTGCCGTCGATACATCGACGTGAACTGCTCGATCGGCAGTGTGTCGGCCATAGGCTTGCTCCCTCCACCGGATATCTCACCTGGTAGTGGCGAAACAGGGCGACTTCTTACCGCTCGCCGGTGAAGGGTCACGCCGATCATGGCGCCGGTCCCTGTGGGCGTTCGCAGGGACCGGAACGCTCAGGTCGTGCTCAGTGCTGTTGTTGCTGCGGGTACGCCTGCTGCTGGGCCTGCATTGGGGACTGGGCCTGCATCGCAGGCTGGACCGGCTGCTGGGGCTGGTCCGCGGGGACCACGTACACCGCGGTGCCATACGCGGCGATCTCGCTCATCGTCTGCGCGATCTCATTGCAGTCGAATCGCATCGCCAGCACCGCGTTGGCGCCATACCCCATCGCCATCTGCGCCATCCGGCCGACGGCCTCGTTCCGGGAGTCGGTGAGCATCTTCGTGTACTGGGTGATCTCACCGCCACCGAGCGACTTCAGGCCGGCCACGAAGTTCACCCCGAACGCACGGCTGCGCACGGTGATCCCGAAGACCTCGCCGAAAACATGGGTAATCCGGCATCCCGGCACATCGTTCATGGTCGAGATGAGGATCGGGAACTGCGGAGGAGCAGGCTGGTTCATGGCCGCCGATCCTAGTCGCGCCGCGCCATGGAAGCTGGCGAATCGGAGTTCAGCCGGTCATGATCCGCAGTGTCAGGTCGATCCGGTCAGCCGTGGGGTAGCTGATCGTCCCATCGCCGCGGACCGATGCGTACGCGTCGGTACCACCGACGATCGCCAGCGGGTTGGCCACCGGTGACGGCACCACAAGGGCGTGCATCGTGCTCAGGTGCAGTTCTCCCTTGTCGCGCAGCCGCAACACGATCTCGCTCTGTACGACGACCTTCGGTGGGGTGTCGGCGGTGAGGTTCACGACGGCGCCGAGTATCGAGCCGTCCCCCGCCGCACCCGCGCTCATGTCGAACAGTTCGAGCAACATCGCGAACGAAGTGCCCACTGTCGGCGCGGTCGGCAGCGAGTTCTTGGCACGTGCCGCGACGAGGGTAAACGTCTCGGTAGGTGAGGCCGCAGGCGACGCGGCGGCCGGCACCGCCCCGGTGGACACGGCGCTGACACCGACCACCGCAGTCAAGCCCGCCGGCGCCGCGAACAGGGCCGACCTCCTGGACAGCAGTCCCACGACGTCAGCGTAGGCACGTCGTGGGCCGACCGCCTGAGAAGGCGGACGTCGTCATCCGACCGGGTGGCGCGTTCACCCCATGAAGACGTTGCGCCGCTGGGTGAGCAGACGGTAGAGGGTCTGCTGAATGGTCTCCCGCACCTGGTCGGTCAGGTTGAACACCAGCATCGGATCGTCCGCCGCACCGGCGTCGAACTCGTCGGTCGGGATCGGCTCACCGAACTCGATGTACCACTTCGACGGCAGCGGGACCATGCCGAGCGGGCCCAACAGCGGGAAGAAGGGGGTCACCGGGAAGTACGGGAGACCGAACAGCCGCGCCAGGAACCTGATCTCACCGATCTTGGGATAGATCTCCTCGGCACCGACGATGGACACCGGGATGATCGGCGTAGCGGTGCGCAGCGCCGCGGAGACAAATCCCCCTCGCCCGAACCGCTGGAGCTTGTACCGGTCCTTGAACGGCTTGCCGATGCCCTTGAATCCTTCCGGCCACACGCCGACCAGCTCGCCTTCCCGCAGCAACCGCTCGGCGTCGGGGCCGCAGGCGAGGGTCTGCCCCGTCTTGCGGGCCAACGAACTGATCATCGGAAGCTGGAACACCAGATCGGCGCCGAGCATCCTCAGGTGGCGACGGGCGGGGTGATGCTCGTGCACGGCGAACCCGGTCATCACGGCGTCCAGCGGAACCGTGCCCGAATGGTTGGCCACCAGCAGGGCTCCGCTGGCAGACGGCACGTTGGACAGTCCGACGGTCTCGACCCGGAACCATTTCTCGTACAGCGGCCGCAGCGCGGGGATCAGCATGTTGTCGGTCAGATCCGAGTCGAAGCCGAACTCGTCGACCTGGTACTCGCCGGTGAGCCTGCGGCGCGCGAAGGCGAGCACGCCGGCCAGTCTCCGCTCCCAGTCCGCACCGGTCGATGGCCCCGTTTCCCCCGCGGCCCGTTCCTCAGCAGCCCGGTTCCCAGTAGTTCGGTCCCCGGCATCATGACCGCCGGCGGTGCGCATGGCACGCTCGGTCCTTGGTCGGCCTGCCACTGGTTCTGGCCTCGGGGCGGACTGGTCGGCGCCGTGCAGTGGGATCACTCTGGCATCGGGCACAGTGCTGCCTCTCTCACCTGATGGGGAGTCTGGCGGCGAGGTCGAGGATGCCCCGCTCCGCGGCCGCCAGCCTGTCGGGGTCGAGTACCGGGCGCAGCGCCCTGCCGCTCACGTAGTCGTCGAACGCCGTGGCCGTCGTCCACCTCGGCGTGAATCCGAAGTCGCGTTTGAGCTTCGTGGTGTCCACCACCCGGCCAAAGTTGAGAAACCGCACCTGGTCGGGGGAGAAGTCGACAAGACGCGTACTGCGCACCAGTTGGCTGAGGAATGGAACGGCCATGCTCGGCACCGCCACCCCGATCCGCCCGGCCCTGCGGATCGCCTGGGACAGCAGCAGCACCCCGTCTCCGCCGACGTTGTACGTTCCGGGGAGCTCGTGCAGGACGGCCCGTTCGACGACCGCGAGCGCGTCATCGGAGTGCAAGAGCTGCACGCGTGCGTCGTAGCCGAGCACCGTTGGCACGACAGGAAGAGCGAAGTACCTGGTCAGGACCGTGTCAATACGGGGTCCGATGAAGTTGGCGAACCGCAGCGTCGTGACCCCGACATCCGGCCTGCGGCGGCTGAACCCCCGGATGTAGCCCTCGATCTCCACCGCGTCCTTGGCGTAGCCGCCCGGCGGGAGGTCCTTGGGCGCCATGTCCTCGGTGAACATCGCTGGATCGCGGGAGCTGGCGCCGTACACAGCACTCGTCGACTTCACCACCAGTTTGCCCACTCGCGGCGAACGCTGACAGGCGGCAAGCAGCTGCATGGTGCCGATGACGTTCATCTCCTTCATCACCACACGACCGGCCGGTCCAGCCGGGTTGGCGGTGATGGAGGTGTGCACGACCGTGTCCACCTTCGCGCCAGCGATCACCTTGGTGACGAGCGGGTTACGGATATCGGCCCGGACGAACTCGGCCCGCCCCATTCTGCGCAGCAGATCTCGAGGGGGCGGAACGGTGTCAACACCGATGACCCGCTCGATCGCCGAGTTGGCCGCGAGCCGTGCGGCGAGGTGGCCGCCGAGGAAGCGGCTGACTCCGGTGACGAGGACGACGTTGGGCGTCATGCGACTCCCTACGGGTGGACGACGAGCGCGATGCTACCCCCTGGCACATACGCCAGGCAGCGCGCGGCGTCCATCGCCGCCACAGGTCACACGGAGTCATCGCGGGTGGCCTGAGCAAACCAGAGGCGGCACCCATCGGGACGTACGAGTGCCGCCAGGCTCAGATCAAGTGCCTCACTTGCCGCGCTTGCGGCGCTGCACCCTGGTCTTGCGAAGCAGCTTGCGGTGCTTCTTCTTCGACATACGCTTACGCCGCTTCTTGATGACCGAGCCCATACGGGGTCCTTAGCTGTAGACGGTGAGGTTCGGGCGCCCAGGCCGGCTCCAGCCACCACTGCTGTCGTGGATACGGCACCAGGCGCGAACGGCCCCTTACCAGGAAGACCGAGAGCAGGCTGGCCAGGACGCCCCAGCGACCTGTGCGAACTGCCCGCCTTCGGCCAGGTTGGTAACTACCGGCACTCTATCCTACCCGCAGGCCTGAACCGGCTGGCAGCAGTGCCAGCCGGGCGGCAGGACAGTTCTCTCACCCCGCGTCGTAGTAGGCGTTCTCCAGATAGGCGTGCACGGCCTCCTCGGGGACCCGGAACGACTTCCCGACCCGGACCGCCGGGAGGTCACCCGAGTGCACCAGCCGGTACACCGTCATCTTGGACACCCGCATCAGGACGGCCACCTCGGCGACCGTGAGGAATCGCACCTGTGCGAGGCCGGAATATTCGGTCTCCTTCTGCTGCGCCAGCATGTATCACCGCATCCTTCGACACGTGTCGCGCCGTCGGCTTCCCCACCGGCGGTATCGACACGCACGTGCTCAGTTGAGCGTAGCGGGACAGGTGGGACTCCTGCGACGTCCGTGACAAGCCATGCGCCGAGCGGTGAACCGGTACACCCGATGGCACCATTCAACTGGGCGAAACCGACCACTCACCGATTTGTCGACAAACATGGGAATCCACCGGCCGGGTCACGCCTCGTGTTCCCGCCCCAGGTCCCGTGCCCGATCCCTGGCGGCTTCGATGGCGGCGAGCAGCGCGGCCCGGACACCGTGGTTCTCCAGTTCGCGGATCGCCATGATGGTGGTGCCCGCCGGCGAGGTGACGGCCTCCCGCAGTGTCACGGGGTGCTCTCCGGTGTCGTTCAGCATCGCGGCCGCGCCGACGGCGGACTGGATGATTAGCTCAGTGGCGACGGCCCTGGGCAGCCCGAGCAGGATGCCGGCATCGATCATGGCCTCGACCAGGTAGAAGAAGTAGGCGGGCCCGGAACCGGACAGTGCGGTCACCGCGTCCTGCTGCGCTTCGGGTACTTGCAGCACCTTGCCGACCGCGCCAAGCAGCTGCTCGACGAGCCGCACGTGCTCCTCGGTGGCGTGGCTGCCGGTCGACAACACGCTCATA
>JAFAZC010000024.1 GCA_019239965.1 Kutzneria sp. | reverse complement strand
GCCCACCAGCATCGCGCGCTTTACCCGAACCGATGACGCGGTCTATCCACCGGCGATCGCCGCTCGCATCAAGCCCGGCAGGCGAGTACTGGTCACCTGTGGGACCGCGGACGTGCAGGTGCCGTGTTCGACGATTGGACCTCTCGTCGGCGCGCTGGTCGTCACGGGAACCCACGGACCCGGTCTCACCGTGCTTCCCGGCATCGACCATGACCTGCATCCACAAGGCACCCCGGTCAACGACCCGATCCTGGCCCCAGCAGTCGAACGGGCACTGCACGCCTTCGCCCGCCCATGGGCGACGCACTGACGGTCGACGCGGCACGCCCAGCGGATCCGAACCTAGCTGGGCGTGCTGACCGGTAGGTGGCGGGAACGGGCCGCCTCGGCCAACCGCTTGTCGTAGGCCACGAACCAGGTCAGCGTCGAACGGAGTTCCTCCGCGGTGGCCAGGTGTATCGCGTCGAGGCTCCGCAGCGAGGGATCGGGAAGATATGCTGCAGCGTCAAGCACGTCGTCAGTGATGGACTTCTGGTTGATCGCGGACAACACCGAGGACAACACGACCAGAGCTCCCGGTTCGCTGCGAGCAATCGCCCGCGCGGCTTCGGTTCTGACCAACGCGGAGGAAACTAGGGGCTGCTGATTCTCCGACAACCATGTCCGCAGCGCGTTGGTCTCGGCCTCCTGGCGTGCCAGTTTCACCACCGCAGAGCTGTCTAGGTAGATCACAAGCGGTCCGCCCGAAGCTCCGCAACGACATCGGCTGTGTCCGTCGAGTCGCTGGCAGGATAGGGGGTGATCGCCAACAGCGCTGCGACGCCGGCGGGATTACTCGCCGGCGTCAGTTTGCCCTCCCTGATGAGCTGATCAACGGCAGGTTCACCGGTAGCCGGTAGCGGCACCAGCATCGCGATCGGCTCGCCGTGCTCGGTGATAAGCACGGTTTCACCGGCGGCGGCCCGATGAATCACCTGCGAGGTGTGTCTGGTCACCTCACGAATACCCATCATCGTTGTCATGACAAAATGTTAGCACACGGCGAGAACGGGCGCGAGCGGGTCCCGCCGGCCCGCCGGGAGGCACACCGTCGTGCCGCGTACCGACTACTCTCGTGATCATGACGACACTCGCCGAGGCAGCAACGTCCTTTGTGGACATAGCACACCGAATCGTGTGGAGCACGGTGGCCACCGTGGACCGATCGAACCGCCCGCGTTCCCGGACGCTGCACCCGATCTGGCAGTGGGACGGCGAGTCGCTCGTCGGCTGGATCGCCACCCACGCCACACCGGTCAAGCGGGCGCACATCGCACACAGCCCGTACATCTCGTGCGGCTACTGGGCCCCCAGTCAGGACACGGCGACCGCGGAGTGCCGGGCCGACTGGGTACCGAACCAGGAAACCCGCACCATGGTCTGGAACCTGTTCAAGGAAACGCCGGAGCCGCTTGGCTACGACCCGGGGGCGATCGGCGTGCCAGGCTGGGACGGCCCGACCTCACCCGCCTTCTCGGTGCTGCGACTGCGGCCATGGCGGTTACGGTCACTTGCCGGTGAGCATTTCCTCGCCGGCCGCTTCGACCTCGCGGTGTGCTGGCAGGAATGACCTTTCGCCGGCCTCAGCCGGGCAAGGCGTCCAGCCGCGCGGTGATCCGGGCGATCTCGGCGGCCGCGGTATCCCGCCGCGCCGTGATCTTGTCGATCACCTCAGCAGGCGCCTTGCCAAGAAAGGCCGGATTGTCCAGCTTGCCCCGGCACTGGGCCAGCTCCTTCTCGGCCACCGCGAGGTCCTTGGCCAACCGGCGGCGCTCCGCGGCCACGTCGATGGCACCGGAGGTGTCCACCTCGACGAGCACCACTCCGCCGGTCAAGGCGACCTCCAGCGAGGCGCTCGCGGTGAAGGCGTCGCCAGGTTCGTCCAACCTGACCAGCGAGCGGATCGCGGGCAGCTGACCCATGATGCCAGCACCCTCTACTCCGGACAGTTTGGCCGCCACCCGC
Source organism: Kutzneria sp. (assembly GCA_019239965.1). Classification (GTDB taxonomy): domain Bacteria; phylum Actinomycetota; class Actinomycetes; order Mycobacteriales; family Pseudonocardiaceae; genus Kutzneria. Next base: position 18,702 of record JAFAZC010000024.1, on the reverse strand, counting down.
TGGCCGGGGTTGAGCCCCTGATCGGACCGGAATCGGCGAACCTCGGTGACCAGCTTCTGCACCGAGGAAATCCGTTGCGCCGCAAGGGTGTGGACCGACCGGCCGGACACCGAAGGCCAAGGCGCTATCACCACCGACTCACCACCGGTCAGTGCCGTCCACAGTTCTTCGGTGATGAACGGCATCAGCGGATGCAGCATGCGCAGGACCACGTCGAGCACGTGCCCGACGACGGCACGCGTGGCGTCGGCCCGCTCACCGCCCTCGGCGAGTTGGACCTTGGCCAACTCCAAATACCAGTCGCAGTACTCGTCCCAGGTGAAGTGGTAGAGCGCCTCGGTCAGCTTAGCGAACTCGTAGTCCTCGAAGTATCCGTCTACTTCGGACACCAGAGTGTCGACCCGGTCCAGGATCCACAGGTCGGCATCGGTCAGCTCCGTCCAGTCCGGTACCGGCCGGGCGACAGTGGCCCCGTTGCTCAGCGCGAACCGAGCGGCGTTCCACAGCTTCGTGCCGAACCGGCGCGAGCCATCCACCGCCTCCTCGCCGATCGGCACGTCGGTGCCGGGGTTGGCGCCGCGCAGCATCGTGAAGCGCACGGCGTCGGTACCGTAGCGATCCATCCAGTCCAGCGGGTCGACCACATTGCCGACGGTCTTGGACATCTTCTTGCCGAACTGGTCGCGCACCATGCCGTGCAGCGCGATCGTGCGGAACGGCGGCTGGTCGTCCATGGCGTGCAGGCCGAACATCATCATTCGGACGACCCAGAAGAACAGGATGTCGTATCCGGTAACGAGCACGCTGGTGGGATAGAACTTGGCGAGGTCGACGGTGTGCTCCGGCCACCCCATGGTGGAGAACGGCCACAGGCCCGAGGAGAACCAGGTGTCCAGCACGTCTTCGTCCTGGCGCCAGCCAGGTCCGCTCGGCGGCTGCTCATCGGGACCGACGCACACCGTCTCGCCGTTCGGGCCGTACCAGACCGGGATCCGGTGGCCCCACCACAACTGCCGGGAGATACACCAGTCGTGCAGATTGTCCACCCAGTCGAAGTAGCGCTTGGCCATCTCCGGCGGGCTGACGGACACCCGGCCATCGCGTACCGCGTCCCCCGCCGCCTTGGCGAGCGGGCCGACCTTGACGAACCACTGCAGCGACAGCCGTGGCTCGATCGGCTCCTTGGAGCGCTCGGAGTGTCCGACCGAATGCAGGTAGGGCCGCTTCTCCGCGACGATGCGGCCCTGCGCACGCAATGCTTCGCGCACCGCGACCCGCGCCTCGAACCGGTCCATGCCGTCGAACTCGGTACCGGTGCCGGCAATGCGCCCCTGCTCGTCCATGATCGTCGGCATGGGGAGGCTGTGCCGCTGACCGATCTCGAAGTCGTTCGGGTCGTGCGCCGGGGTGACCTTCACCGCGCCGGTGCCGAACTCCGGGTCCACGTGTTCGTCGGCGATCACCGGGATGCGCCGCCCCGTCAGCGGCAGCTCCACGTCGGTGCCGATCAGGTGCCGGTAGCGCTCGTCGTCCGGGTGCACGGCAACGGCCGTGTCGCCGAGCATGGTCTCCACCCGGGTGGTGGCCACCACGATCGACCGATCGCCGTCTCCGTACCGCATCGACACGAGCTCGCCTTCGACCTCGCGGTGCTCCACCTCGGCGTCGGACAGCCCGGACCGCAGTACGGGCGACCAGTTGACCAGCCGCTCGGCACGGTAGATCAGGCCCTCGTCGTAGAGCCGCTTGAACATCGTCCGCACGGCCTCGGAGAGCCCGTCGTCCATGGTGAACCGCTCGCGAGTCCAGTCGACGCTGTCGCCGAGCCGACGCATCTGCGCCAGGATCCGGCCGCCGTGCTCGGCCTTCCACTGCCAGACCCGGTCGACGAAGGCCTCACGGCCCAGCTCACGCCGGCTGGTGCCCTCGGCGGCGAGCTGCTTCTCCACCAAGGCATGCACCGCGATACTGGCGTGGTCCATGCCGGGCAGCCACAGCGTCTCGTGGCCCTGCATCCTCGCGCGGCGCACCAGCGTGTCGATCAGCGAATGCTCGAACGCGTGGCCGATGTGCAGGCTGCCGGTCACGTTCGGCGGGGGGATGACGATGCAGAACGGCGGCCGGTCGCTGCCGGCGTCGGCGGTGAAATAGCCGCGATCCACCCACCGCTGGTACAGCCCGCTCTCTACCTCGGCCGGATTCCACGAGGCCGGGAGATCGGTGCTGCGCCGCTGCGGAAGGGTGTCGGTCACGCCTTGGAGTCTACGAAGGTCCTCCACCGACATTTCAGGCACCGTCAGTAGCTCGGTGGATGGACTGGTCCGGTGCCAGCCACAGCGGTGACAATGGGACGATGACACGCAAGGCTCCCGGGCGGGATGTGGACGAGGCCCGACTCGAGGTCGGTGACCCCGCGCGACGGGCGGCAGGGCTCCCCGGTGTGCTCGCCTCGGTACGGCACAGCGTCGACCAGATGGGGGCCGTCCGTGCGGTGCGCACGCTGCGGCTGCTCAACCAGCGCGACGGCTTCGACTGTCCCGGCTGCGCCTGGCCCGAGCCACCGGGCTCACGCAAGACGGCGGAGTTCTGCGAGAACGGTGCCAAGGCCGTTGCCGAGGAGGCGACCCTACGCCGAGTCGATCCGGACTTCTTCGCCGAGCACTCGGTGGCCGAGCTGGCCGACAAGACCGACTACTGGCTGGGCCAGCAGGGGCGACTGACCCATCCGATGGTGCTGCGGCCCGGCGCCGGCCACTACGAGCCGATCGGGTGGGACGCGGCGTTCTCCCTCATCGCCGACCGGCTGGGCGAGCTGGCCAGCCCCGATGAGGCCGTCTTCTACACCTCGGGGCGCACCAGCAACGAGGCGGCTTTCCTCTACCAGTTGTTCGCCCGCGCCTTCGGCACGAACAACCTGCCCGACTGCTCCAACATGTGCCACGAGTCCTCCGGCTCGGCGCTGACCGAGACCATCGGTGTCGGCAAGGGCTCGGTCAGTCTCGCCGACATCACCGCGGCCGACCTGATCCTGGTTGTCGGTCAGAACCCCGGCACCAACCATCCCCGGATGCTCACCGCGTTGGAGGAGGCCAAGCGCAACGGCGCCAGGATCGTCGCGGTCAACCCGCTTCCCGAGGCCGGGTTGCTGCACTTCGACAACCCACAGCACTTGCGTGGCCTCGTCGGGCGCGGGACCCGCCTCGCCGACGAGTTCTGCCACATCAGGCTGGGTGGCGACCTGGCGTTCTTCCGGGCACTCGGGCACCTGCTGCTCGCGGCGGAGGACGCGGCCCCGGGAACCGTGCTCGACTCGGCGTTCATCGCCGAGCACACTCATGGCTTCGACGCCTACGCCGCGGACATCCGCCAGTTGGACTGGGCTGAGGTGGATGCCGCGACCGGGCTGGCTCGCGAGCAGATCGCCAAGGTGGGGCGGATGCTGGCCGGGTCGGAGCGGACGATCATCTGCTGGGCCATGGGGCTCACCCAGCACAAGCAGTCGGTGCCCACCATCCGTGAACTGGTCAACGTGTTGCTGCTGCGCGGAATGATCGGAAAACCGGGTGCCGGGGTGTGCCCGGTCCGCGGCCACTCCAACGTGCAGGGTGACCGCACGATGGGGATCTACGAGAAGCCGAAGGGCTCCTTCCTGGACGCACTCGACCGGGAGTTCGGGATCACGGCCCCCCGCGAGCACGGCTATGACACGGTCGACGCGGTGCGGGCCATGCGCGACGGGAAGGCCAAGGTCTTTCTTGCCGTCGGCGGAAATTTCGCGGCGGCCACGCCGGACACCGAGGTCACCGAGCGCGCCCTGCGGTCCTGCGAGCTGACCGTGCACGTGTCCACCAAACTGAACCGTTCCCACGTGGTGCACGGCAGGACCGCGCTGATCCTGCCGACCCTCGGCCGGACGGAACGCGACAACCAGGACGGCGGTGAGCAGTTCGTCACCGTCGAGGATTCCATGTCCGTGGTGCACGCTTCGCGCGGCCGACTCGCGCCGGCCAGCCGGCACCTGCTCTCGGAGGTGTCGATCGTGTGCCGGCTGGCGTGCGCGGTGCTTGGTGCCGATCACCGCGTGCCGTGGGCGGAGTTGGAGCGGGACTACGACCGCGTTCGCGACAGCATCGCCCGTGTCGTACCGGGATGTGCCGACTACAACGCACGGGTGCGGGAGCCGGACGGTTTCGTGTTGCCGCATCCGCCGAGGGACTCCCGGCAGTTCCCGACCGAAACTCGGAAAGCGAACTTCACGGTCAACCCCGTCGAGCTGATCAAGCTGCCGCCCGGCCGGCTGATCCTGCAGACCGTGCGCAGCCACGACCAGTACAACACCACGATCTACGGCCTGAATGACCGCTATCGCGGCGTTCGGGACGGCCGCCGGGTGGTGTTCGTCAACCCGGAGGACCTCGCCGACCTCGGTATCGCCGACGGCTGGCTGGTCGACCTCGTCAGCGAGTGGCCCGACGGCACGGCGGTGACCGAGCGCCGCGCGGCGCGGTTCCGGGTGGTGTCCTACCCCACCGCGCGGGGCTGCGCGGCCGCCTACTTCCCGGAGGCCAACGCGCTGGTGCCGCTGGATTCGGTTGCCCTGACATCCAACACCCCGACCTCCAAAGCCGTCATCGTCCGGCTCGATCCGATCACCTCCGGCCTCGGGGTGCCCACGGAAGAACCAACCCGCTGATGGGGCGGGTGACGGTACGCACCCCTGTGGTCAGGCTCACGGGCGACACGCAACGCCGCCGGCCAGACACGCTCGCCGTCGAGGAGCCGCTCGAACTGCGTGTCGACGCGAGCCCGCTCGCGGTCACCATGCGCACACCCGGCAGCGATGTCGAACTCGCGCACGGCTTCCTGCTGACCGAGGGCGTAATCGGCCACCGCACCGACGTCCGAACCGCGAGGTACTGCTCGGGAACCGGACCGGACGGGCGCAACACCTACAACGTGCTCGACGTGACGCTCGCGGCCGGAGTGCCCAGGCCGGATGTTGGCGTGGCACGCAACTTCTACACCACGTCCTCGTGCGGGGTGTGCGGGAAGGCCGCGCTGGACGCCGTGAGACTGCGCACCCGGTTCTCCCCCGCCGACGACCGGTGCCGGGTGTCGGCCGCGACCCTGACGGCACTGCCCGGTGCGCTGCGCAGCGCGCAGGAGGTCTTCGAGGTGACGGGCGGACTGCACGCCGCCGGGTTGTTCACGGCCGATGGCGAACAGCTGGTGGTCCGCGAGGACGTCGGCCGGCACAACGCCGTTGACAAGGTCCTGGGCTGGGCCGTGCAGACCGAGCGGGTGCCGCTGCGGGGATGCGTGCTGATGGTGTCGGGGCGGGCATCGTTCGAGTTGGTCCAGAAGGCGTCGATGGCGGGGGTGCCGGTGCTGGCGGCGGTGTCGGCGCCGTCCTCGCTCGCCGCCGAGCTCGCCAGGGAGCAGGGCATGACCCTGGTCGGTTTCCTGCGCGGCGAGTCGATGAACGTCTATGCCGGCGCCGAGCGGATCAGTGGGCCCGTCACGTGAGCCCCCTCGACGGTGTCCTGGTGGTCGCCATCGAACAGGCCGTCGCGGTGCCTTACGCGTCTCGGCTGCTCGCCGATCTGGGCGCCCGCGTGATCAAGGTCGAACGGCCGGGCCGCGGCGACTTCGCCCGTGACTACGACACCGCCTGCGGCCGGGTGTCCTCCTACTTCGCGTGGGTCAACGGGGGCAAGGAGTCCCTCTGCCTCGACCTCAAGCGGCCCAGTGGGCGCCGGGCGCTCGGCGCGCTGATCGGCCGGGCCGATGTGGTGTTGTGCAACCTCTCTCCCCCGGCGGCACGACGACTCGGCCTTGACGCCGAAACGCTGCGGGCCACCCGTCCCGCCCTCGTGGTCGGCGAGCTGTCCGGTTACGGGGAGGGCGGGCCGTACGGGGGGCGCAAGGCTTTCGACGCGCTGATCCAGTCCGAGGTCGGGCTGATCGACCTGACCGGTGACGGGAAGGTCAGCGCCAGAGCGGGGATCTCGATCGCCGATATCGCCGCCGGGGTCCAGCTGCACGCCGCCGTCCTCGCGGCGCTGCTGTGCCGGCAGCGCACCGGTCAGGGCGCGACGCTGCGGCTGTCGCTGCTTGACGCGCTGGCGGAGTGGATGCACCAGCCCCTGCTGTACGCGGCGGGCACCGGCCAGGTGCCGGCGCGGCACGGTGCGCACCACCCCACCATCGCGCCATACGGCCCTTTCGGCTGCGCGGACGGGGGCACGGTGCACCTGGCCGTGCAGAACGAGGGCCAGTGGCGGCGGCTGTGCTCCGAGGTGCTTGGCCGGGCCGAGATCGCCGAGGACCGCCGGTTCGCCACGGTGGCCGACCGGGTGGCGCACCGCGAGGAGCTGCACTCCGAGCTGCGCGCGTGTTTCAAGGGCATGTCGGCCGACGATCTCCTGGCTGCGCTTGACGCCGCCGATGTGCCGGCCGCGCGCACCCGCCGGGTCATCGACCTTGTCTCGCACCCCCAGCTGGTCGCCAGGGACCGGATCCGCACAGTGCCGGTCCCTGGGGGGTCCGTGGCCATGCTCCGGCCACCGGTGGACACCTGGCCCACGCCAACGCCGACGGTGCCCGCGGTGGGTAAGCACACCGAATCGGTGCTGCGGTGGCTCGGGTTCGGTCCGGCGGAGATCGCCGAGGTGGTCGCCGAATCCGACCAGTCAGGCTGACTTCTCCCTGCGCTCGCGCCGCGTCGGCTGGCGAGCCACGATCGTCGGGTTCACGTTCTCCCGCACGGTCTGTTCGGTGATCACGACCTTGGCGACGTCGGTGCGGCTCGGGATGTCGTACATCACCGGCTGCAGCACCTCCTCCATGATGGCCCGAAGGCCACGGGCGCCAGTACCGCGCAGGATCGCCTGGTCAGCGACGGCTTCCAGTGCTGTCTTGGTGAACTCCAGCTCGACGCCGTCCATCTCGAACAGCTTCTGGTACTGCTTGACCATCGCGTTGCGCGGCTCGGTGAGGATCTTGACGAGGGAGACCTTGTTCAGGTTGGTGACGCTGGCGACGACGGGCAGCCGGCCGATGAACTCGGGGATCAGGCCGAACTTGATCAGATCCTCCGGCATCGTGTCGCCGAACACGTCGGAGGCGTCGATCTCGGCCTTGGACCGGATCTCGGCGCCGAAGCCCAGGCTCCGCTTGCCGACCCGGTCCTGGATGATCCGCTCGAGGCCGGCGAAGGCACCGGCGACGATGAACAGCACGTTGGTCGTGTCGATCTGGATGAACTCCTGGTGTGGGTGCTTGCGCCCGCCCTGAGGGGGGACGCTGGCGACGGTGCCCTCGAGGATCTTCAGCAACGCCTGCTGGACGCCCTCACCGGAGACGTCTCGGGTGATCGACGGATTTTCACTCTTTCGGGCGATCTTGTCGACCTCGTCGATGTAGATGATCCCGGTTTCGGCTCGTTTGACGTCGTAGTCGGCGGCCTGAATCAGCTTGAGCAGGATGTTCTCGACGTCTTCACCGACGTATCCGGCCTCGGTCAGCGCGGTGGCGTCGGCGATGGCGAAGGGCACGTTGAGCAGCTTGGCCAGTGTCTGGGCCAGATAGGTCTTGCCGCAGCCGGTCGGGCCGAGCATGAGGATGTTGGATTTGACCAGCTCAACGCCATCGTCTCGGCTGTCACGGCCCCGGTCGGCGGCCTGGATCCGCTTGTAGTGGTTGTAGACCGCAACCGACAGGGTGCGCTTGGCGTCGTCCTGGCCGATCACGTACTGGTCGAGGAAGTCGTGGATCTCGGCCGGCTTGGGCAGCTCGTCGAGCTTGACCTCCCCGGACTCGGCCAGCTCCTCTTCGATGATCTCGTTACAGAGGTCGATGCACTCATCGCAGATGTACACACCGGGTCCGGCAATGAGCTTCTTCACCTGCTTCTGGCTCTTCCCGCAGAAAGAGCATTTGAGCAGGTCCCCGCCGTCACCGATACGCGCCATGACCGCTGACCCCTGTCCCCTCCGGTGTGCCGTGAGGCCTGGCACACCTGGCTGTCCCGATGGCTCGACCCTTACCTACCGGGCGGGTCGCTCGCACTGCCCTCGACGGTACCCGCCCGTGCCGGTAAGTGGGAGGACAAGCGTGCCCGGCCGATGCCGATTCAGACGTCAAGACGTGATGATCGGCGTGTCGTCCGGACCGCTGTCCACCTCACACCTGGCTGGAAAGCTTCCGATAGGGCAGGACCTCGTCGATGATCCCGTAGATCTTCGCCTCCTCGGCGGTCAGGATCCTGTCCCGATCGATGTCCTCACGCACCTGCTCGGGAGACCGGTTGGTGTGCCGGGCCAGGATGGTCTCCAGCGCGGTCCGCACCCGCTCGATCTCCCGCGCCTGGATCTCCAGGTCCGACACCTGGCCGTGCATCCCCTCGGTGGACGGCTGGTGGATCAGGATCCGGGAGTTCGGCAGCCCATAGCGCTTGCCCGGGGTACCGCAGGCCAGGAGCACCGCGGCCGCCGAGGCGGCCTGACCGACACAGAACGTGACGACGTCCGGCCGCACGTACTGCATGGTGTCGTAGATCGCCATCAGCGAGGTGAACGAACCACCGGGCGAGTTGATGTACATAGTGATGTCGCGGTCAGGGTCGACGGACTCGAGATACATCAGCTGCGCGATGATGTCGTTGGCCGAGGTGTCGTCGACCGGCGCCCCGAGGAAGACGATCCGCTCCTCGAAGAGCTTGTTGTACGGGTTGGATTCCTTGACCCCGTAGCTGGTGCGCTCGACGAACGACGGCAGCATGTAGCGGGACTGGAGTGGCTGGTACTGGCTCACTGATGACTCCTGGCGTCGCTTGTCACTTCTCGACCCGGCTGGCCACTGGCTGCCATGGGCTGTGTCCTGTCCTTGACCCTAACGAACGTGGACGGCACCGAAGGCCCGGTACCGTCCACGTTCGCTCAGGGCTTCACTTCTGCTCGGTGGCCTGCTCCGCCGAGGCTTGTTCGGACACTGTCGCGGTGTCCTGTCCCGTGCCGAACAGCTCCTCGAGACTCACGGCGGCACCGGCGGTGTCGGTGACGACGGCCTGGCGGACGACCGACGCGAGGGCCTTGCCGCGCCGGATCTCGGCGAAGATGGCACCGAGTTGACCCGCCTGCTGTGCGCGCTGGACATAGTCCTCCGGGCTGATCCCCATACGCTGAGCCTGGTAGATGATGCGCTCGGAGAACTCGGCGTCGGCGACCTGAACCTTTTCGGCGTCGGCGATCGCGTCGAGCACCAACTGGGTCTTGACGGCCCGCTCAGCTGCCGAGCGCAGCTCCGCGTCGAATTCCTCGGTGGTCTGGCCCTTGTCGGCCAACCACGTGTCGAAGCGCTCCTGATCGTGCTCGAAGACGTGAACAGCGTCATGCTTGCGGCTTTCGACCTCGGCGGTCACGACCGCGTCGGGCAGCGGCACCTCGGTCGCCTCAAGCAGAGCGTCGAGCACTTTGTCACGGGCCTGCACGCCCTGCTGCATCCTGTTGACCTGTCCCAGCCGCGTGCGCAGGTCCGCCCTGAGCTCGTCAAGGGTGTCGAACTCGCTGGCCAGTTGGGCGAAGTCGTCGTCGAGGTCGGGGAGCTCGCGTTCCTTGACCGTGTCCACGACCACCTCGACCTCAGCGTCGCGACCGACGAACTCGCCGGCCACCAGCTTGGTAGTGAAGGTCCTCGTCTCGCCCGCCGTCGCTCCGATGAGGGCCTCGTCGATGCCCTCGACGAGCTGATCGGAGCCGATTTCGTAGGACAGGCCGGTGGTGCGCGCCTCTTCGACCTCGGCCCCGTCCACGGTGGCCGACAGGTCGATGACCACGAAATCACCGGACTTGGCGGGGCGTTGCACGCCGTGCAGCGTGCCGAACCGGGCCCGAAGCTGGTCCAGCTGCGTGTCGACCTCGGCCTCGGTGGTCTCGACCTCGTCGACGGTGACCGACAGCTCACCGAACGCGGGAACGGTGATCTCGGGCCGGACGTCGACTTCGGCGGTGAAGGCGAGTAGATCGCCGTCCTCGAGCCGGGTGACCTCGATGTCGGGGCGGCCGAGGGCACGCACCTCACCCGCGTTGACCGCCTCGAGGTACTTCGCCGGGATGGTCTCGTTGACCACCTCGTCGAGGACCGGAGCGCGGCCGATCCGCGACTCGAGGACCCGGGCAGGAACCTTGCCCTGCCGGAAGCCGGGGATGCGGACCTGCTGGCCGAGCTTGCGGTAAGCCCGGTCGAAGCTCGGCTTCAACTCGTCGAACGGCACCTCGACGTTGATCCGGACCCTCGTCGGGCTCAGCTGCTCGACGGTGCTTTTCAACGTGGTCTCCTCGTACGAACAACGGCTTGGGTGAATGACCCGGCGCAGCGACAGGTACCCCGGGATGCCGCCGATTCTAGGTGAGCCTTCCCGAGCGCGGCCCGCGGGCCGTACGTAGCCGTTCCGGTGTTCCCCCGTGCACCGCGTCTCCGGAGGCCCGGAGGCGGCCCCAGAAACGGCCACGGGGGACATACCGTTCGCACGCACCGCGAACGGAGACGTCCCGCACCGTCTGTCGGGGTGGCGGGATTTGAACCCACGGCCCCTCGCTCCCAAAGCGAGTGCGCTACCAAACTGCGCCACACCCCGCGGCACCGTTTTCTGGTGGTGCCCGGCAGCAGCGTAGCGCGACCCGGTAAGCTCTGGCACATACCCCGTCCAACGGGGGCGCGCGGGTGTAGCTCAATGGCAGAGCCCCAGCCTTCCAAGCTGGTCATGCCGGTTCGATCCCGGTCACCCGCTCCACCGCGTTCTCCCTGGTAGAACGCTTGCGGATTGACCTCCGTGCACTCCCTGGCCGGTTCTGTCGGCCTTTCGTGCCGTTCGCGTGCCCCGTGTCACGTTGGTCGAGCCGCCGTTGTTCGACCGGTTGAAGTCCTCCCGGGTGCTGATGCACGGCTGGGCGTGGACGCGGTCGTGCTCGTCGACGACGGCACGGACATCCTCATGCGCGGCGCGAAGCGGGATCGGGGCACCGGAGAAGGACGTGACCAGCCTGGCGGCGGTGACCGGACTCGGTTCCCTCGGCCACCCCCGAGCTGGTCGGCATGGCGCGCCGATTCTTGACCAAGCCGTAGTGAAGTCACGGCATATTTTCGCTCGGACAAGGGAACAACCCACGCGGCATCATCACCGTCGACCGAATTCGCCTCGGCAGGAAGACACTCATGGGCAAACACGAGTTGAAGCAGGGACCGACGTCACGACGCAGGCGGGCCGAGGGCCTGCCCCATCACTGGCGCGAGTCAACCGCGAAACGTCTCAAGTCTCGGCTGTGGGATCCGAACGATCCCCGTCTGGTGGTTCCCAAACCATGTGGATGGGGGTACATCGTGAACATTCACAACATAGTCCACTTAGGACGATATTTGAGGAATCGATCGTCGGGCCCGCAGCGACTGTCACCGGCGCGGGAAGCCCAAGCTCGTCGGGAATACCTCTGATCCCGTAACCGATCGAACGCGGTCAGGCTTTGCTCGGAACGATGTTCACCCAGTCCGGCGCCCGTACGATCACCGTCTGGACCGCCACACCGTGCAGGGCCTGGCGAGCCTTGTCCGACCGCAGCGCCAAGTCCCGGAGCTCGTCCTCCGCAACGGTCGGCGAGAATTCCAACCGGTCCCGTAGTCCCGTACCTTGCCCGCCACCGACACGGCACTGTTCAGGACGTTCTCGCGGCTAGGCCGCTGCGCAATCACCGAGCGGCGGTACACCCGACGGCGGGCACCGTGGGTCGTCGGCGCCGAACCGGTCAACGCGGGAGGCGCGGTGGTCTCGGTCCTTAACAGGCAGAAAAGCACTTGTCCCGTCTGACCTCCGTGGAGGTCAGACGGGACAAGGAATCAGTCCGGCTCAGAGGCTGATGGAGACCAGCAGGCCACTGGCACCACTGCCGGCGTGGGCATTCACACCGGTGTCAGTACCAGCGTTCACGCCGGTGCCGGCACCGGTGCCAACGTTCACGCCAGTACCGGCGTCAGCCGGCGAGCCACCGATGAAGACGCCCAGCGGCGAGGTCGTCACCGACACCAGCGGCGCGGCGGCCGCCGAGGCGCCCTCCCCATCGTTCGGGCCCGAGGACACCACGGCAACCGGCGAACCACCGACGAAGACGCCCAGCGGCGAGGTCGTCACCGACACCAGCGGCGCGGCGGCATTCGTACCCACGGCCGGGGAATCGATGCCGGTGCCCGAATCGGCATTCGTTGAATCGATGCCCGTCGATGGGAACGTGTCCATCGGGACGTCGACATTGGGCACCGAGCCGACGCCCGTGTCGGACTGCGAGAGCACGTCCGTCGCCGGGTTGGCATCGGTCTGGGAGGTGCCATCCGTCACAGCATCGGCGTCCGTCTGGGAAGAGGACGTGGACACCGCGGCCGGCGGCTCGTCGCTTCCGGTGGCCAGCGCAGTGCTGCCGGTGGCGCCAAGCAGACCGGCGACCATCATCCCGGTTGTAGCGAACAGGACAAGATAACGACGCATCAGAATTCTCCTGAATCGGCATACTTCGGCCAAAGTGGAATTTTGATGAGTCAGGCGGGTACCAGCAACATTTGCCACCCAACCGGACGGAAATCGACCCTTTCAGGTGACTATAGTGGGCACGAATCCAAACCCCGTACCATAATGCGTTGTTTCGTCCATTATGGATATACCCAGACGCGAGCATGAACTCCTTGGCCCTGACCTCGCTTCGCACTCCGATGTGACCTTTGTGGACATCACAGGGCGACAGACGACTTCTTGTTTCGCCGACGCCGGCCGCACCCGTTCATCGAGGGCCGGCCACCTCCGTGAACACCTCCGCCAGCACGTCGAGCCCCTCGGTGAGCACCCCTTCCGGGATGACCAGCGGCGGCAGCAAGCGCAACACGTTGCCGTAGGTGCCGGCGGTCAGGACGACGACGCCCCGCGCGTGACAGGCCCTGGCGACCGCACCAGTCAGTTCCGGATCAGGCTCGACGGTGCCGGGCCGCACCAGCTCCAGCGCGAGCATCGCGCCACGCCCCCGAACATCACCGATCACCGGAAACCTCGACGCCAATTCACGCAATCGTGGTAGGCAGTGGCCTTCGATACGTCGCGCGGCCGAGGCGAGGTCGCGGTCCCGCATGACGCGAATGGTGGCCTGCGCGGCCGCGCAGGCCACCGGATTCCCGCCATAGGTGCCACCGAGTCCGCCGACGTGCACCGCGTCGATCAGCTCCGCTCGGCCTGTCACCGCGGCAAGCGGCAGACCACCGGCGATCCCCTTGGCCGTGACGATCAGATCGGGCACCACCTTCTCGTGCTCGCACGCGAACCACGCACCGGTGCGGCAGAACCCAGTCTGCACCTCGTCGGCGATCAGGGGCACCCGGCGTTCGGTGCACCAACGTGCGAGCTCGGGCAGGAATCCCGGTGCCGGCACGATGAACCCGCCCTCACCTTGGATCGGCTCGATCAACACGGCGGCGACGTTGTCCGCACCGATCTGTTTGTCGATCTGGTCGATCGCGCGCGCGGCGGCCAGCTCACCGGTCAGCCCGGCCGGGTCACGCATCGGATAGGACAGCGGTACCCGGTAAACCTCGGGCGCGAACGGCCCGAACCGGTGCTTGTAAGGCATGTTCTTGGCGGTCAGCGCCATCGTCAGGTTCGTACGCCCGTGGTAGGCATGGTCGAACACCACGACAGCCTGCCGACCGGTGGCATGTCTGGTGATCTTCACTGCGTTCTCGACCGCCTCGGCTCCGGAGTTGAACAGCGCCGAGCGTTTCGCGTGTGTTCCCGGTGTGAGATCCGCGAGCTCCTCGCAGACCTCGACATAGCTCTCGTACGGAGTGACCATGAAGCAGGTGTGGGTGAACCTGGTCACCTGCTCCCTGACTGCGGCGGCGACTTCCGGCGCGGCGTTTCCGACGCTAGTGACCGCGATTCCCGAACCGAGGTCGATCAGACAGTTGCCGTCGACATCGTGCAGCAGCCCGGCACCGGCCTCGCGGACGAACACCGGAAGCACGCTGCCGACTCCGCCTGCCACGGCATCGAGCCTGCGCCGTTGCGCGGCGAGCGAGCGGGGACCCGGGATGTCAGTGACGAGCTTGCGGGCGGTCGGAATCGCCGACGACGACATCATCACTCCTTCCCGAGTTGGTTGCCGACAGACGCTGACGCAGCAGCGCGACCGCGAGGACAACGACCCCGACGGTGAGGCTGAGCGCCAGCTGCGTGCGGGCGTCGGGGTCCGTCAGCATTCCACCGAGCAGCGCGACCATCGCGATGATCGCCACCCAGGTCAGGTACGGATAGCCCCACATCTTCAGCGTCAGCCGCTCCGGCGCCTCGCGTTCCAGCTTGCGGCGCATCCGCAGTTGGGAGAAGGCGATGACCAACCACACGAACACCGCCACCGCACCGGAGGAGTTGGTGAGGAACAGGAACACCGTGTCCGGGGACACGAAGTTGAACACGACTGTCACGAAACCCACCACAGTGGATACCAACACCGCGGCCGCCGGCACGCCACGCCGGGTGATCCGACCGAGGAATGCAGGCGCCTCGTCGCGGGTCGACAGGGAGAAGACCATCCGGGACGATGTGTACAGCGCGGAGTTCAGGCACGACAGCACTGAGGTGAGCACGATGGCGTCCATCACGACACCGGCGCCCGGCAACCCGATACGGTCGAGCACGGCGACGTAGGGGCTCTTCGCCACCCCAGCGTCGTCCCAGGGCAGCAGCGTCACAACGATCGCGATGGACCCCAGATAGAAGACCAGGATCCGCCAGACCACCGAACGCACGGCTGAACGCACGGCGTGTCCGGGGTCGGCGGACTCCCCTGCCGCGACGGTGGCGATTTCGGCTCCGAAGAAGGAGAACACCACGACGAGCATGGCCGCGAACACCGGCGGAGCACCGTTGGGCAGGAATCCACCCCGCCCAACCAGGTTGTTCAAGCCTGGTGAGGGAAATCCATGTAGCAGACCCAATATCGCGACGATCCCGACTACCAGGAACACGGTGATCGCGGCCACCTTGATCGAGGCGAACCAGAACTCGAACTCGCCGTAGGAGCGCACGGAGAACAGGTTCGTCGCCGTCAGCAACATCATCAGCACCAGCGCCCAGGTCCACTGGGGCACACCGGGAGCCCAGCGGTGCACGATCGTGGCGCCCGCAGTGGCCTCGACGCCGAGCACGACCACCCAGAACCACCAGTACAGCCAGCCGATGGTGAACCCGGCCCACGGCCCGATGGCGCGCTCGGCGTAGGCGGAGAACGAGCCGGTTTCCGGAGTCGCCGCCGACATTTCGCCAAGCATCCGCATCACCAGGACGACGAGTGCGCCCGTGACCGCGTAGGCCAGCAGGACACCTGGGCCGGCCTGGTGGATGGCCGCACCGCTGCCGACGAAGAGGCCGGCACCGATCACCCCGGCTATGGCGATCATGCTCAAGTGCCGCTTGGCCAGCGTGCTGGCGAGTCCTGTCGGTTGCTCAACCATGGGCGGTTCCTCCAAGTAACAGTTGGGGTCAGGGTGGTCGGAATCACCTCGTCGGCCAAGTAGCCTGTTTGGACAACTTGCCCCGTAGTATTCGCCAAACAGTCGAGGTATGCCTGGTGACACCCACACTGGCCGGACTGGTGGAGCGCCCCGAGCTGGCGCTGCGGGTCCTCGCCGGCGACGATCACCTCGACCGGTCGGTGTTGTGGGCGCACACCAGCGAGCTCGCGGATCCGACCGACTTCCTCGAGGGTGGCGAGCTCCTGCTCACCACGGGCATCGGAATCGGCGACGATCGGGCCGTTCAGGACCAGTACGTGCACAGGCTGCGCGCGGCCGGGGTGGTTGGACTGGGCTACGGAATCGGACTGGGCAGCGCACAGGTTCCGCACGGGCTGGTCACGGCGGCGCGGGGAGCCGGGCTGCCGCTGCTCGAGGTGCCCCGCCAGGTTCCGTTCATTGCCATCAGCAAGGCCGTGGCGAAGGCGGTCGCCGCCGAGGAGTACGCCGCCGTGACCCGCGCCTATCAGGCACAGCAGGCACTGGCCGCGGCCGCCACCCGAGCCGACGGCGTCCACGCGGTGCTGCGCCAGTTGGCCGTGCGGCTGGACGCCTCGGTGGTACTGCTGGACTCACGCGGCGGCCGCCGCGCGGGCGACCCGGATCTCGCCGGGATGCTCCGACCCGAACGGGAACGGCTGCTGTCCTGGCGTCCACCGGCCAGTTCGACCTTCACGTTAGCCGGTACCGAGGTGGCCGTGCAGTCTCTCGGCACCGGTCGACGGGTCGACGGGTTCCTCGCGGTCGGGACGTCCCGTCGGCTTCCACCGGCCGATCACCATGTGGTGAACACGGCGGCATCGCTGCTGACAGTGGGACTGGCCGGGCCGCATGTGCTCGGCGCGGCTCACCAGCGCCTGCGGACCGGGCTGTTGCGGCTCATGCTTGCCGGTCAACCGAACCTGGCACGTGCGGTAGTCGCCGAGATATGGGGTGAGCTGCCCACGACGCCGGTGCGATTGGCTCTTGTCGGTGGAGCGGCACGGGCCATGGCGATCGAGGTCGCGGAGGACACCGGCGGACTCGCCTTCCATGCTGCGCTCGGCGACCTGGTGGTGCTGCTGCTCAGTGAGCCCGCCACGCTCACCGGCATCGCGGGCGCGCATATCGGGGTTTCCGAACCAGTCGACTACGGCGACCTCGCGAAGGCACACGAACAGGCACGCCAAGCCCTTGCCCTGGCACGACGAGCGGGCATGGCGGTGTCACGGTTCACCAACCTCGCCGATGACGGGATCCTGCGCCTCCTCGAGGACAGCGCGGCACACGTGTTCGCCCAGTCACTCCTGGCGCCGTTGTTGGCTCACGACGAACACGGCCGGGGGGACCTGGTCACCTCGCTGCGGGCATGGTTGGGACATCACGGCCAGTGGGATCCGGCCGCGGCCCGGCTCGGCGTGCACCGGCACACCCTGCGACACCGGATCGCCAAGGTGGAGCGGCTGCTCGGGCGAAGTCTGGATTCGGCCGACCTTCGCGCCGACCTGTGGTTGGCCCTGCGTGCGATGGACAGGTGACCGGCCAGGCACGTCCGCCTGATGCCAGAATGGGTTGTGCCGTGCCTCGACCGGCATGACTCGGCTCGACTGGGGAGGACCGCCTTGTCCGTACACCTTTCGCGGCGATGTTTCGGCCTGATGGCGATAGCGTTCGCAGCTGCGCTGACGCTTGCGACTCCAGCGGGCGTGATGGCGGCACCCGCGGTGCCGATCGAACTCTCCGTGCCGAAACCCACTGGCGAGCATCAGGTCGGCGTCGCCCAGCTCCATCTGGTCGACCATTTCCGTCGAGATCCCTGGAAGGCGGACCACCAGCGAGAACTCATGGTCAGCCTCTGGTATCCAACCCGTGACGCCGACCGCTACCCACCTGCGCCGTGGTTCGGTGCCGGTCTCGCGGTCGCGCTCGACGAACAGGCGGCGACCTTCGCCGGCATCCCGAAGGGCTGCGTGGACTGGGCCGGTGCACGGACCGATGCTCGGCTCGGCGCGCCGGTCGACGCCAGCACCGGTGGCCTGCCGGTGGTGCTCTACTCCCCGGGGTTCGGCGTAAGCCGGGCCGCGAGTACCACCGTTGTCGAGGAACTTGCGAGCCGGGGCTACGCGGTGGTGACCATCGACCACACCTACGAGACGGCCGTTGAGTTTCCCGGTGGCCGGGTGGAACGCCCGGTGCCGATCGACGCAACGGACCCTGTGCGGATGAAGGCGGCCATCGACACGAGGGTGGCCGACACCAGATTCGTGCTGGACACCCTGATGGCGCTCGACGCCGGCTTCAATCCTGACGCCGAAGGCCACCGGCTTCCCGCAGGGCTGCGCGGGGCGCTGGACCTGGCCGACGTCGGCATGTACGGCCACTCCTATGGCGGTTTCACCGCTGGGGAAACGATGTATTGGGATCACCGCATCCGTGCCGGTGTGGATCTCGACGGCATTTTGGCGTCCTCGCTCGGCGGGAGTGCCGACCACCCGTACCTGCCGGGTGAGGTCGTCCGGCATGGCTTGCCCCGGCCGTTTCTGTTGATGGGAGCCGAGACGGTGACAGATCCAGCAACCGGTGCACTGAGCCAACACACCCACCTCAGCACGATGGACCGGTCGTGGCCACAGTTCTGGAGCAGCCAACGGGGATGGAAGCGCGACCTGCTGATGGTCGATGGACGACACATGAGCTACACCGACTACGAAGTGATTTGGCACAAACTGGCCGACCAGAGCGTCATTTCCCGCGAACAGGTCGAGACGCTGGTGGGCACGGTCGACCCCGGGCGGTCGGTGACGGCACAGCGGGCGTACCTCACCGCCTTCTTCGACCTGCACCTACGGCACCGCGACAGCGGTCTGTTCAGCGGGCCATCGTCCCGTTACCCCGAGATGGCGTTCATCGTCTGAACGATTCGTCACGCCTGTCGGCTGGCCAGGATCGGCCAGCCGACAGCTGACTGTGCACCAATTAAAGAGCTTTCGGTAATAGGGTGAGTCGTTGCGGGTGATTCGCCTTGCCTGGTAGGACAATGGTGGCGTGCCAGAACCATCAGGATCGGCCGGCCAACGCCGGAAAGCCCGTAACGGCAAAAAAGTAGCCGCTCGCCGTGATTTT
>JAFAZC010000173.1 GCA_019239965.1 Kutzneria sp. | reverse complement strand
GCACGTCGTTCACGGCGGTCGTGAGCGGTCCGATTCGGTGCGGATCGCATTGGATGCCGCCGTGGCCAGAGTGGCCGACGCCAGGGTGGTGTTGGTACACGATGCCGCGCGCGCGTTCACCCCGGCCAGTGTGATCCGGTCGGTGATAGCGGCCGTCGAGGCCGGGGCCAACGCGGTGGTGCCCGTACTGCCGGTCGCCGACACCGTCAAAGAGGTCGACGCCGCCGGTCAAGTGGTTGGCACGCTGGAGAGGTCGACGCTGCGCGTGGCGCAGACCCCGCAGGGTTTCCACGTCGACCTGCTGCGCAGAGCACACTCGCTGCCCGGTGCCGCGTCCACGGACGACGCCGGGTTGGTCGAGCGGTTGGGTGAGCCCGTCAGCACTGTTCCCGGCCATCCGCACGCCATGAAGATCACCACCCCGATCGACTTGGTGATCGCCGAGGCACTGTTCACCGAGGTGCGCCAGTGACCAGTTATCCCAGGGTGGGCATCGGTAGCGACGTGCATCCCGTCGAGCCCGGCCGTGAATGTTGGATGGCCGGGCTGAGGTGGGATGGCGTTGACGGCTGTGCGGGACATTCCGATGGGGACGTCGCCGCACACGCTCTGTGTGACGCGCTGCTGTCCGCGGCCGGCATCGGTGATCTCGGTGCGGTATTCGGCACCGGCGAGGAGAGGTGGTCTGGCGCGCACGGTGTCGACCTGCTCGCCGAGGTCCGCCGCCGAGTCGAGGCGGCCGGATTCGTCGTGGGAAACGCGACGGTCCAGGTGATAGGCAACGCACCGCGGATCGGCAGCCGACGCCGGCAGGCAGAGGAGGCGCTCTCCGCCGCCGTCGGCGGTCCTGTCTCCGTGTCTGGGACGACGACGGACGGTCTCGGTCTCACCGGCCGAGGTGAGGGTGTTGCGGCGATCGCCAACGTCTTGATCATGCCGAACCAGGCCGAACGGTCCTAGTCCCAGGAACATCACCTCCTTCCCCACGAGCAGCGATCTCAGCGACACCGAGTCGGTTCTCCGATCTCGATCCTGTCAAGGACACTCGTCACGTTCGCTGGAATCCGCGGTCGGCCCCGCATAGCGTACGAACGTGGAGCTACGGGGCGTTCTGTTCGACTTCTCCGGCACCCTGTTCCGGCTCGAGTTCGGCGCGGACGTCTTCGACGGCCTGACCAGCGGGTCGGGCGCGCCGCTGGACCAGGACGACCGGTTGGACCTGATGCGTCGGCTCACCGCCCCTGTCGGGATCTCCGCGGGACTGCCGGAGGAACTGCACGAGGCATGGGGCCGGCGTGACCTGGACGCCGCGATACACCGCACGGTGTACGTCGCCGCACTCCGTGCGACCGGGATCAGCGCACACGGCATGGCTGAATCGCTGTACGACAGGATGTGCCGTGCCGGGAGTTGGCAGCCTTATCCCGACACGGTCGAGGCACTTACTCGAGTTCGCGCCGCCGGCATTCCGGCCGCGGTGGTCAGCAACATCGGCTGGGACATCACTGCGGTGTTCGACCATCACGGTGCCACCGGGCTCATCGACCGGATCGTCATGTCCTACCGGGAGGGACACGTCAAACCCGACCCGGAGCTGTTCGCCATCGCCTGTGCCCGGCTGGGGGTGCCGCCTGAGCACACATTGATGATCGGCGACAGCGAGGAGGCCGACGGCGGGGCCGCGTCGTTGGGCATCAAGGTCGCCATCGTCGACCCGCTCCCAACGGCACAGCGGCGCGACGCCCTGCTGTCGGTGCTGGCCGCACACGGGATCGGGTAGCACGGCCTAACGAACTCCGCCGGACAAGGGCCCGTACCATGCCGGCGTGGGCCTTCACCTCTACGACACGGCGACCAGGAGCACGCGGGAGTTCCATCCCGTGCGGCACGGTACGGCGTCGATCTACGTGTGTGGGGCCACCGTGCAGGGCCTTCCGCACATAGGTCACGTCCGCGGCGTACTGAACTATGACGTGCTCCGGCGTTGGCTCCTCCATCGCGGGCTTGACGTGCTGATGGTGCGCAACGTCACCGACATCGACGACAAGGTGCTCGCGAAGGCAAAGGCGGCCGGCCGACCGTGGTGGGAGTGGGCCGCGACGCACGAGCGCGCCTTCGAGGCCGCCTACGACGCACTCGGCTGCCTGCCGCCGTCCATCGCGCCACGTGCCACCTCACACGTTCCCCAGATGATCGAGCTGATGCGCCGCCTCGTCGACGGGGGCCATGCCTACGCCTCAGGCGGCGACGTCTACTTCTCGGTCTCGTCGTTCCCCTCCTACGGCGCACTGTCCGGCCAGCGTCCCGACCAGATGCGGCAGGGCGAGTCAGCCGGCGCAGGGAAACGCGACCCGCTCGACTTCACGCTGTGGAAGCAGGCCAAACCGGGCGAACCATGCTGGCCCACTCCGTGGGGTTCCGGCCGACCTGGCTGGCATCTGGAGTGTTCGGCGATGGCCACCTTCTACCTCGGCGCCGAGTTCGACATCCATGGCGGCGGACAGGACCTCGTCTTTCCGCACCACGAGAACGAGCTGGCCCAGTCCCGCGCCGCGGGTGACGGCTTCGCCAGGTATTGGATGCACTGCGCGTGGGTGACCATGAGCGGCGAGAAGATGTCAAAGTCGCTGGGAAACGTGGTGGCCATCCCCGCGTTGCTCGACCAGGTGCGGGCCCCCGAGCTGCGCTACTACCTCGTCGGTCCGCACTATCGGTCGACGATCGAGTACTCGCAGGCCGCGCTGGACGAGGCTGTCGCCGCCTACCGTCGGATCGAGTCGTTCGTACGCCGAGTCGGTCAGCACACCGGAGAAGTCGAGGAGCAGGGCACGCTGGCCACCGAGTTCGTCACGGCGATGGACGACGACCTCGCGACGCCGACCGCGCTCGCCGCCGTGCACAACGCGGTCCGTGAGGGCAACGCGGCACTCGACGCCCATGACGACGCGGCCGCCCGCGCCGCCGCGGGCTCGGTGCGTGCCATGACCGGTCTGCTCGGCTTGGATCCCTTGGCGCCCCACTGGTCGTCGTCTCCCGCCGGGGAACGCGGTGCCGACCGGGCGCTCGGCGTACTGGTGGAGCATCTGCTCGAAGAGCGCCAACGCGCGCGTACGGGACGCGACTTCGCCACCTCGGACCTGTTGCGCGACCGCCTGCTCATGGCGGGGATCACCGTCGAGGACACCCCTGACGGTCCACTATGGACATTGAAGGACAACTGATGGCCGGCAACTCGAAACGGCGTGGCGCGATGCGCAAGCCTGGCACCAAGAAGGGTGCCGTCGTCGGCTCCGGCGGTCAGCGATCCAAAGGGCTGGAAGGCAAGGGGCCGACACCCAAGGCCAGTGCGCGCACCGGTCACCCCGCACAGCGCAAGGCGATCGCGGCGGTCAACCGTGCGGACGCCGCACGCAAGCAGCGGCAGAAGGCCACGGCCGGACCTGAGACGGTGGCCGGACGCAACCCGGCGTTGGAGTGCCTTCGCGCTGGCGTGCCGGCAACGGCGTTGTACGTGGCGATCGGGATCGATGCCGACGACCGAGTCACCGAAGCCGTCCAGCTGGCGGCCGACCGCGGAATCTCCGTGCTCGAGGTGGCACGAGGAGAACTGGACCGGATCACTGGTTGGGCTATGCACCAGGGCATCGGCTTGCAGGTGCCTCCGTTCACGTATGCCCATCCCGACGACGTGCTCGACGCGGCCTTCCAGTCCGGTGAGCCACCGCTGCTGGTCGCCCTTGACGGAGTGACCGATCCGCGCAACCTCGGCGCCGTGGTGCGGTCCGCCGCCGCCTTCGGTGCGCACGGCGTGTTGTTGCCACAACGGCGCAGCGCGTCGATCACGGCTGTCGCGTGGCGCACCAGCGCTGGCACCGCTGCCAGGATGCCCATCGCCATCGCCACCAACCTGACCCGCGCCCTCAAGGACTGTGCCACCCGAGGGCTCCTGATCGTCGGCTTGGACGCTGATGCCCAGGCCAGTACCGACGAACTGGAGTTGGCCACACAACCACTTGTCGTCGTGGTCGGCTCCGAGGGACGCGGACTGTCGCGTCTGGTCGGCGAAACCTGCGACCAGACGGTTTCGATCCCGATGGCGGCGGGCATCGAGTCGCTCAACGCCTCCGTCGCCGCGGCGGTGGTGCTCGCCGAGGTGGCCAGACGGCGCAGACTCGCCGGCAGGACCTGATCGACATGAGCGAGCGCGCGAGGACGCGAGCCCATCGGTCACGTACGGTGGTTAGTCACCGCCGTCGGTCGGCCCGGTGATCTGAGGCCGTCGAATGTCATTCGCCAGCCCGCTGTTCCTGTGGTACTTCGTCCCCGTCGTACTCGTCGCCCTGCTGGCGACTCCGCGCGGCTGGCGCAATGGCGTCGCGGCCGTGTCGAGTCTGCTGTTCTACGCGGCCGGTGCCGGTGTGGGCACGCTGCTGCTGCTGAGCCTGATGGCGATCAACTACAGCGCAGGCTTCCTGCTCGAGAAGGACAGACTGACCGCGGCCGACCGCAGGGCGCTGCTGATCGGCACGGTCGGCGTGGACCTCGGCTGCCTCGTGGTGTTCAAGTACGCCGGATTCGCCACCGCGCAGGTCGACGCCGTCGCCAGGCTGTTCGGCGGGGGCGTCGAGGTCGTGCAGATCGCGCAGGTCATCGGTATCTCGTTCTTCACGTTCCACCACATCTCCTACGTGGTGGACATCTATCGCGGTGAACGCACGGCGTTGCGCGACCCGATGTCGTTCATCGCCTACATCGCGATGTTCCCGCAACTTATCGCCGGTCCCATCGTGCGGTACCGCGAGATCGCCGACCAGCTGCCGCAGCCGCGGCAGCACCGGCTCGACGACATCGCGGCCGGTTTTCCCCGGTTCGCGCTCGGCTTGAGCAAGAAGGCGATCATCGCCGATTCGCTCGGGCCACTTGTCACCGCCTGTTTCGACACCAGCACACAGAACATGACCTTCGCCATCGCCTGGCTCGGCGCTATCGGGTACACGATGCAGCTGTACTACGACTTCTCCGGCTACTCGGACATGGCGATCGGGCTCGGCAGGATGCTCGGGTTCCGGTTGCCGGAGAACTTCGCGCGGCCGTATTCCTCGGTCACCATCACCGAGTTCTGGCGACGGTGGCACATGTCGCTGTCCCGGTGGTTCCGCGACTACGTCTACATCCCACTCGGTGGCAACCGGCACGGGGTCAACAAAACGTATCGAAACCTGTTCATCGTCTTCGTGCTCACCGGCTTCTGGCACGGCGCGAATTGGACTTTCCTGGTGTGGGGCCTGTTCCACGGCGCACTGCTGATCGTGGAACGTGGATACCAGATTGGCGCGGCGCCGGCGGCACAGTGGGCGCGGATTACCCGAAGAGCCGGCACCATGCTGCTCGTGGTGGTCGGTTGGGTGTTGTTCCGCGCCAACAACATCGATCAGGCCGGCACCATTCTCGGCCACATGCTGCTCCCGGACTTCGTCGGGGTCGGCGACGTCGTCGGCCAGGCACTGACCCACCAGCGTCTGTTGATCCTGCTGCTGGCGACGACCATCGTTTTTCTGCCCGCCGATCAGGTGACCGGCCCGCTCCTGGAATCCTCGCGCAGCCGGACCGCGTTCGGCCTGCGGCTCGCCGTGATGGTGTTCGGTCTGCCCTACGCCGCGATCCTGCTGGCCTCCGGCACTTTCAGCCCCTTCCTGTACTACCAGTTCTAGACTCGGTCGATCAGGTTTCCTTGGGAGACACGGCGCCTGGTGGCAACGGTGCATCAGGGTGCCGGCGGAATTCCCTTGCCTCTCGGGATGTCAAGGAATTCCACGCGAACCCCGGTCAGATGACGCTCGCGTTCACTGAGGAAGCGCCTGACGTGATCCTGACGCTCGTGGGCCTCGAAGGCGGCACGGCTCTCGTAGACCTCGTAGAATACCCGTGACAGGGGCGCATCCCTGACCGCCGACACCGCATAGACCAGTGTTCCTGGCTCCTCGATCCTGATTTTCGCCACAGTATCGGCGACCAGGGCGTCGAACTCCGTTGCCGCGTCCTCGTCCCGGAGAGAAAACCGGACCGTCAATGCCGGCATGAGACCTCATTCAGTTCTCGTCGGGTATGAACACGTCCTCGATGCGGCAGCCGAAGACGCCTGCGATGCCGAACGCCAACGGCAGACTCGGGTCGTACTTGCCCTTCTCGATCGAGATCACGGTCTGCCGGGAGACACCGAGTCTCTTACCGAGCTCCTCCTGAGTCCACCGACGTTCGGCACGCAGGTCGGCCAGACGGTTGCGCACGTCCGATCAGCCGTACTTCCGCCGCAGCGTCACACTCGCAGCCCCCCATGACACCATCCCGAACGCCCACACAGACCACAACGAAAGAGCCGGCAGTTCAGCGAAAGACTCCAGCAGGGCGTAGGTCATTACGCCGAGCATTGTGCTCAGAAACGCCAGTGCCGCCGACTCGACCTGGACGTGGCGCTCCACGCCCTCCCTGCTCGCCACGAAGCGATACTGGCTGACAAGGGCGTAGCCGGCAAGGGTGATGGCAGGCAGAGCCAGCAGGCAACCGACCAGGAGCGGGGGCTGATAGTTCAGCGACCCGAGCGCGACGGACACCACGGCGACGTAGAGCACGTATCCGGCCATGCCGGCCACGAACCCGCGGTTCGCCGGGCGCCAACGGAACCAGTTCATGCCCATATCTGACAGGACCCCTCATGAACATGTGAAGAAACGGCGACGCACCGAGGCGGCGGTACTGCTTCCGGCCCCCCGGCAGTCGATCCGTTCAGTCGCCAGAGGGACGCTTGTCCTCGTCATGTCGGGCTTGCTGACTCTTCCGAGCTTGGCGCCGCTTGGCGAGTTTACGGCCGATCCAGCCGCCATCGCCTCGGTAACCGATCACCTTGGCCAACGCTGGCTCATCCTTCTTGCCGGATGGGCTCACCAGGTCCTCATCCTCGTTGCTCATCGCACCCTGGCCTTCCCGCTCGTTGCGCCGATGCCACTATATGTTAAGCACACTTGACAGCCTCATGTCAAGCATGCTTAACATCGCTCCATGAAGTCCGTGCTCACCCTGATCGCGATGACGATCACCTCGGTGCTCGGCCCCCCAATGCCGGCACACGCATCCACACTGGACTGAAAGCCCTGCCAGCAGGACGCCACGGCCGACTGCGCGACCATGACCGTACCCGCGGACTGGGCCCGCCCGGACGGGCCGATGATGACGCTCGCACTGGTCAGGCGCAATGCCACCGACACGGCGCACCGAGTCGGTGCGTTGCTGATCAACCCAGGCGGCCCCGGCGTGTCCGGCACGCAAGTGGTGCTGCACCCGGAGTTCTTCCCGTTCTCACCCGAACTGCGCAGCCGTTTCGACATCGTCGGCTTCGACCCTCGCGGCATTGCCTCGAGTCCGCCACTGCACTGTCCCGCTCCCGCCGACGACCAGGCCACCGTCGGTGATATCCCGGCCAACCAACAAGAGTTCGCCGCCCTGTTGGCACACAACCAGAAAACCGCCGCGGCCTGTACCGATCGACTGAGCGCCGCCGACGTGGCGCGAGACGTGGAAGGAATCCGGACAGCACTCGGCGGTGAACCGCTGAACTGGTACGGAACCTCGTACGGCACAGAGATCGGACAGCAGTACGCGGAGCTGTTCCCCAGCCACATCAGGACCATGGTGCTCGACGCCACGATCGACCACACCCGTTCCGCGCTGGACCACCTGTACGACGCCACCAGGAGCGCGGAGGACGCCTTTGACCGCTTCGCCAAGTGGTGTCATGACAACACGGCGTGTGCGCTGCACGGCCAGGACGTGGCGGTGATCTTCGACAAGATCCGCGCGAAACTCACCGGGGACCAGCGTGACTATCTGGACTATGGCACATACCTGTCGCTCTACAAGCCCGCGCAGGGATGGCCCGCGCTCGGCGAGCAGCTGGCCAAGTACCTGACCACGCCACCAACCGCAACCGGGCGGAACTCCACACCCACACCGCCCACCAACAGCGCCGTGGACGCGGCAACCTGCCAGGACTGGAACTACACGGTCGACAACTACACCCAGCTGTCGAAGGTGCTGACAACCGCCGGTGTACTCGCTCCCCACCTGCGTATCGCGAACGTTGACCGCTACCGGCTCGTGGACTGCCAGGGATGGCCGGTCATCGACCCGCCGCATGCGTTGCGGGTACACGGCGCACCACCGATCCTGGTGGTCAACAGCATGCACGATCCGATCACGCCGTACTGGGGAGCGGCCAACATCAGCCGCCAGTTGCCAGGAAGTGTCCTGCTCACCTACGAAGGCGCCGGCCACGGCAGCTATTCGCAGTCGGACTGCGTGCGGACCGACGTGGACCGCTACCTGTCCGACCGGGCCATGCCGGCACCGGGGACACGGTGCCCTGACGTCATGCCGGGCTGAGGGTGCGGGCGCGCCGGTCGCCGAACCGGCGCGCCCGCACCGCGCCGATCACCCTGCACCACAGGTAGGTCAGGAACGAGATACCGGTGACGAACGCGCTCACCGGTGTGCCGGGAAGCAGCGAAAGCACGATGCCGCCGAGCACCGCCAGCTCGGCGAACGCCACCGAGAGCACAGTCGCCCGCAGCGGGCTCGCCGTCACCCGGCACGCCGCCGCCGCCGGAGTGATCATCAGCGACAGCACGAGAAGCGAGCCGACAGTCTGCACGCCCAGCGCGGTCACCACACCGACGAGCACGGCGAACAACGGGGAAAGCAGCCGGAGCGGCACCCCTCTCGCGGCAGCGACCTCGGGGTCGACGCTGGCGAACAGCAACGGCCGGTAGATCAGACTCAGGACGATCAGCACCGCGACGGCCGCTCCGGTGAGCAGCGCGACACTGGTGGTGTCGACACCGACGATCTGGCCGACGAGTAGACCGAACTTGTTGGCCGAGTTGCCACCGTAGAAGGACAGCAGCAGTACGCCGACGCCAAGGCCGAACGACAGCACGGCGCCGATCACCGAATCGTGTTCGGAGGCCCTTCTTGTGAGCAGGCCGAGTACGACAGCGGCCACGATCGCACCGAGCAGGGCCCCGTAGCCGGGGTTGAGGCCGACGAGCAGCGCTGCCGCGCCCCCGGTGAACGCCAGTTCGCTGGTGCCGTGCACCGAGAACGCCATACTTCTGGTGACCACGAGAGGCCCCAACACCCCGGCGACAAGTCCGAGCACGGCAGCGGCGACGAGAGCGGTCTGGATGGCCGGCAGCTGCAGCAGTTGGAGGGTTCCGGTCAGGTATTCACCCATCACCGTTCCCCTGCCACTTGAAAGTGGTGATGTGCCTCGCTGTTGGCGCCGACCACGACGATCTGGTCGCGCACCCGCAACACGTCCACCTGGGTCCGATACAGCTCGGACAGGGTTCGTGAGGTCATGACCTCCTCGGGGGTGCCGATCCGGAACCGGCCGTCGACCAGGTACAGCACCCGGTCGACGAGGGGCAGCACCGGATTGATCTCGTGAGTCACGAAGAGCACGGCGGTGCCGGAGGTTCGACGTCGGGTGTCGATCAGCTCACTGACCACTCGCTGATGGGCGAGGTCGAGGGACAGCAACGGTTCGTCGCACAGCAGCAGCTCCGGATCGGCGAGAAGGGCCTGGGCCACCCTGAGCCGCTGTTGCTCGCCGCCGGAGAGCAGGCCTACCGGCTTGTCGGCGTACCCGGTGGCACCAACCTCCGCGAGGACGTTGTCCACCAGCCGGCGCCGTGCCGCGCGGCCGCGCAGTCCAACACCCCAACGGTGTCCGTCGAGCCCGAGCCCGACCAGGTCGCGACCGCGCAGCACCAGGCGGGTGTCGAGGGAGCGCTGCTGTGGGATGTAGCCGAGTCGGTGGTTGGCCTTGCCCGGCGGAGCACCGGCGACTTCCGCCGAACCGGCTGACAGTGACTGCTGTCCGAGCAACACCCGCAGCAGGCTGGTCTTGCCCGATCCATTCGGCCCGAGAACGGCGAGGAACTCGCCGGGACGGACGTCGAGGTCCAGGCCGTCCCACAGGATCCTGTCGCCATAGGAAAGCCGAGCGCCGCGCAGACTCAGCGTGGTCTTCCTCTTGACGCCCGTGGAGGACATCGCCGGCACCGCGGCGGACGTCATGGCTTCGCCAGTGCGTTTGATAGGGCGTCGACCTCCTTACGGATCCAGCTGACGTAGTCGGTGCCCCTGGGAACCAACGTCTCCGTCACGTCCACGATGGGCAGTCCCGCCGCCTCTGCCTTTGCCTTGAGCTCCTTCGTGACCGCGGTCTCGGCCTGTGCGTTGTTCACTAGCGCGGCCACTCGCTTGCCCGTGACAAGGCCGTCCGCCTCGCTGAGCGCGGCGGCGGGAATGTCGCTGCCGGCTTCGACGGCCCGCTCGAATGCCTCGGGTGTCGCGTCGCCCACGCCGGCC
Source organism: Kutzneria sp. (assembly GCA_019239965.1). Taxonomy (GTDB): domain Bacteria; phylum Actinomycetota; class Actinomycetes; order Mycobacteriales; family Pseudonocardiaceae; genus Kutzneria. Next base: position 729 of record JAFAZC010000173.1, on the reverse strand, counting down.
GCCTTGAGCAGATAGCTGGCCACCGGCTCAGTCACCATGACCTGCTTGCCTGGATGGTCGGCGCCGATCGTGGCGACCCGTGCGGACAGCTTGTCGATCTCGGCCTCGAACTGCTTCGCGTTGCCGTCGAAGGTGCTCTCCTTGGCAGGCCGGATGGCGTCGAGTTCCTTGGCCACCTGGGCGGCGACCCGTTTGACCGTCGGCAGGTCATAGAAGAGGTGCTCATTCGCTCGCGCGCCACTGGGCCCGTAGGCGGCGGCGACGATCGACCGCTTTCCGCCACCCGAGGCGCTGACCGCCTTGGCGAAGAAGTCGTCGTAGCCGTCACCATTGCCGACGACGAGGGCCGCGCCGGCTATCTTGGCCGCGTCCAGCGGTTTGACCTCATAGTCATGCGGATCCTTCGTGGGGTCGTCGATGATCGAGGTGACGTCGACCGCGTCACCGCCGATGGCGCGCACGACACTTCCCCACACGTCTGTGGAGGCGACGACTGCGATCCCGCCCCCCGGGCTGGTGTTGCCGGTGCCGGCCACGCCACAAGCCGCTGACCCGAGGACGATGGCGGTTGCACCGGCTACGGCCGCCGCGATTCGACAGTTACGGACGGTCACGCACACCTCCTCGACAGGGCGGCGAACTTGCAATGGAAACCGTTGTCGAGTTCATCGTAAGACGACTGGGCACCCAGAAGCCACGACGGAGTGAAAATCGTTATCACCTGAACTG
>JAFAZC010000099.1 GCA_019239965.1 Kutzneria sp. | reverse complement strand
CCGACCCCGACGCACTCACCGACTGGCTGTACAAGCAGATCCAGATCGTGGCGGGCCGGTCCGTCGACGATCCGCTGACCTTTGCCGACCTCGCCGAGAAGGGAATCAACCTGCGGCTGATGACCACCGACGTGTCGGGCGGTCATCCAGTGCGGCTGCCCGGCGGGAACGACCTGGACGCCGGCTATCTGTTCGCCGTGGACGACCTGCGTCCGCTCTTTCCCACCGAGGTCATCGATTTTCTCGACCGGACCTGCGAAGTCGTCTCGCCCGGCACGATCGAGCTGCGGCGTTTCCCCGGTGGAGGCCTTCCCGTCATCGTCGCGACCAGGATGAGCCTCGCGTTCCCGCTGTTGCTGTCCTCGGTTCCGCTGTGGCACCCCGACGGCACGAACGTGGTCCGGCGATGGTTTGCCGACGGGGGGATCTCGAGCAACTTCCCGATCCAACTGTTCGACGCGTGGCTGCCGACCCGCCCGACGTTCGGACTCTACTTCGGGCCGCCGCCGTCGGTTCCGTCGCCGGAAGGGCCGCCGGTCGATCCGGTTCGGCAGCCCGACTCGACCGGGCTCATCGGTTTCGTGCAGGGCGTGCTGATGGCGGGGTTGAACTGGCACGACACGATGCAGGCGCGCCTTCCCGGGTTTCGTGACCGAATCCAGCCGATCAACCTGACCGACGGGCAGGGTGGGTTCAACCTGACCATGCCGCCGGAAATGATCAAGCAGGTGGACGAGAAGGGGGCTGCCGCGGGCAAGGCGCTCACCGCCTTCGACTTCCGCAAACATTGGGTCGAGCGATACGCGATCACCATGCGGATGCTGCAGCGTAATCTCGTCCACCCGAGCGACGGGCACATCTGCTTCGAACAGGCATACACCCGGGAGTACCAGTCCTGGCTCAGCGCCGGCGCACCCGGTTCCGGACCGCCGGTCGGTATGGATGTCCCCTGGTGCGGCGAGGCCGCGGAGGCGACGCACCGTCTGCTGGCCAGCGCGCAGGACTGGCTGCCGACCCAGGGTTCGTTCGTCAACGGCCTCGATCCGACGCCCTCGATCGTCATGCGGATCACGCCGGACATCTGAGTCGCTGCCGCACGGTCGGAGATTATGAAGTCCTTACCGAACGCCGTGATGGCCGCGGCTTGTGGGTAACTCCCACTATCGTCGCTGTGTCGGCGAACTCCGGAGACCGGCGGGAGAACCATGGCATCAGCAGGCCCATCGCCCGGTACCCATGCCGGGGAATCTGAACCACGGTCCACCGGGGCGTCCACCGACCAGCCGTCGTACGGATTCCCGGCCGGGTTCTGGCGCGCTCTGGAACGCCGCCGGCCGCCTGGGTTCGGCCGGCGGCCGCTGTGGCGAAGCCCGCTTCGCGGCCCCTGGCTGACCTCGATGTTCGGTGCGGCGCTATTGGTGAGCCTGCCATTGGTGATCATCACTGGGTTGCTGGACTACATCGCGTACGGACCGCGGTTCGGTCAGGCGATACCCGCGAACGTCGGGTGGCTGCATCTGCCGTATTTCGACTGGCCGACCCGGCCGGCCTGGTTGTTTCGGCTGACCGAGGGACTCCATGTCCTGCTCGGCATCGTGCTGATTCCGGTGGTGCTGGCGAAACTGTGGTCGGTGGTGCCCAAGCTGTTCGTGTGGCCGCCGGCCCGGTCGCTCGCACAGGTCGTCGAACGGCTGTCGCTGGTGCTGCTGGTCGGTGGGATCCTGTTCGAACTGGTCACCGGCGTGCTGAACATCCAGTACGACTACGTCTTCAGGTTCAACTTCTACCCGGCCCACTATTTCGGCGCCTGGGTGTTCATCGGTGCGCTCGTCGTGCACGTCGCGGTCAAGCTCCCGACCATGGTGCGCGCCTTGCGATCCCGCTCGCTGCGCGCCGAACTGCGCACAGGGCTCGCCGACACCCGGCCGGAGCCAGCCGACGCGAGTGGCCTCGTCGCCGCCGATCCGACGCCTCCGACGCTGAGTCGACGCGGCGTGCTCGCACTGGTCGGTGGTGGCTCGCTACTGCTTGCCGCACTGTCCGTCGGGCAGACCATCGACGGCGTGCCGCGGCGTGCCGCCGTGCTGCTCCCTCGGGGACGGTCCTATGGGGACGGTCCAAACGACTTCCAGGTCAACAAAACCGCGGCCGCGGCAGGCCTGCGGTCCAGTGATCTCGGATCGGGATGGCGCCTGTCACTGACCGGCGGGCCGAGACCGGTGGAACTGGACCGGGCCGCTCTGCTCGCCATGTCCCAGCACACCGCCGAACTTCCGATTGCCTGTGTCGAAGGATGGTCGACGACGCAGATCTGGACCGGTGTCCGGCTGGCGGACCTCGCGACGCTCGCCGGCGTTCCCACACCCGGTGCGGCGCACGTGCGATCGGTGCAGGTCGGCGGCTTCAATCAGACCACACTGCAACGCAACCAGGCGCTCGACCCCGACGCGCTGCTCGCGTTGCGGGTCAACGGTGCCGACCTCTCGCCGAACCATGGCTATCCAGCGCGGATCATCGTGCCCGCGCTGCCCGGTGTGCACAACACGAAATGGGTCAAGTCGATCGAATTCCGGAGCGCATGACATGCGCAGAATCCTCGCCCGCTGGACCGCGTTCTACGGCGCGAACCCGCTACACCTGTTGGCACTGCTGGCTTGCCTCGCGCTCGCCGGCTACGCGGCGCTCCTGGTCTCGTCCGACCCGCTCGCGGTCCGGATGCTGCTCTGGTTCCTCGCCGCTCTCATCGGACACGACCTGGTGCTGTTTCCGCTTTACGCGCTGGCCGACCGGTCACTGAGCGGTCTGCTCAGCAGACTGCCACGGGCGCGGACGGCCACACGGCCCACGGTGTCACCGCTGAACTACCTGCGGATCCCAGCGCTGGGCAGCGGGCTGTTGCTGTTGGTGTTCCTTCCCGGAATCGTCAGGCAGGGTGCGGTCACCTACCTCGACGCCACCGGGCTGACCCAGGAACCGTTCCTCGCCCGCTGGCTGTTGCTGACCGGAACGATGTTCGGCGTCAGCGCGGTCCTCTACGCGATCCGGCTCGGCGCGGCCCGCCGCACGGGGCCGCGACCGGCTGACTGACGTAACGTGGCGGCATGAAGCCAACCGACACGGGACGTCCCAGGGTCGTCAGGTCCGAGCGGGAGTGGCGTGAGCAGCTCACCGCCGAGGAGTACGCGGTGCTGCGCGAGGCCGGCACCGAACGTCCCTGGACCGGCGAGTACACCGACACCAAGACGGTCGGGGTCTACCAGTGCCGGGCCTGCGGCGCCGAACTGTTCCGCAGCGATGCCAAGTTCGAGTCACACTGCGGATGGCCGTCGTTCTTCAGTCCGCTCGCCGGTGACAGCGTGGTGCTGAGAGAGGACCACAGCCTGGGGATGGCGCGGGTGGAAGTCCTGTGCGCCACCTGCCACAGCCACCTCGGGCATGTCTTCTCCGGTGAGGGATACAACACCCCGACCGATCAGCGGTACTGCATCAACAGCGTGTCGTTGCGCCTGGAACCCGCGGAGGGCCACGGCTGAGCCGGTGAAGGGCGGCACTCGGACGTACTGCTCGGGTCGCCGCGGGCCAACACGTGTCACCGGGTGGAGGTACAGTCTGAGCAGTGACGTCACTGGTCTCGACAAGCCGGGCACCGTCAGGTTGAGAGCCTCGGCGCAGGTTAGGGGATCGACGGATGAGTGGCTTGACTCGGCGGGGACTGCTGCGGGCGTCAGCCGGCGTAGGCGTGGTGGCACCGTTCGCCTCGCTGGCGGCCCCGGCGTTCGCTGACCCCACTGAGCTAACTGATCTGGATATCGCGCTGCCTCCGGCCACCGACGCGGTGACGCCGTTCCGGCTGAACGTGCCGGAGGCCGCGCTGATCGACCTCAGGCGGCGGCTCGCCGCGACGCGGTGGCCGGAGCGTGAAACGGTCACGGACGCAAGTCAAGGAGCGCAACTAGATCGCGTCCGCAAGCTGGTGCACCACTGGCTCACCAAGTACGACTGGCGGCGCCTCGAGGCTAGGCTGAACAGTTTCGGCCAATTCCGGACCAAACTGGACGGCCTGGGAATCCACTTCCTCCACGTCCGCTCGAAGCACCAGAACGCCATACCGCTGCTGTTGACGCACGGCTGGCCCGGCTCCGTCGTGGAATTCCTGAACGTGATCGGGCCGTTGACCGATCCGGTCGCGTTCGGTGGCCAGACCGAAGACGCGTTCCACGTGGTCGTGCCTTCGTTGCCGGGCTACGGCTTCTCGGACAAGCCGAGTTCACCGGGCTGGAACGTGACACGCACCGCGAACGCCTGGGCTGAGCTGATGAGACGCCTGGGCTACCGGCGCTTCATCGCCCAGGGTGGTGACTGGGGCGGCGTGGTCACGGCCGAACTGGCAAAGATCAAGCCGGCTGGGCTGGCCGGTATCCACTTGAACTTCTTCTCGACCTTCACCCCGCCAATCGGCGACCCGCCAACCAAGGAGGAGCTCGACGCGCTGGCGAAGTTGCAGAAGTTCCAGGCCGACGGCTCCGGCTACTTCCAGGAGCAGGGCACGCGGCCGCAGCAGGTTGGCTACGGGCTGACCGACTCACCGGTCGGCCAGGCCGCGTGGATCTACGAGAAGTTCACGGAGTGGACGGACAGCGACGGCCATCCGGAGAGCGTGCTCGGCTACGACCAGATGCTTGACGACATCATGGTGTACTGGCTGCCCGCGACCGCGGCCGCCTCGGCTCGGTTCTACTGGGAGTTCGGTCGCGGCCAGCCGAGCCCGGACGTGTTCCGGGTGCCCATCGGATTCACTGTGTTCCCAGGCGAAGTCCTGCCGGTGCCCAGGGTGTGGGCGGAACGTGTGTACAAGGAGAACCTGATCTACTTCAACAAAGCGGCCCGGGGTGGCCATTTCGCGGCCTTCGAGCAGCCGGCCATCTTCACCGAGGAGGTTCGTAGGTTCGCTCGGCTACTGAGGTGAGTCGTCATAACCGCGCTGTTCGCACGGTGGGTCAGCGAGCCTGTCGGGGCCGGCGAGAAAGACCGGTGTCGAGCCAGTGATCAGACCAGCCAGCCGTGATCGATCACCACCGTGCCGTCGGCCGTGCTGGTGCGGAACAGCACGTCGGGCTCTCGCCGCCACGCGGAGACCACCAGTTCGTCACCGGGGAATACCGGAGCGGTCATCCGGCCCCGTATTGCCGACAGCCGGTGGGCGTCGCCGTCGAGGAACTCGTCGATCAACAACCGGCACGTGATGCCGTAGGTGCACAGCCCGTGCAGAATCGGCCGGGGAAATCCCGCCCGTGCCGCATAGACCGGATCGCTGTGCAGCCGATTGCGGTCGCCACAGAGTCGGTAGAGCAGCGCCTGGTTGGGCGAGGTGGTGAACCTCAGTACGGCGTCCGGCTCACCATCGGGAACCACGCTCGGCGCACTGCGCCCGCGGTCGCCTCCGAAACCGCCCTCCCCGCGCAGGAACACCGAGGAGTCAGCGGTGAACGCCGGCTCACCGGACTCGGCGTCGTGGGCCTCGACCGTGCTGCGCACGAGTGCACCGGATCCCTTGTCGAGAATGTCGGTGACCGTCCTGCGCACCTCGATCACGCCGGCGACCGGCAGTGGCCGGTGCACCGTGAGCGACTGTTCGGCGTGCAGGATCATTGCCTTGTCCACGTCGCCGAAACTCTGCTCCGGCTCGGTGAAGTGCGTCAGCGCCAGCGCGAACGTGGGCAGCGCCTGCTGCGGCACCTCTTCGGAGTTCTCCGTGGCGAAGGCCAGTTCACCGGCCCCGACCGCCACCGCGTAGCGCAGGGCGTCGTCGGTGGTCCACGACGTGCGCCAGGGCCCCTCGACGACGCCGACGATGCCGTGGTCGATCACCCCAGGTACCCGCCGACGCCCACGTGCCCCTTCAGCAGGTTCCTCGCGATGGTGCGCCGCTGGATCTCGTCGGTGCCCTCGTAGATACGCAGCAGGCGCAGTTCCCGATACCACCGCTCGATGGGCAACTCGCGGGTGTAGCCCATGCCGCCGTGAATCTGCAGCACACGGTCGACGATCTCGTTGGCCTTGACACCGCCGTAGAGCTTGGCGATGGACTGGGCGTGGCGGGAGTCGACGCCCTGGTCGACCTGCCAGGCCGCGTGCAGCACCAGCCAGCGCAGCGCCTCGATCTCCACCGCCGAATCGGCGAGCATCCACTGGATCGCCTGCCGGTCGGCGATCGGCCGACCGAAGGTGATCCTGGTCTTGCTCTGCTCGATGGCCATGCCCACCAGTCGCTCGCAGGACCCCAGCGCGCGTGCGGGAAGCAGGTACCGCCCCTGCCCGATCCACTGCATGGCAAGGCGAAACCCGCCGCCCACCTCACCGAGGATGTTGGCAGCGGGCACCCGGACCTCCTCGAAGATCAACGCTGCCGGTCCCCACTCGCCCATGGTGTCGATCGGCTCCGACTTCCACCCCATGTCCCGGTCGGCGAGGAAACAGGTGACCCCGCCGTCGGCCCCCTTCTCGATGTCGGTGACGGCGAAGACCATGGCGAAGTCGGCTTCGTTGCCGCCGGTGATGAAGGTCTTCTCGCCACTGATTACCCAGTCGCCGCCCTGACGGCGGGCCGTCGTCCTGATGTTGCGGGCGTCCGAGCCCGCGCCCGGTTCGGTGATCGCGAAGCAGGACTTCCGCTCACCCGCGATGGTGGGCAGCAGGTAACGCTCCCGCTGTTCGGTGTTGGCCTGGAAGAGGATGTTGTCGGCGGTCCCGCCGAGGGAGAACGGAACGAACGAGCGACCGAGCTCGACCTCGATCAGCGCGGCGGTGACCGCGTCCAGCCCCATGCCGCCGTACTCCTGCGGGGTGAGCACACCCCAGAAGCCGGCCTGTTTGGCCTTGAGCTGGAGTTCCTTCGACCGTTCGGCCGTGAAGCCACGCTCGCCGGCCCGCTCCCGACGGAGTACCTCCGTCTCCAGCGGCATGACTTCGCGCCGCACGAAGGTGCGCACCCAGTCTCTGACCTGGCGCTGCTCGTCGCTGAGTGAGAAGTCCATGCCGCGGCCTCCGCGTCATCCGGTGGTGGTTGTCACCAATGTAGGTGAATCGGCTCAGATCGGGTGCTGATTGCCGCACTGTGAGAGGGTCTGTCCGTGGCCGAACCCATCGAGTTGAGCGTCCCCGGACCCGACGGTGAGCGCACCGTGCGGGTGAGCAACCCGGACAAGATCTACTTTCCGGAGCGGGGTATCACCAAACGCCAGCTCGTCGAGTACTACCTCGCGGTCTCCGAGCCGCTGTTGCGGGCGCTGCGGGACAGGCCGACGACGCTCAAGCGCTTTCCGGACGGCGTGACCGGCGAACCCTTCTACGCCAAGCGGGTACCCAAGGGGGCACCGAGCTGGGTGGAGTCCGTTCGCATCAGTTTCCCGTCGGGCCGGTCGGCCGATGAGGTGTGTCCGACGGAGCCGGCCGTGCTGGCCTGGGCGGCGAACCTCGGTACCTTCGACTTCCACCCGTGGCCGGTGCGCAGGCCCGACATCGACCACCCCGACGAACTGCGGGTGGACCTGGATCCTCAGCCGGGCACCGACTTCTCCGACGCGGTACGCGTCGCTGCCGTGCTGCGCGAGGTGCTCGACGAGCTGGGAATGACCGGCTACCCCAAGACCTCCGGTGGGCGAGGCGTCCATGTGCTGGTGCGGATCAGGCCGGACTGGGACTTCATCGCCGTCCGGCACGCCGTCATCGCGCTGGCCCGCGAGGTCGAGCGGCGGGTACCGACACTGGCGACCACGTCGTGGTGGAAGGAGGAGCGCGGTGAGAAGGTGTTCCTCGACTACAACCAGGCCGCGCGCGACCGCACCATCGCGTCGGCGTGGTCGGTGCGCGGCACGCCGCGGGCGACCGTGTCGACCCCAATCACCTGGGATCAACTGTCTACTGTGGATCCTGATGACTTCGATCTGTTCAGCGTGCCGGACTGGCTGGCCGAGCACGGAGATGTCAATGAGGCCATGGACAGCGAGGCGTTCGGCATCGAACCGCTGCTGGAGTGGTACGAGGCGGACCACAGGGGTGAGATGCCGTATCCGCCCGACTATCCCAAGATGGCCGGCGAGCCCAAGCGGGTCCAGCCGTCCAAGGCGAGACCTCTGGACGGATAGCTCGAGTCACCGTGGTCTCGCTGTGCCCGTTGCCGGGTGTGCGATGTGACCGAAACCGCACTGGAAACCGACGCGGGTCGGAGAACTGGCCCGGGAAACGGGTGTGACAGTGTGGGCGTTGCATCATGACGACTGGCTGGGACTCTTGGTGCCGTCGTCGTGAACGCCTGGAGGGCACCGGTGCTATACCCAGACCGATGTCCGGCGGCTGCATCGCATCGTGGTGTTGCGGGGTTTCAGGTTTCCGCTCGAGGACATCGCTGCCGTCCTTCACGTCGAGCCATCGACGTCGGAGTTCCTGCGAGGGATAGCGTCCTGGGCGAGTGACTGGCTCGACCCGGTCAATCGCGGGAGAGTCGAAGGCCCACGTGGTAACGGCCCCGGTCTCCGGGTCGATCAGATGGGCATACGCGGCGGCCGCCATGGACCGCGTCGATCGTCTGGCTTGGCCGGCACGGCGGACGATCCGGGAGAACGTCGCAGGCGTGTTTACCTTGGCGGGCGGCGGTGCTCGCCGATCCGATGGCGTCCGTGTGATCGTTTCCCGGTGTGTCGCGCTGTCCGATTACGATGGTGGTCGGATGAAGCACCGCAACCGCGCAACGGCGACCGCGAGGAGGGCCGACGTGTCGATGTCCTACCGTGCCCGCTTCGTCGGCGGACCCCTCGACGGTCGTGAGGAGATCTGGAACACGACGGTGGAGGAGCCCCAGCAGACCATCACCCATGTGCACCTGCATGACGGCCCCAAGATCGAGCACTATTACGACCTGCACCATGTCGATCAGTTCGGCTGGGAGTACCGGCTCCGGGAATCCTGAACACGACGGCTCGAACATATGTGCTAATCTCGCCGAGCCCACCGGATGAGCTCGCCTCATTCGTGCTGCTAGGTTCCCGGTCGGCACCGCGTTCGTCCGCGGCGCGGAAGCCGTGTCCCACAGGAGAGTGCGATGGCGCTACCCGGCTCGCTGTCCGACCAGGACGTCGAGCATCTTCGTGACGAACTCGTCAGGGGCCGAGAGGCCACCGTCTGGTTCACCCAGGAGGCGGTCGGCGTCGAGCCGGGCCGCTCGGCCAAGGTCGTAGGCCTGAACGATCCGGTCGAGGGGGACTTCATCCAGGTTCGTCCCTCGGGTTCCCACGATGAGCTGTCCTTCGCGCCGGAAGAGCTGACCCTGGTCAGGCCAGGGCGTCAGCGCCCGTCCGCGGTCATCCCACAACTGGCCCCCCGTCCTTCCATGGAGCAGAACATGTCGGAGATCGAGAACACCAACGTCGAGGCGGCCGAGCAGGAGGCGGCATCGTCCGGCGCGGCGGAATCGGCACCGAAGAAACCCCGTCCGGCCAGCACCGCGAAGAAGACCAGGGTGGCCGACGTTGTGATCACCGTCAGTGGTAGCGTCGACGGAGACTGGACCGTGGACGTCGTGGTGGCCAAGAAGAAGGCGCTGCGGGCCATCCAGGTCGCCCCCGCCGTCGTGGGCGCGGCGGCCAAGGCGCTGCACCCCGAGGTCGCCGAATCCATCGAGGCGGTTCTCGAGCAGGCCCGCCGGCAGCAGGCCGCCAAGGTCGAGGAGCTCAGGACACAACTGGAGGCTGCCCAGAGAGCGCTCGAGGAGCTCGCTGGCTGAGCCTCATTCCGCACACGTCGGCTCGAATTCCGCAAACGCTGGACGCGCCGCACGGTCAGCTGCCGAACGGGTGGCCCGTGCGGCGTTCTGGTGTCAGCGACTACCTGCCGGGGTCTCTCGTCAGGCGATCAGGTGATGATCCTCCCCGTCGCCTTCCCTCGCGTAGCGGTGTCGGCCCCGGTGCGGCCGAAATACGGTGGGGTCTTCCTGGCAGTTCATTTCCGATTCCGGGGAGGCCCACGATGGACAAGACGCCAGAGCTCGGTGGATGCAGCTGCTGCGGCAGCTGCACTGGACCGGGTTGCGGGTGCTGCTCCAGCTGCAGCTGACAGGCACCCTTGAGGGTCACGGCGGGCAGGCCGTACCGTCCGTCGGAACCTGAGCGTCGACCAGGAAGTGTTGTGCGGCGGCGGTGGCACATGGAGACCGTGGCAGTGACCCGTGGCCACCGCCCTGCCAGCTCACCAGAAGGCCGTTGACCAGCTGCCGGGCTGTGCGGGCGGTGCCCTCCTCAGGTGTCACCGGGTCGCTCGCGGTGCTGAGCACCAGGATCGGCGGTGCGTTCCGGCCGCTGGGAGCGGCCAGCTGCGAGGCGGGAACCGGCCAGGGACTGCACAGCAGCAGTTGCTGCGCGAACAGCCCGCCGAACAACGGCATCGAGCCACTCCAGTCCCTGACCATGCTGCTGATCTGTTCCGGGGGCAGCCGGGTCAGGGTGTCGTTGCACCGGGTCAGTTCGGCGTCGAGCCGCGCGGGCTCCACCCGGCCCTGGCCTGCTCCGGGGAGGTGGGGCTTGGGAGAGGCGCCGTCGACCAAACCCAACAGCGGCGCCACGAACTGGGCCAGCGGACCGCTGTCACCGGCGCGAGCCCTGGCGATCGCGTCGGCCAGTGCCGGCCACACCGCCCGGGTCGCCAGTCCAGCGAGCACAGCGTGCAGCGCACCACCGGCCGTGAGCTCGAACCCGGTGTGGTCTGCCATCGGGTGGGCGCGCAGCTGGTCGACGAGTGCGAGCAGTTCCTGTTTTGGGTTGCCGCCAAGAGCGCAGCCCCGTGTCCTGCAGTCGGCGGCGAACGCCTCGAAGGCGGCCTCGGCGCCGGCGGCGGTCGCCTTGGCCAGCCCGGTGGCGTCCAGGGTGGGGTCCGGCGATCCGTCCAACACGAACCGCCCCGTGTGCCCGGCGTACCTGTCCGCGTATGCGGTGAGCACTCGCGACCCGTCGCCGTGGCCGATCGCGTTGAGATGCCCGACGCCGAGTTCGACCCGCAGCTGCTCGAGGTCGCCCGCGGTGCGCCAGCTGTCCAGCGCGGTCAGTCGGTCGTCCATCGCCAACACGCACTCCTGGCTGGCCACGCGTGCCGCGTCGAGCAGGGCGTCGAGCTGGCTGTCGGCCGGATCGAACCCGACGATCCTGGTGCGGGCCGACTGCGGTGCGCACTGGAGCGGATCAGAGGCGCCTGTGCCTCGGCGGTCCATGCCGACCAGTGAGAACACTGTGAGCATCGGTTCGGGAAGTTGGCTGGCCAACCTGGCCGCGTAGAGGGTGCCGGGATCGCCGCCGACGTCGTTCACCACCACGAGGGGAATCGGTCCTGTGCCCGCCTTGAGCACCGAGAGCGCCACCTCGCCGACGCCCGGGTTGTTCGGTGCGTCCAGCACGCCCGTGATCTGGCCGCAGTGGAACGGTAACGACGAGCTGCCCGCCGTGTCGCCGAGGCGCGCCCTAGTCGCGGCCCCGCAGTCCGACCAGGTGATGGAGGAGGCGGCAGGTTCGTCGAGCGGGGGCAGCGGAGCTGATCGACCACTCGTCGTCGGCGTGTCCGTCGTGCCGTCCCGCACCACGATCACCGGCCGTGCCGAGGGCCCGACCGCGCATCCGGCCACCGCGACCAGGATGGTGGCGAGCAGGCCGGCCAACCGGCCCCGCGACGCACGGCGCGGCACGACTGCTCCTCACTGTCGATCGGTGGGAACCCCAGCCTCGCATGTCGGCGGTGAGGCTCTGGTGAGCGTCCGGCTGAGTGTGCTCGGTCATTGTCGCCCGAGACTGTCGGTGGTGTCGCCTACTGTGAGGACATGGCGATGGTGTACACGGACGGAGTGCCAAGGCGCCGGCCGTCCTGGTCGGCCGTGTCCGAACTGGCCGGTCGTGCACTCGGCTCGATGCCGCCGAGCGGCCTGTTACTTGGCGGCATTCTCAGTGTTCAGGTCGGAGCCGCGCTCGCCAAGGAGCTCTTCGCGTTGGTGGGCGCCGCGGGTGCCGTGGGATTTCGGTTGGCGTTCGCCGCGGCCGTCCTGCTGGCGCTGTGGCGGCCTTCGGTGCGGATCAGCCGTCGGGCGTTACCTGTCGTGCTCGGCTACGGAGCCGTCCTCGGGCTGATGAACCTGTCTTTCTACGAGGCCATTGCCCGACTACCGCTCGGCATCGCCGTCACCATCGAGTTCCTGGGGCCGTTGGCGGTCGCGCTGGCCGGCTCTCGGCGCTGGCTGGACGTGGTGTGGGCGCTACTGGCCGGAGCCGGGGTCGCGCTGCTCGCCAGGGCCGAGGGCGGCGTTTCGCTGTTCGGCGTGCTGTTCGCGCTCGGTGCGGCTGTCTGTTGGGCGGGGTACATCCTGCTCGGAGCCAAGCTGGGGAAGGTAACCACCGGCGGTTCCGGGCTCGCGCTGAGCATGACGGTGGCCTGGCTACTCGTCCTTCCGTTCAGTCTGGTCGAAGCCGGAGGCACGCTGCTCAATCCCATCGTCCTGCTCGCTGGGTTCGGGGTGGCGCTGCTCTCGTCGGTGATTCCGTACTCGCTGGAACTGGAGGCGCTGCGCAAGATTCCGCCGCGCCTCTTCGGGGTGCTGATGAGCATGGAGCCCGCGGTGGCCGCCCTGATCGGTGTCGTGCTTCTCGGCGAACTGCTCGGTCCGGTCCAGTGGAGTGCGGTCTGCTGCGTGGTGCTGGCCTCCGTCGGCGCGACCTATTCGGCCACGAGAGACGGGACGATGTAGCAGGAGCGGTTGATCTCGACGGCGCCCACGGGATCTGGCTAACCCGCTAACGGCGTCGCGGTTGGCGGCAGCTTCCGCACCTCCCGGGTTCCCAGCGGTATCAGGACGACGACGAGTGCGGCCAGGCTGGCGACCTGCCCCAGCACAACGGCGGCGGCGATGCCGGACGTGTCGCCGCGTGCGCTCAGATCGCTGAGCTCGGCAAGGAAGTTGATTCGCTCCGGCAGGATCGCCACCGCGCATACGGCCAGCGCCAATGCCCACGGGCCGACCAGGCCCCGATCCCGCAGTCGCGGTGCGACCAGGCAGACCGTCGCCGCGATGATGATCATCCAACCGAACAGCGTCCGGAGGTCGGGGACCAGCCACAGCGGTGAGAGGGTCTGGCCGGTCAGGGGCAGCAGTCGCAGCCCGGCGGCCGCGACGACCGCGAGACCGACACCCGTGGTCAACGCCCGAAGCCAGGGCCGCGCCGCCGGCGCCGGGGCCTCGCGGTGGAAGCCGGCGAACAGGCAGCCGACAGTGATCCAGGTCATCGCGTCATACGCCACCACGGTCCACAGCGAACCGGGGCCACGGGGCAGTGCACGCGCCACCTCGACGAGGGAGGGCAGGACAGCGACGAGGGCCAGCCCCTTGGCCCACAGGCGGTATCCGAGTACCAGCAGCACGAACGCTCCGACCGCCGCCAGGCCAAGGATGGTCGCGGCCGGGATCCAGCGGTCCGGCACCACGTCGGCTGGGTACGCCGGGCGCCACACGATCGACAACCAGGTCGCCATGGCGGCCACCGCCATCACCGAGGAGACGAGAAGTCCGAGGAGCGCGACGAGCCGAACCGTGTCGCCGTGAGCGGCCGCCCTGGGCGGCCCGCCAGGGCCGGCCAAGCGGGTGCGGACCGCGAGCACGGCTACCGCCCATGCCTCTGGCCATCCCGGCCAGCCGTACTCCAGGTCGAGTTCGTCGTTCCGATCGGCCATGACGGTGCCGATCATCTCCTCCTCGCGCTCCGCGCGATAGGCCGGCGGCAGCAGTCTCAGCAGCGAGCGGTAGCGGCGTTCCAACCTGGTCATGTCAACCCTCCGGCGGTACGAAGTCCACGGGTCCGCAGGACCGAGTTGGCCGCCCGCACATTGGCGGCCAGCCGCCGGGCCTCCTCCGCGAGCGCCCGGGTGCCCTCGTCGGTCAGTCTGTAGTAGCGACGCAGGCGACCCTGGTGGATCTCCGCCCGTTCCCGCTCGGCCCAGCCGTCGGCGACGAGCCGGTCAAGCACCCCGTACAGGGTGCCAACCCGCAACGTCATCCGCCCCTCGGACAGCGCCTCCACGGCCCGCACGATGGCGTAGCCGTGCTTGGATCCTTCCGCCAGCGCGGTGAGCACCAGGAAGGTCTGTTCCGACATGGACCGACTGCTCACGTCTCGAATTATATCGCCGAGCGATATATTCAGCGCAAGGTGTGTCCCCGGAGACACGCTGGCTCATGTTCCGGGCTCACGACGTGATGTCCTTGGTGGCGAACCAGCGGAAAGCCAGCGCGGTGAACACGGCGGCGAAGGCCAGCGACGAGAAGGCGCCCCGAACCATGTCACCCCAGTCGATCTCCGCACCGAGTAGGTCCGACCAGGCGAGGGCATAGTGGGTCGGCAGATAGTCGCGCAGGTCCCCGAGTGCCGTGATCGAGTCGAGGATCTGCGACAGGATCGACGCGAGTACCGCACCGCCGACGGCACCGAGTGGGGCGTTGGTGGACACGGACAGGGCCAGTCCGAGGCCGGCGACCCACAGCAGCGATATCGCCAGGTAGCCGACGACGAGCCCGAGCCGGACGACTCCGGTGGCGAAGGGCATCGCCTCACCGGTCGTGCTGACCAGGTCGCCGCGCCCGTACCAGAGTAGGCCGACCCCCAGCGCCACCACCGGGAGCACGACGAGCGCTGACAGCGCCAACAGGCCGGACACCAGCGCCTTCTGCCGCAGCAGGCGGGCGCGGGGGACCGGAACCGCCAGCAGGTACTTCAGGCTGGACCAGGAGGCCTCGCTCGCCACCGTGTCGCCGAAGAACAGGGCTACCACCACGACGAGCAGGAAGGTGGTCGTGGCGAACAGTGTGAACACGGCGAAATTGAGACCGCTGGAGGTGGCCAGATCGACGAACGCGCCTGAGCGCTGCGTTCCCTGGTTGGGCGCGAGCTTGAAGGCGGTCAGCAACAGCACCGGCAGCAGCACGAGAAAGCCGAGCGTCAGCTGGGTCCGTCTGCGGCGCGACTGACGGCGTAGCTCTACGCCCAGCCGCAGCGTCCTGTCAGCGCGGTAGCTGATGACCGCCCCGTCCGCGCCGGCGACGTTGCGTTGGCCTTCGGCCACGGCCACCAGGTCGGCGATGGCCGAAGGGTCCGTGTGCACCTCGTGGCCGCCGGTATCGGTTGGCTTTCCGGTGTTCACTGGTCCCCCCCGACCAACCGGAGGAACGCGTCCTCGAGGCGATGTCGCGGTCCGGCCTGCTCAACGGCGACACCGGCCCGGACGAGGGCGGCGACCGCGGCCGAGCGCGGTATCGCGCCCAGTTCGGCGTGGACGACCTGGCCCCGCGTGCTCACCGACGCGGTGCCGTTCAGCCGGCGAAGTACGTCGGCCGCCTCGGCCGGCTGGTCGACGAGGAAGGCCGCCTCGTCGGCACGGGTGCCGATCTCATCGATCTCGCCGGCGGCGACCAACTGGCCGCGGTGCATGACCACGACGTGGGTGCAGGCCTGCTCGACCTCCGACAGCAGATGGCTGGAGACCACGACTGTCCGGCCGGTGGCCGCATAGCGCCGCAGGACGTCGCGCATCTGGTGAATCTGCGACGGATCGAGGCCGTTGGTCGGCTCGTCAAGTACCAGCAGGTCCGGCAGGCCGAGCATGGCCTGCGCGATCGCCAGCCGCTGGCGCATGCCCTGGCTGTAGGTGCCGACCCGGCGCCGGATGGCGTCGCCCAGCCCGGCGACCTCCAGCGCCTGCTCGACATGGGCATCACCTGGAGGGCGCCCGGTTGCCGCCCAGTACAACCGCAGATTGGCCGCCCCGGATAGGTGGGGAAGGAACCCGGCGCCCTCCACGAACGAACCGATCCTGGACAACACCGGTGCCCCAGGGCGAACCCGGTGGCCGAACAGCCGGATCTCACCCGAGGTCGGACGGACGAGGCCCATCAGCATCCGCAGAGTCGTGGTCTTCCCAGCCCCGTTCGGGCCGAGCAGGCCGAGCACCTGGCCCTTGTCGACCCGCAACGACAGCTCCCGCACGGCGGTCAGCCGGCCGGGATAGGACTTGGTCAGAGCGGTCAACACGATCGGAACATCCACCAGTTCCGGATCGACGTCGTCGGCGTGCCTTCGGCGCACGGTGGCGACCAGCGCGGTGACCGCGGCCAAGACCAGCACGACCCCGATGCCGACAAGGGGCACCAGTGGCAAGCCGTCGCCGGACACGCTCGTGCCGGGCACGACGGGCACCGAGAGCGCCCGGTCACCGGCGAGGGCGACCCGCAGTGTGGCCGGTGCTGTCTGGTTGGCGTAGGCCTGATCGGTTGTGGTGACGACAAGGTGCAGCCGATGGCCGCTGGCCACCGGTCGCACGATGCCGGCAAGGGTGACCGTCACCTCGGCTGGCAGCCGCTCGAGACGGATCGGTGCCACCGCCGAACCGGGCAGCGTGCGCCTGCCGTCCGGCCCGACGTCGTAGAGCTTCGCGAACAACACGGCACCGCCCGCGGAGTCTCGCGCCGTGTCGGCGGGAACCGTGTCGACGGTGATCCTCGCCAGCGCTGAACCGGCGACGAGCAGGGGAGAGTCCATCGGCTCGCTGGTGAACACGGCTGACTCGCCTGGAATGTCGGTGGCGAGGCCGCCGGCGATGGCGGCACCCGAGCCGTCCTGCGTTGCCGTTCCCAGACCGGGCAGCACACTCAGCGAGGCCGGGGTGCCGCCAGCGGGGTTGACGATCCGCTGTGCCGGTCCGGCAAGCCGGACGGACCGCCGTTCGGTGTGGCCGCCGGCCCGTCCGGGATACGCCGATGCCGACACGGTGCGCAGCGCCGGCGCGCCGCGGGCGCGTATCGCACCCGGAACGTCGTAGGAGAAGCCCGCGCCCGGATCGGTGCCAGTGTGCGCGAGGTGGAAGGCGAACCAGTCGCCAACGCGGTTACGCACCTCGTCACCCGGCATGGCCCCGTCGTGCCCGCCGGGGTACCAGTCCACCCTCACCGTGCCGGCGATCTGTCGTGCGGTCGCGTCGGCCTGGTCGAGGCCGAACAGGGTGTCCTGCTCTCCCTGAACCAGCAGCGTCGGCGCGGTGATCGTGCTGGCGACGCTCACCGGCGAGTCGCGCCGCAGCAGGTTGAGCGTGCCTTGGCTGGCGGCACCGGTGGTGGCGACCTCGGTGTAGGCGTTGCACACCTCGGGGCGGAACCGGCCACAGGCGGCTGCCGAGCCAGCGGGCCCGGTCAGTGCCGAGCCGAAGAGGGCACCGGCCCAAGCCTTCTTGAACACCCCGGCTCGGCCGAGCGCGCCGGCGGCCGGGGTGTCCGCCGGAGGAGAACCGCTTGCCGCCGAGTTGGGCAGCAACGCCGTGGACAGGTCGTTGTAGGTGATCACCGATGCGATCGCGTCGACTCGGTGGTCGACGCCGGCCAGCATCAACGCGAGCGCGCCGCCGTAGGACGCCCCGCTCACGCCGACCCGGGGATCACCGGGCTTGTCCAGCAGGACTTCGGGTTGCCGGGATAGCCAGTCGACCAGCTGCTCGGCGTCGGCCACCTCGTAGTCGGGTGAGTTGAGGGCGATCTGGCCGGTGGTCCGGCCGAACCCGCGCGCCGAGTAGGCAAGCACCGCGAACCCCCGACGTGCCAACGCGGCGGCGTCATCGGCCAGGCTGGCCTTGGTCGAGCCGAATCCGGGGGGCAGCAGCACCGCGGGTGCCGGGGTGATGGCCGGTACGGAGTACGTGGCGTCGATCCGGACCGGCTGATCGCGAGCTGGCCCGTCGACGACGTCGATCAGGACATCCCGGGAGCGCACGTCGGGAGCCGAGGATGATCCACTGGCCACCACGATGCCGCTCACGTCGAGCAGAAGGACACCCAAGACCGCGGCGATCAGCCACCCGCGGGTGGTGATCACGGGGCCTGCCTTGTGTGCAGCACCTCGGTGACATGCTCGACAACGGGTGGCTCGAGGAAGTACTCGCTGACGGCCGCACGCCACTGCGCGAGGTGCTCGGAGTAGTAGAACTGCTCGGTGTGGGCTTCCAGCGATTCCCACTCGACGATGACCAGATATCGGCCGGGGTCCTCGACGCTGTGGGTGAGCTTGACCCAACGGCAGCCGGGCGTCGCCCGGATGTGGTTGACCCCGTCGCGGCGGTAGGCCGCGACGAACGCTTCCTCGCATCCCGGGCGGATGCGGATCTCCGCGATCGTGAGGATCACAGGGGAATCGTGTCATGCCGGGCGGATTGCCGCGTCCTCGCATCGGCCGGTGCGGGTGTCTTTGCGGCTGTGGGGTGATGTCGACCCCCCGGCTGGCGCTGACGCCGGTCGTGCCCGAGAATAGGTGCTGTTGGGAGGGGAGTATTCCCACGCGGCGGTGTCGTCAGCACGGTGTCCGACACGGGGCACCCGGGATCGCCGGCCGGCCTTCGCCGGCGGAAGAGACCTCCGGTCGATGGCGTACGCCTGTGAACCGGAGGTGTTGGTCTGATGAGCGTTCCACTGTGGTTGTGGATCGCCACCCTCGGTGGCCTGGCCCTGGTGTTCGCGGTCGACCTGATTGTCGTCAATCGCAGGACCCAGGAAGTGACCATCGGTGAAGCGGCCCGCTGGGTCGTCTGCTATGCGTTCTGCGCACTGGCCTTCGCCGGCGGGCTGTGGTGGTTCGCCGGTGCCCAGCCGGCCGGTCAGTTCCTCGCCGGATACATCACCGAATACTCCCTGTCGGTCGACAACCTGTTCGTGTTCCTGGTCATCATGTCCACCTTCCGGGTACCGAGGTTGTACCAGCACAAGGTGTTGTTGGTCGGTGTGGTGCTAGCCCTCCTGATGCGAGGCGGCTTCATCGTCGTTGGCTCGCTGGTGGTTTCCCGGTTCAGCGCGGTGTTCTTCGTGTTCGGGGCGTTCCTGATCTACACGGCCGGCAAGCTTCTGCGCTCACCCGAACTCGGGCAGGACGGCCCGTTCCAGGAGAACGGGCTGATCCGGCTGGTGCGCAAGGTGCTTCCGGTAACCGAGTCGTATCACGGTTCCTCGTCGGTGGTGCGGCTTGGCGGTCGCCGTATGGTCACCCCGATGCTGATCGTCATGATTGTGATTGGCACCACCGACCTGTTGTTCGCGCTCGACTCGATTCCGGCGATCTTCGGTCTGACCACCGAGCCGTTCCTGGTCTTCGCTGCCAACGCGTTCGCGCTGATGGGCCTGCGGCAGCTCTATTTCCTGATCGGCGGACTGCTGGACCGGTTGGTCCACCTGTCGGCCGGGCTCGCCTGCGTGCTCGGATTCATCGGCGTGAAGCTCATTCTCGAGGCGCTGCACACCAACGAGCTGCCTTTCCTCAACGGAGGCCGGCCGTTGCCGGTGCCGGTGATCGGTACCGCGATGTCCCTCGCGGTGGTCGCGAGCATCCTGGTGGCGACGGTGGGGGCGAGCGTGGCGAAGGCGACCCTGTGCGCGAAGTCGCGGCAGGAGCCTGTCGAACCGGCGCCGGAACAGGGCGAATCCGTTGGCGCCGACCGCCGGTGATGAGGCACGCTCGACCGCATGACATGGACGGCGCGACGGGCTGACCCGGCTGATGTCCAGGAGCTGACCAGGATCAACGCGGCGGCTTGGCGGTATGCCTTCGGTGGCCGCATGTCCGAAAGGCTCCTGGCGAGGACTCTGCCCGAAAGCAGGCTCAACGGCTGGCGACGGT
>JAFAZC010000197.1 GCA_019239965.1 Kutzneria sp. | reverse complement strand
CCTCCTTGAGACCAAGGCCGGAGACGACCTCGCGGACAACCTTGATGACCTGGATCTTCTTGTCGCCGGCCGACTCGAGGATGACGTCGAACTCGTCCTGCTCCTCGGCAGCCTCGGCGGGGGCCCCGGCGACCGGGCCGGCGGCGGCGACGGCGACGGGAGCCGCCGCGGTGACCTCGAAGGTCTCCTCGAACTGCTTCACGAACGCCGACAGCTCAAGGAGAGTCATGTCCTTGAAGGCATCGAGCAGCTCGTCGGTGCTGAGCTTGGCCATGATGGCATTTCCTTTCTGTGCCACCCACAATGGCTCGTCCCCGGCCGCGTGGCCTCGGACCGCTGTGCGGATGGCTCGTGGTGTTCAGCTCTCGGCCGGAGCCTCGGCTGCCTTCTTGTCCGCGAGCGCGGCGGCGAGACGGGCCACCTGCGATGCCGGCGCCTGGAACAGTCCAGCGGCTTTGGACAGGTTGCCCTTCATCGCACCGGCCAGTTTGGCCAGCAGAACCTCACGGGAGTCGAGGTCGGCGATCCTGGTGACCTCGTCCACGGTGAGTGGGCGACCGTCCATGTAGCCGCCCTTGATGACAAGGGCCTTGTTGTCCTTCGCGAAGTCACGCAGAGCCTTGGCCGCATCCACCGGCTCGCCCTCGACAAAGGCGATGGCGGTAGGACCGCTGAACAGGCTGTCCAGTCCTTGCACACCGGCGTCTTCCGCGGCGCGCTTGACAAGGGTGTTCTTCGCGACGGTGTACGTGGCTGCCTTGCCGAGAGCACGCCGCAACGTGGTGAGCTGCGCCATGGACAGCCCCCGGTACTCGGTGACGACCGCCGCGGAGCTGGCTCGGAACTTCTCCGAGATCTCGGCGACGGCGGTGACCTTGCCGGACTTTGCCATGGACGCCTCCTCTCTGCCTGGTAGCGGGACCCGCGAGCATTTCCCGCGGGCGAGCGCCGGGAGCGAAGGAGCGACGAAAAACGCCCCGGCACACAGGGCACGGGGCGTGATGTCGTAGGCGACCTTGGTCGCGACTTGCCTCGTCCTCCTGCGCGGGCCGTCCGTTCGCCACGGAACCTTCGTCAGCCGACCTGTCCCCAGGAGGCTGAAACCAGCGGTCTTCGGTGGAACTGCCACTACACTACCAGTGACTTTTCAATCGAACGCACTGGGTGGTGTCGTGGCGAAGCAGGGACGGCGCGCACTTGTGCCGACCGGCATGGTGATCCTGGCGGTGCTCGGTGGCGTCAACTACTTCCTCAGCCCTGTGGACACCACAGCCTCCACAGGCGGCAACGGCAGCGGCGTGCAGCAGAGCTCGGTGTTCCCGCAGTCCCCGCGGGAGACCGTGCGGGCGGTGTACCACTACATCGCGGCGGCGAATCCAGATCTCACCTGCGCGCTGTTCATGCCGTCGGGTGCGAAGGCGTTCGCGACCGACTTCGGCGCGGACAACTGTCGTGACGCGGTCACGAAAATCAGCAACCGAACCGGCTACGACACGATCTCGATCCCGGACAGTGCCGTGGCCACCAGCGGAACGACCGCCACGGTCGACTCGTGTCAGTTCACCGTCGAGGGAGGCCAGCGCCTCGGCGAGTTCACCCTGACCAAGCGTGCCGACAGCGGCTGGGCCATCACTGGTCACAAGAACAGTGACCCGCCGGACTGTCTGACAGGGTGAGCCCGCTCTCGGTGGGTGCGCACTTCTCAGAAGCGCGCACCCCACGCCGGTTCAGTCACGCACTGGCCTCGTCGGCGAGCATGTTGCGGGTGCGGTTCGGGTCGACCGGGATACCGGGGCCCATGGTGGTGGTGAAAGTGATCTTCTTCAGATACCGGCCCTTGGCCGCGGACGGCTTGGCTCGCAGGATCTCGTCGAGCGCGGCCGCGTAGTTCTCCACCAGCTTGGTGGTGTCGAAGGACGTCTTCCCGATCACCAGGTGCAGGTTCGCCTGCTTGTCCACCCGGAAATTGATCTTTCCGCCCTTGATGTCCGCGACGGCCTTGGCCACCGCCGGTGTCACCGTGCCGGTCTTGGGGTTGGGCATGAGTCCGCGGGGCCCCAGAATACGGGCGATCCGACCGACCTTGGCCATGTGATCCGGGGTGGCGATCGCGGCGTCGAAGTCCAACCAGCCGCCCTGGATGCGCTCGATCAGATCATCGCTGCCGACCGCGTCCGCGCCGGCCGCCTCCGCCTCCGCGGCTTTGTCTCCGGTGGCGAACACGATCACACGGGCGGTCTTGCCGGTTCCGTGCGGCAGATTCACGGTTCCCCGGACCATCTGGTCGGCCTTGCGGGGGTCAACGCCGAGCCGGATCGCGACCTCGACAGTCGCGTTCATCTTGACCTTGGACGTCTGCTTGGCGAGCTCGGCGGCTTCCAGCGGCGAGTACAACCGCGTGCGGTCGATGAGTTCGGCGGCCTGAAGGTAGGACTTGCTGCGCTTCATGGTTCTGTTCCTTCACGGATCAGTGTGGTATCGAGCCGCGCCCGGCTCTCCCACTGTGTTTCCACCGCACATCCTGTGCGGGTGAGTTCCTCTGGTACGTCAGCCCTCGACGGTGATACCCATGGAGCGGGCCGTACCAGCGATGATCTTCGCGGCCTGCTCGACGTCGTTGGCGTTCAAGTCGACCATCTTGCTCTGGGCGATCTCACGGACCTGGTCCCAGCTGACCTTCGCGACCTTGGTCTTGTGCGGTTCGCCACTTCCCTTCTCCACCCCGGCGGCCTTGAGCAGCAACTTGGCCGCCGGCGGCGTCTTGAGCTTGAAGTCGAACGAACGGTCTTCGAACACGGAGATCTCGACCGGCACCACGGTGCCGCGCTGAGACTCAGTCGCCGCGTTGTAGGCCTTGCAGAACTCCATGATGTTGACGCCGTGCTGGCCGAGTGCTGGCCCGACGGGAGGTGCCGGATTCGCCATCCCGGCGTTGATCTGCAGCTTGATGACCGCAGTGAGCTTCTTCTTCTTGGGGGGCATGTCGTGTGTCCTGTTTCCTCGTCAATGGCTCCCTTGAGGGAACCGTTCAGATCTTGGAGACCTGGGTGAACGACAACTCGACCGGGGTTTCCCGACCGAAGATCGACACCAGCACCTTCAGCTTCTGGCCGTCCGCGTTGACCTCGCTGATCGTGGCGGGCAGCGTCGCGAACGGACCGTCCATCACGGTGACCGACTCGCCGACCTCGAAGTCGACCTCGACGGTCGGTTTGACCGCGGCGGCCATGGCCGACTTGGTGCCGCCGGCCTGCTTTGCCGCCTCCTGTTCAACCTGCGGCAGCAGGAACTTGAGCACTTCGTCGATGCTCAACGGCGACGGCTTCGATGTCGCACCGACGAATCCCGTGACGCCGGGGGTATTGCGGACCGCGCTCCACGACGGATCGTTGAGCTCCATCCGAACCAGGATGTATCCCGGCAGCACCTTGCGCTGGACCTGCTTGCGCTGGCCGTTCTTGATCTCGGTGACCTCTTCGGTCGGAACCTCGACCTGGAAGATGTAGTCCTCCATGTCCAGGGTCTGGATACGGGTCTCCAGGTTGGTCTTGACCTTGTTCTCGTAGCCGGCGTATGAGTGCACGACATACCAGTCGCCGGGCGCGTTGCGCAGTGCCGCACGCATCTGCTCGGCCGGGCTCTGTTCGGCCTCGGGCTCCTCCTGCGCCGGGCCGGAATCGCCGCCCTCCGCCACGGCGTGCTCGACCGCCTCGTCGACCGCTCCGATGTGATCGGGATCAGTGATCGGCTCGTCGGTCAGCGCGGACGTCTCCTGGCCGGCGGCGCCGCCGTTCTCGGAGGTCACAGCTAGGTCTCGCTTCCTCTCGTGCATCTGTAGTCCGGTCGTTCCCACCGACGAACCGCCCTTGGCCGAACGGCTACTTGCCGAACAGCCAGCTGACGCCGGCGAAAAAGGCGTCGTCCAGTCCAAAGACCAGCGCCACCATCACGGCCACGAACACGAGGACGACGGTCGTGTAGGTCACCAGCATTTTGCGCGTCGGCCAGATGACCTTGCGCAGCTCGGCGACGACCTCACGGAGAAATCGGAGCAACCGCTTGAACACGTTGGGACGCTTCTGCTTGCGGTCCCGCGTCGGGGTCGGCTTGTCCTTCTTCCGCGGCGCGACGGCGGCGTCGCTCTCGGTCGTTGCCGTTGCTTCGGACTGGTTGGTGACGTCAGCCTTCGGCGCGACCTGGCGTACGGCACGGCGCTCCCGCCGTGCCGCTGCGGTCACCGGCCTTGACGCTCCCTCGCGCCTGGAGACCGGCTCGCGGTCCTCGCTCACGTGTCCTCCCCGCCAAGGCTCGCCGGCCACGTGAGCGTATGCGTCACTGTGCCCGATGGTGAGCCCGCACGCTCGCTCACGACTCCTCCTCGCCAAGGCTCGTCGACGCAGGGGTGACAGGACTTGAACCTGCAACCTGCGGTTTTGGAGACCGCTGCTCTGCCAGTTGAGCTACACCCCTATGGCTGCGGCCGAGACCCTCTCAGGCCGGCCATCTGAGACCGGCCGCCACCCTCCCACGGTGGCGCGTGGGATCTGGTGACCTGAGGTCCCAATCAGCAGAGTCTACGGCACGACCGGGGACCGACCGCAACCGCGCAGGTCAACGTCATTTCAGCTGGCTGAACGGCGGCACCCTGACGATCATGGTCCAGCCAGAGCCGTGTCACGTCAGCCGAGCGCCACTCGTGCTGTCGGTCTGCCGAGGACCTGCTTGCCGTCGACTCTGACCGTCATGGTGACTTTCGCGGTACCGTCCGCGGACACTTCGGCCACCTTGCCGCCGATCTCCAGTCTCGCACCGATGTCGTCGTCCGGCACCGGGATGGGCCTGACGAAGCGAGCGGCGCATTCTATGACCGCGGCGGGATCGCCGACCCAGTCAGAGACGAGGCGGTTGGCAAGGGCCATGGTGAGCATTCCGTGCGCGATCACGCCGGGAAGGCCGACCTCCCGAGCGATCCGCTCGTTCCAGTGAATCGGGTTGAAATCGCCGGAGGCACCCGCGTAACGCACCAGATCCGCCCTGGTCACCCGGACCGTCAGCGGAGGCAGTTCATCCCCCTCCGCCACGTCGGCCACCCGCAACCTGGTCACGATTCCTCCTTGCCCCTGGCCACCAGCATCGCTGTTACGGTCGTCACCGGCTCGCCGGCCTCGGTGGTGATCTCGGCCCGAACTGTCAGGAAGTCGTTCCCAAGCTTCGTGATGATCTCATCGACGTGAATGGCCGCCACGAGCCTATCCCCAGCGGTGATCGGCCGGTGGTGGACGAACCTCTGCTCACCGTGCACGACCCGGCTGTAGTCGATGCCCAGGTCGGGATCATCGACCACGACCGAGTTGGCGCTGGCGGAAAGGATCACCGCGAAAGTCGGTGGTGCGACGACGTCTCGATAGCCGGCGAGCCGTGCCTCTTCGGGATCGCGGTGCAGCGCGCTGGTGGCACCGACCGCGTCGGCGAACTCCCGTATCTTCTCCCGCCCGACCTCGTAGACGGGGGCTGGCGGGTAACTGCGTCCGATGAACGACCGATCGAGTGGCACGCGACGCAGGGTACCCAGCCGCGTCCCGACCTGGAGTCACCTCACCCGGGACAGCGGAGTTCGCTCAGCGGGTCTCTTTGTGCATCCGGTGCGTACCGCAGTTCGGGCAGAACTTCTTCAGCTCGAGGCGATCCGGGTCATTGCGCCGATTCTTCTTGGTGATGTAGTTGCGGTGCTTGCACTCCTCGCACGCGAGCGTGATCTTCGGGCGTACGTCGGTCGCGGCCACGGGGTCACCTTCCTCGGGGTATCTCCCCCAGCACAGGTCCGGGGGCTGGCGGCTGAACAGGTTCAGGCTTGTCGGGCAAGCTTCCAGGTTACAGGGCGGGTGACACCGCTCCCGTTCTGCACGGACACGCGCCGCCTGGTGGAGGCGTCGCGGGCGAAGCGACCGCACCCGGCGTGGTGGACAGGGGACCGCCCGAGAACGTAGCGATGGCCGGACTTGAACCGGCGACACAGCGATTATGAGTCGCTTGCTCTACCAACTGAGCTACACCGCCCACTAGACACGGCTAGAGGCCGTACTCATTTCTTTGCGAGCACGGCCTGCCCTGCCTCGAGCCCCAATACGGAATCGAACCGTAGACCTTCTCCTTACCATGGAGACGCTCTGCCGACTGAGCTATTGGGGCACTGCTCCACGGAGCGGTCAGGACTCTACAAGACCGCCCCACGGATCACGAAACCGGGGTGGGACACGGTGGCTCAGCTCACCAGGGTGAGCACCGTCTCGTCCCGAAGCCCCCGTGCCCGGATCGTTCGCGCGCGCAGCCAGGCCTCGAAACGGTCCTCCGACAGCGGCCTGGAGATGAGATAGCCCTGTGCGACGTCGCATCCCATGGAGACCAGTTGCTCGCGGGCCACGTCCTCCTCGACTCCTTCGGCCACCACGATCAGTCCGAGGGAGTGCCCGAGCTCCACAATGGAACGTACGACGGCCATGTCACCGAGGTCGGTGCCCATGCCGAGGACGAACGACTTGTCGATCTTCACCTCGTCCACCGGGAGCTGCCTGAGGTAGGCAAGCGAGGAGTACCCGGTGCCGAAGTCGTCGACGGCGAGTACGACACCCATGGCGTGCAGGCGTCGCAGCACCGGCAGTGCCCGCTCGGGGTCGGACATGACACCGGATTCAGTCAGCTCGAAGGTGAGCAACTGCGGCGGTACCTCGTGTCGGCGCAGCGCTTCGGCGACGAGGTCGGGGAAGTTGGCGTCGGCGAGATTGCGCACGGACAGGTTGACCGCCGTGGACATTCTCAGGCCGCGATCGAGCCACTGACGCACCCGCCGCAGGCTCTGCTCCATGACGAAAGACGTGAGCGCGTCGACGAGCCCGGTGGCCTCGACCGCGGGGACGAACTCGTCAGGGTCGAGCGGGCCGAACTCGGGATGCCGCCATCGGACCAGCGCCTCGACGCCGACCACCTGTCGGCTCGGCAACGCGATCTTCGGCTGGTAGTGCACGGTGACCTGGCCGGTCTCCAGGGCCTGACGGAACTGGGTGACCAGCTGGAAACGCCGCAGGAAGATCTGTCCCATGCTGGACGCGTAACCCCGCACCGGGTCGCTGCCGGTGCGTGCGGCCTGCACGGCAACGTCGGCTCGCTGCAGCATCGTGTCGACGTCCAGGTTCTCGCCCGAGTCGGAAACGTGGCCGACAAGGGCACTGGCCTCGACGGCGAGTTTGTCGACCGGATAGGGCATGGACAGTTCGGCACGCAGCTTCTCGCCCACCTGATGGGCATGCTCCTGGCTGCAGTCGACGAGCAGGGCGGCGAAGGAGCCTCCCTCGAGCCGCGCCAGCGGCACGTTCGCACCGAGGGCGTCCCGCAGACGACGTCCCGCGGCCACGACCATCCTGTCTCCCCAGGCGTACCCGAGAGCGTCCGCGACACCGGACAGCACGTCGAGATCGACCCGCATGACGACCGAGTGCCTTCCGTCCGGAGACCGACCGGACGCGACCTCGCGGAACCCCGTTCGGTTCAGCAGGCCGGTGAGGGGGTCGTGGTAGGCGTCGTGCCGCAGCCTGCCGAGCAGTCGCCGGTTGTCCATGGCGGTGGCGAGATGGCTGGACAGGGTGCGCAGCAACCGCACGTCGGCACCGCCGAACCCGCGCCACCGGCTCAACCTGTCGTGCACCTCCATGGCGCCCAGCAGCTGGTTGGCGCCGCGCAATGGGACGACGAGCACCTCGTAGACACCGCGCTTGCGCAGCGCCTCCTGTACATCCTCGGTGGCGTCGGAGAGCCTGAAGTACCGAACATGGTTTCCCGCCAGCTGCAGGACGGGATCCTCGCCGACGTCCTCGGCGGTGGCGGTCTTGCGCAGCGGCGAGCCCGCGACCAGGGTGCGCACGTCGCCGTCCAGTTTCAGGTGAAGCACGACCCGCTTGGCATTGAGCTGGTCGCGGATCCGCTCGGCGATGATCCGCCAGTCGGCCGGTTCCTCCGTCGGGGTCACCGGGCTGAACACCGTCGTGTTGCCGCCGACGTCCTGGCCCGATCTGGCGACGTTGAGGCTGACGTCGGACAGCGTCTCGAGGTCGCGCTGTTCGCGGAGCAGCCCGGAGTAGGCCCGGTACAACGCGATCACGGCCCCGGACAGCAGGAAGGTCAGCGCCCATCCCCACGGGGCATAGCGCACGAGAACGTAGGCGACGAGACCGACGGTTGTGTTCATCAGGCCAACGACAAGGGTCCGCAGCCCGAGTCTCGCCGCCGCGGATATCCGCAGTTCGCCGCCGAGCACGTGCATGGCACCGAGACCGAGGCCGGTGCTAACCAGTGGGGAGGTCAGCACGGCGAGCAACGCGGCCGCCCAGACCGGAACGGCATCACCGGTCGCGTG
The DNA here is from genome assembly GCA_019239965.1 of Kutzneria sp. Lineage (GTDB taxonomy): Bacteria > Actinomycetota > Actinomycetes > Mycobacteriales > Pseudonocardiaceae > Kutzneria. Next base: position 13,897 of record JAFAZC010000197.1, on the reverse strand, counting down.
CTGGAGCAGGTAGTAGGTGCCGTAGGGGATCGCGACCTCGAGGCACATGATGCCAACGTGGTAACTGAGGTGGCGGAACTTGTGCCGGCTGATCTGGATGCCGAGGCCAGCCGCGAGGTAGGCGACGAGCACCACTTCGAACGGCACGGTGACCAGCCCGAGCACCAGCGGGATCTCGGCGAAGGAAATGGTCCAGCTGACCTGGCGAACGTCGAAGTCGACGGACAGCTGTTCGGAGAGCAGGAAGCCGACGGCGAGCAGCGGGCCGAACAGGAGCAGATCCGCGAGCTCGAAGGTCATCGGCTTGGCGAGCACGCCCAGCAGGACGAACAGCAAACCCGCACCCAGGACCGCGCTCGAGAACAACCGGTAACGCCCGTTGCGTCGCTGAGTGAGCCGGGCTCGGACAACCGGACTCGGCGGATCCAGATGGGCGGCACGGTGGTCGGTCATCCTGCCTCCTCGTCGACCACACAGCTGCACCGACCACGGCCTGACCGACCGGGCAGGTTTGGCGACATCTCCCCGTCTCGCGTACGTTCGAGGGTCCTGCGCGCCCGCTACGCACAGTTTACCCCGGTTGAGCGAGTGTGGCCCGTCCAGTTGACGAAGGCAATACTGGCAGTGAACAAAGTGCCTACCAGCCCAGCAATTTGCATCTGCCTACAGCCCCTCGGAACGATCAAGTAGACAAATCGACCAAATTGACCCCACTGCTATAGTGCTTCGCCTTGCTCACCTATTACTCTGCGTGATAGCCCGGCCAGGCCAGTATGTCCGGCGGCGGTTCCAGGTCTCACGCGGGAGCGGGGAGCGATGCCCGGTCATGATGTTCCATGGCCGGAGGGAACTGACTGATCTACGGCAGCGACACGCCGAGCGGCTGACCGCACTGGATCCGCACGACGTGGCGATCAGGAACGCCACCAGAGCCGATCTTGGGGCACGCCTGGACCGCGAGGCGGCCGTGGCGCCCTAGACCAGACAGTTCGGCGTTATGGACCTCCAGGCAGCGCCAGCCCGCTCTGCGTTCCCGACGAGAAACCAGCCGGCGACCAGGGTAAGGGCCGGAATTGTCGGTGCCTGCCCCTACGGTGCCTGACAGGGAGGTCGCCATGAGGACAAGCATCCAGCTCCGGGGCGAAGAGCAGGTGGGGGACCGGATCTATGCGGTCGAGGTCCGCGCCGACGCCGACGAGTCGGTGGTCGTCGACCTGGTCGGGGCTCTCCCGGACGGCACAGTGGTCGCGGAGGGAGGGCTCGTCCTGCCGGGTACCGACCTGATGACCGCCGGTCAGCTGCTTGAGAGGACACTGCGAGGACTCGCCGTCGTCCAGGACGCCGGAAAACCCGCGGCCAAGCCCAAAGCGAGGACGCCGCCAGCCAACGCGGGCAGGCCGTGGACCCCAGACCAGGACGCAGGCCTCCGCCGGCAGTGGACAGAGGGTGCGGTTGGCCTTCCGGCGCTCGCCGAACAATACGGCCGCTCGAAGTGGGCGATCAGGGCCAGGCTGATCCACCTGGGCTGCGACCCGGCACGGGCGGAACCTGATGCGGCGAATGAGGCAGAGGTCGCGACAAAGTCGAACTAATGTTCGAAATGTGCTATCGTCCGTTTATGGTCGGCGTCACGGGGAGGGGAAGCCCTGGGCGTCCACCCCAGGAGAGCCCGCGCTCGCGGCAGAGACGGCGCGGGCTCTCCACTCGGCTTGGCGTACCACGTCCCGCAGTCACGCCACCCTCGACCGAAACGTGGTTGCACTGAACTCGCCGACGAATAAAGATGCGCTGCTGTGCATACTATTTCGCCTTCTTACGGGATGTTGGCCGCACGAGCCTGGCCGGCCCCACACGTCCGTGAACTGGACGGATGGCTGGTACGCAGCGCAGGAGGGGTGACTGGTCGGGCCAACTCGGTACTGGCCGAATGCGCGCCGACGGATGTGCATGCTGCTGTCCAGGAGGTCGAGCGGCATTATCGACGGCTCGGGCTGGCCAGTACGTTCCAGATCAGCTCGGACAGCAAGCCGGCGGAGCTGGACGAGCTGTTGGCCGAGCGCGGCTACCGGGTGGTGACCCCAACGGGGCTGCTGACCGCGACCATCGTCGACACACTGCCACGGATGCCCCGCCCCGAGGGCGTTGTGGTGAAAGACGAGCCCACCGAAGCCTGGCTCGACCTGCACTGGGAGGACAGCGGCCGGACAACCCCTGCCACGAGGTTCATCACCCAGCAGATTCTCACCGGAGTGCCCGCCGGGTATGCATGGCTGGACGGCCGATCCATCGGGCGCGGCGCGCTGGTCGACGACTGGGTAGGCATCTACGCGCTCTACGTCGCGCCGGAGGCCCGCGGCAGAGGCCTGGCGCGTATGACACTGTCCGGCCTGCTGCGCTGGGCCGCCGACCGGGGGGCGACGCGGGCCTTCCTCCAGGTGCTGGAGTCGAACGCCGTGGCCAAGCGGCTGTATGCGAGCGCCGGATTCACCGAAGCCGCGCACTACCACTACCGGGTCCTCGATCAGGCCGAGCAAGAACGCTTCGCGGGCACTTCCCAGTAGACAGAATCACCGAACAACAGCCATCGTGGACCACTGCTGCCTCGTCGAGCCCGCGACGCACGTAGCCTCCACGACCGGCTGGACATCGATGGAATTCAATTCCACACACAGCCCCTTCGCGTTTACACCTTCATCAAGGAGCGTGCCATCGGCACGGTACGCATACAGTTCACTGTTACTGTCGCACGGCCACATCCGCATCTGAGGAAGGGTACCGCCAGTAGGAGCAGCACAGAGATCCGAGGACTTGGTATGAAGGCCGTACTCGTCCCAATACCACTGCTGCTTCGAGTCCGATAGGTCACAGCTTGTCATGACGACCGGCCTGAGCGAACCACCGTCTGGATTGGACATGCATAACCCATCGAAGCGGTTCTGGAAGACGAAAACCTGAGGATCGGCCGCGCTGACACCGACGTTGGCGAACAGCGCGCCAGCAATCACGGTGCTCACAACAAGCCCAGATGAGACCACCCTCCACGCACGCATGCACTTCCTCCTCTTGTCCACAGCGCAGAACACTGCAAGAGACACAACCTGGCTAGCGCCCGCGAGGAGGTCAACGTTCCACTTGGCGAGTCAAGATTCACCATCGCCGAAAAACCGTGATGAACGACAACCACCGCGAACTCGTCACCATCAACTACTACCCCAGCGCAGCCACGCATGATGTAACCGGGCAATAGGCGGCTTCACAACACATCGACGTCCGTTCTGCTGAAGCTCTGATGAAGTATCGATCAGGTTCTCACTGTCTTCGAGGAGCGTAGGCCGAGCACGAGCACAACATCACCGTGTACTTCGTCCAGATCGTCCTCCTACCGCGGCCAGCCTTGCCGTAGCGTCGACTGATAGCGCTTCGACTGGTAGGCAACAGCTCTGCCGCGGGAGGCACCATGCCCGACCGGAACGGCCCGCACCTTGCTACTCCACTGGACTTGTGGCAGCCCGAATGTGCCTGCGACGTCACCGCGGCGGTCACTTAGCGGACCTCGGTCGTTGGCTTTTGACTTATCGATTCGCACCTTTGGAGGCACGACTACCTGTGCTGGCATACGGTAGTAATGCCTGCCCAGAAAAAATCGAATGGTTTCGACATGAGCTCGGTTTGGCCGGACCAGTGGTGGCCTTCGAGGCTGACGTCTCTGACGCTGCCGCTGCCTGGGCGGCTGGCATACGGTTCCGTGATGACCAACGCCCTGCTGTACTCACAGGTTTCCCAGGGGTTCATGAACGACACGTTGTCTGGCTTGCAACCCCGGAACAGCGGTCCGTGCTCGACGAGGTCGAAGGGCGAAACCAGCGTTATCGGCTGGCATGGGTACACACTCCTGCGACCCTAGGGAATGGTCAAACCTTCGAATGGGTCCTTGCGTACATTGCCAGACCGGAAATCATCGGAAAGGGGGTAGAGATCAAACTCAACCGGTTGCCTCTCCTGGTCGAAACCATGTGCTCCGCGTCGCCGACGTGAGCCAAGCCGGGGCTCTTCACCTGGGCGGCCGCCCAGCCGAAACGGACGGTATGCAAGCACGTGAGGTCCACGATGAGCCAGCCTGGTCTGACCTGGATCACGTGATGTAAGCGATCAATCCGATGTCGTTGCCACGGCCATCGGCCGTAACGTGCAGTCGACCGGGGCCGATACCTCTGCGTCCCCGCGGAGCGCGCAGCTCCCAGCCATGAGGTTGGGGGCTGCGCGTCGCTGTTGAGGCGTCACGGGAGCGCCGGACTGCCCGCAACCGCCATGATTGCCATTGATCAACAATCGACAGCCGAGGGACGGCATTTTTGCTGGTAGGAGTGGAGCCGGCGAGGGGACTTGAACCCCTAACCCCTCGCTTACAAGGCGAGTGCTCTGCCGATTGAGCTACGCCGGCGTGCCCATCCGAGTCGGACGGGCTGGGCTTATCGTAAGCGCCAGCAACGTCCCGAGATCTGCGGCAGCGCGCCACACCTCGACGAGGACCGTACAGCCAGTCAAGCGGGGCCACGTCGGCCGGGTGGACGTTGGTCTCGGTACGGCACACAAACTGCACATGAAAGCGCGGTGTGATCTTCACCTCGGCATGGCGGGCTATACCCGCAGGTCCGCGGAACGGGCGCCGAAGATGACGCCGTCGGTAGGGCGCGGCGTCGACACAGACTGACTAGCCTCGTACACAACGCCAGGTGAACCGGAGGAGGCGTCACCCCGTTGAGCACCACAGGCGCGGACTTCATCGTCGTCGCCAACCGACTGTCAGTGGACCTCGAGCGACTGGATGACGGCACCCAGCGCTGGAAACACAGCCCAGGCGGCCTGGTCACCGCGTTGGAGCCCTTCCTTCGCTCACGCAGTGGCGCCTGGGTCGGCTGGCCCGGACTCGCCGACCAGGACGTGGCCCCGTTCGAGCAGGGCAGCCTCCAGCTGCATCCGATCGCCCTGTCCTCGGCCGAGGTCCGCGACTACTACGAAGGCTTCTCCAACGCCACGCTGTGGCCGCTCTATCACGATGTGGTGGCGCCCCCGGTATTTGAGCGGTCCTGGTGGGAGAGCTATGTCAAGGTGAACCGGCGGTTCGCCGACGCCTGTGCGTCGATCGCGAACAAGGGTGCCACCGTCTGGGTGCAGGACTACCAGCTGCAACTGGTGCCCGCGCTGCTCCGTGAGCAGCGGCCCGATCTGCGTATCGGATTCTTCCTGCACATCCCGTTCCCGCCGGTCGAGTTGTTCATGCAGTTGCCGTGGCGCACTGAGATCATTCGCGGGCTGTTGGGCGCCGACCTTGTCGGTTTCCATCGTCCGGGCGGAGCACAGAACTTCCTGTGGCTCGCACGCCGGCTGGTCGGGCTCGAGCCGAGCAGGGGCGCGGTCGGGGTGCGCACCCGGCCGGGTGTCGTTCAGGTGGGTGACAGAACGGTTCGGGTCGGCGCCTTCCCCATCTCCATCGATGCCGCCGGGCTCGACGCGATCGCCCGCGGCCGGCAGACCCAGCAGCGGGCCAGACAGATCCGTGCCGAGTTGGGCAATCCCAAAAAAATCATGCTCGGGGTTGACCGGTTGGACTACACCAAGGGAATCGACGTCCGGCTGCGCGCACTGCACGAGCTGCTGTCCGAGGAGCGGATCGCCGCGGAGGACGTGGTCATGGTGCAGCTGGCCACGCCGAGCAGGGAACGGATCGAGCACTACCAGCAGATGCGCAGTGAGATCGAGCAGGTGGTCGGCAGGATCAACGGGGAGTTCTCCCGGGTCGGCCGTCCCGCCGTGCACTACCTGCACCAGTCGGTGGACCGACGCGAACTGTGCGCGTTCATGAGCGCCGCCGATGTGATGCTCGTGACGCCGGTACGGGACGGCATGAACCTGGTGTGCAAGGAATACGTCGCTTGCCGGTACGACCTCGGCGGCGCCCTCGTGCTCAGTGAGTTCGCTGGCGCGGCCTCCGAGCTCACCAGCGCGTTCCTGGTCAACCCGCATGACCTCGACGGCGTCAAGAACGCGATACTCGCGGCCCTCACTGTGGACCCGGCGGAGGGGCGCCGTAGAATGCGCGCACTGCGCCGTCAGGTCCTGACCCACGACGTCGACCGCTGGGCGCGGTCTTTCCTCGAGGCTCTGGGCACGGGGCCAGTGCACTGAACTCGTTGACAAAGAACAGCTTGCGCCGTGTCCATATGGGACATCCGTACTGCGGGTGAAGCATTTGGCTCGGCACGAACCCTGTCCGCACCCGGACACATCGTCCACAGGTGAATATTCGTTCACCTGTGGACGCTCCGGGACCTTCGAAAGTCCTCAGGAGGACGCGTGACCGCCGAGGCCCTCCCCGCGGAGCTCCGGCGTGCGCTCGTGCAGCTCGCGCGAACCCCGCGGCTGCTCGTCGCATGCGACTACGACGGCACCCTCGCCCCAATCGTGGAAGACCCGGAAAAGGCCCGTCCGTCGCCGGAGTCGGTCGGCGCGCTACGCTCGCTCGCCGGGCTGCACGAGACCACGACGGCGGTGATCTCCGGCCGGGCACTGCGCGATCTCGCCGCGCTCTCTCGCCTCCCGGCGGAAGTCCACCTGGTCGGCAGCCACGGATCCGAGTTCGACGTCGGCTTCGTGCATGCCTTGGACGCCGAGGCCAAGGACTTGCGTCGCAGGCTGGAGTCGACACTGGACACGCTGGTCGCCGACGCCGAGGGCGTCCACCTGGAGGTCAAACCGGCGAGTATCGCGGTGCACGTGCGCCGCGCCCCCAGTGATGTGGCCGAGCGGGTGCTGAACGCGGTCCGAACTGGTCCCGCGGTGTGGGACGGCGTCCAGGTGACCGAGGGCAAGGCCGTCATCGAGCTGGCCGTTGTGCAGACCGACAAGGGACATGCGCTCGACGTGCTGCGCCATCAGGTCGGCGCGACCGCAGCGGTTTTCCTCGGTGACGATGTCACCGACGAGAAGGCCTTCGCCAGACTCACCGGCCCTGATCTCGGCATCCATGTCGGTGCCGGCGAAACGCTCGCCGGTCACCGGATCGACAGCGCCAGCGACGTCGCCACCGTGCTCGCCGTCCTGCTCGAAGAGCGCCGTACGTGGCTGTACGGCGAGCAGGCCACCCCGATCGAGCGGCTCACGATGCTGGCCAACGAACGGTCAGTGGCCCTGGTGACCCCCGACGCCAGGGTGAGCTGGCTGTGTCATCCCGAACCGGATTCGGCGGCGATATTTGCCGACCTGCTCGGTGGCCCGTCCGCGGGTGTCTTCTCCATCAAACCCGAGCGCAACGGCCTTCCACTCGGGCAGCGGTACCTGCCCGGCACGATGACCGTTGAAACTCGCTGGTCCCGGCTGCTCGTCACCGACTATCTCGATCATGGCACCGCGCCGCACCGCACCGACCTGATGCGGGTGGTGTCCGGCTCAACGACGGCCAAGGTGGAGTTCGCGCCGCGGCCGGAATTCGGCCAGGTTCCCGTGCGGTTGGTTGTCGAGGACGCCGGCCTGCGGGTCGTCGGCACCTCCGAACCGATCGTGCTGCGGGCTCCCGGCGTTCGCTGGCGGATCACCTCGGACGGCATGCACGAGACCGCGACCGCGGTCCTCGAGCCCGGCCCCGACACCCCGATCGTGCTCGAGCTGCGTTGTGGCTCAGACGATCTGTCCGCCAACCCCGTTCCGGAGCCGGAACGGCGGCTTCGGTCCGGCACGTACTGGTCTGGGTGGCTGGGCGAGTTGACCCTGCCCATGGTCGAACGGGACCTGGTGGCAAGGTCGGCGCTGACCCTTCGAGGTCTGTGCCACTCCGAGTCGGGATCGATCATGGCGGCGGCGACCACGTCCCTGCCCGAGGAGCTGGGTGGGGTACGCAACTGGGACTACCGCTACTGCTGGCTTCGTGACGGGGCGCTGACCGCGCAGTCGCTAGTGTCACTGGGGTCGACGGCCGAGGCCGAGGCGTTCCTCAGCTGGATGCACGGGGTGCTGTCCACACTGCCCGGTCCGGAGCGGCTGCACCCGCTCTACACCCTCCGCGGCACGCCCCTCGGTCCGGAAGCTGTCATCGACACGCTGCCCGGATATGCGGGATCACGCCCCGTCCGGGTCGGCAACCTCGCCAATCAGCAGGTTCAGCTGGACGTGTTCGGCCCCGTCGTCGATCTCGTCGCCCAGCTGGCCAAGACGCGGGGCACGTTGACCGACGCTGACTGGGCGATGGTCAACGCCATGGCCGAGGCCGTCGCACGACGCTGGCACGAGCCCGACCACGGCATCTGGGAAGAGCGTCACGCCCCACGGCACAACGTGTACTCGAAGGTCATGTGTTGGGTGACCATCGACAGGGCGCTGCGACTCGCGGAAACCTTCGGCAGGGAACACGACCCCTCGTGGCCCGCACTCCGCGACACGATCGCCTCCGACGTGCTCACCAATGGCTGGAACGAGGAGGTCGGAGCGTTCACCACGGCATATGACGGCACCGATCTCGACGCCGCCGCACTGCACATCGGACTCGCCGGTCTGATCGATCCGGCGGACGAACGCTTCCAGGCCACGGTCACCGCGATCGAAGCGGAACTGCGCAGCGGCTCCACGGTCTACCGGTACCGCCGGGACGACGGTCTTCCCGGCGGCGAGGGCGGTTTCCACCTGTGCGCGGCATGGATGATCGAGGCGTACCTGCTCACCGGAAGGCGGACGGAGGCCGAGGAGCTGTTCGCCCAGCTCGTGGACTGTGCCGGGCCGACCGGACTGCTTCCTGAGGAGTACGATCCCATCGCCGAGCGGTCGCTTGGCAACCATCCGCAGGCCTACTCGCATCTCGGCCTGGTCCGCTGCGCCCAGCTGCTGAGCGGCTGAACGAGGCGTTCCAGTTAGCCTGAACAGGTGATGCTCAGATACGACGCCGAGGACGTGCTCGCGCTGCGGCTCATGAAGCTGGCCGCCGCACGGGTCGAGGTCGCCACCGTGTGAGCCGCGGACGGTATCGGTCGTGAACGCCATCAGGCACCCCGGGCAAGTACCTGGTGTGAACCCGACGACCGAGCGCACGTCGCCAGACAGCCCGATCGACCCGGATCGACCGGACCTCGCAGGGCCGTCACCTGCCAGGGTGTTCGGCAGGCTGTTCGACCAGCACTCCCGAGCGTTGCACCGATATCTCGCGAGGCGGGTCGGAGCCAACACGGCTGACGACCTGGTGGCGGAGACCTTCCTGGTCGCCCTGCAACGGCGGGCGAGCTATGACCCGGACCGTGCCGCTGTGGGGCCCTGGCTGTACGGAATCGCCACCAATCTGCTGCGCAGACACCTGCGGCAGGAGCTTCGTGGCTACGCCGCCACGTCGCGGCTGGCCACCGCCGAGAGCCGTACCGGCGACGGCCCCGAGGCCCGTGTCCCGGATCGGGTGGACGCCGACCACCGGGTCAGGTTGTTGGCGGACGCGCTGGGGCGTCTTAACCCGGGTGACCGTGACGTGCTGCTGCTGACCTCGTGGGCCGGCCTCGACTCCACCGAGGTGGCCGAGGCACTCGGCATACCGGTGGGCACCGTGCGGTCCCGATTGCACCGGGTTCGCAAGTCACTACGGGCGAAAGCGTCGGTGGCGGCGCGGAAAACGGAGGATCGTGATGCGTGAAATGTGGACCGAAGACAAGCTCGACGAGGCGCTCACCACACTGCACAGTGATGTCGAGACTGATGAGCAAGCATTGGCGCGTGCGCGAGCCCAGCTGATGGTGGCCGCCAACGCCGAGCCAGAGCGCGAACTCGAGGTGATCGGTCATACCGCCACGTCACGAGGCAAGCGCTGGTGGCTGGCGTCCGCGGCGGCAGTGGCGACGGTGGTTGCCGGCGCCCTGGTCAGCCAGACGATCCAGTTCGGCGACACACCGGCGATGGCCTCCGCACAGGCCGCCGAGTTGCTCAACAGGGCCGCCAGCCAGCCGATCAACGCCACCGATCCCCCGGTCGGCCCGAACCAGTACCGCTACATCGGTGAGCACGCATGGTGGGTCACGGACGCCGTCGTCACGCAGGGAAAAAGGTTCTCGTATCTCGGTGAGAACGTCCAGGAAACCTGGGAACCAGCGGCTTGGGGCCAGGAGTGGCTGCAGCGCCGCACGGTGACCGGTGAGCGAAAGTGGATCACGGGCACCGAGGATGAAGCGAGGAAGGCCGGGATCTTGGGGGACTCCGGACCGTCGACGGAGGAGTTTCGCGCACCCTGTGGTGACTTCTTCGCCTCCGACAACCAACCGGTCCGTCGGCCATGTGACCACCAGGTGGATGGCTGGCAGCATCCAACACCTGAATGGCTGGCGACCCTGCCCCGTGACCCCAAACAGCTGTACGACCGGCTCCGCGAGGACGCACCGCGCAACGGCAGGGGCAACGCCGAAGTCCTGGTCTACGCCGCCGACGCGCTACGCACCGGTCTGCTGCCCGCCGATGTCCGCTCCGCGCTGTATCGGGCACTGACCTACCTGCCTGGTCTGGAGATCACCGAGCAGCCCGCCAACCTCGACGGGCACAAGGGCACGGCGTTCGGGATCAAGGACACCGCGGACGAACGGCAGGACGTCATCATCGATCCGGTCAACGGCCAGTTCATCGGCGAGCGCGAGGTGAGCGGGAACGGCACTGTCCTCTCGTCCACCTCCGTCGCCACGGCGGTGGTGGGAAAGATGGGCGAAGAGCCGGCCAGCTGAGCTGGTTTCCCGCAGTCCGCGTGCCGCGCGCTCGATGCGCGGCACGCGGACTGGCTAGCGTGCGCTGTCGTACAGAACACCGAGTGCGGATCCGAGATCGGGCACCACGAGCGCCCGGATCTCCGGCGGCAACGGGCCGGCGTCCGGCGGCACAAGGGCCCTGGTGAAACCGAGCCGTGCGGCTTCGGCCAACCGGCGGCCGGCGCCGCTGATCCGCCGCACCTCGCCGGCGAGCCCGACCTCGCCGACGGCGACCACGTCGGCTGGCAGTGCGACATCCTGGGCCGCCGAGGCGACCGCGAGCGCCACCGCCAGGTCGGAGGCTGGCTCGGTAACCCGCATGCCGCCGACCGCCGCCGTGAACACGTCCTGTTCGCTGAGCCGGACCCGGCCACGCCGCTCGAGTACGGCGAGGATCATCGCCACCCGTGCCGAGTCGAGGTCGCTCACCGCCCGCCGCGGCGCGGGCAGGTTGGTCTTGGCCACCAGCGCCTGGACCTCGGCGAGCAGCGGCCGTTTGCCTTCCATGATCACGGTGACCGCGGTGCCCGGCACCCCGACGTCCTTGCGGTTGAGGAAGAGCCCTGAGGGATCAGGCACCCCCGCGATCCCGTCGTCACGCAACTCGAAGCAGCCGACCTCGTCGGCGGGGCCGAAACGGTTCTTCACCCCGCGGACCAGCCGCAGGGTCGAGTGCCTGTCGCCCTCGAACTGCAGCACCACGTCCACCAGGTGTTCGAGCACGCGCGGCCCGGCGATCGAGCCGTCCTTGGTGACGTGGCCGACGAGCACCACCGGCAGCGCGTGCTCCTTGGCCACGGCGATGAGCGCGGCGGTCACGGCACGCACCTGGGTGATTCCGCCGACCGTGCCAGAGTCCTCCGCCGACTGCACGGTCTGCACCGAGTCGACGATCATCAACCCTGGCTTGACGTCCCTGACATGCCCGAGTACTGCCGACAGGTCACTTTCAGCGGCCAGGTAGATCTCGGGATGCAGATTGCCGGTCCGCTCCGCACGCAGCCGGACCTGGCCTGCGGACTCCTCGCCGGTCACGTACAGCACGGGGCCGACGGTGGCCTGCTCCGCCCAGCGGTGGGCGACCTCCAGCAGCAGCGTCGACTTGCCAACTCCGGGCTCGCCGGCGATCAGTACGACCGCTCCGGGCACGATGCCGCCGCCCAGCACGCGGTCGAGCTCCCCGACCCCGGTGGCCTGCGCCCGGGTGGTCTCGACGTCCACCTCGGAGATGCGTCTCGCCGGCGAGCTCGGGGCGCCCGCGGCGATCCTGGTGGCACCGATCCTCGGCGCCGCCCGCTCTTCGACCGTGCCCCAGGCCTGGCACTCGGGACAGCGGCCGACCCACTTGGCCACCTCGTGTCCGCAGTCGGCACAGCGGTAACCGGGTTTGGCCGGGCGCGCGTTCTTCACCACGGCTCCAACCGTATCGCCGGCCACTGACAGGGCGGCGGACCAACGCCGTCCTGTCAGCTCCTGTCGTCGCGCGAACCGGAGGGGGCGCCGATGGGCACTCGCAGCGTGATGTCACCGGCGGTGCCGAAGGTGAAGCGGACCTCGACGGTCTGGCCGGGGGCGAGCCTTTCCAGGGTAAGGCCGGTCAGCACGATCCGGATCTGACCGAACGGGAGCGCGCTGGTCGACCTGGTCACGGTGGTCTGGCTGGACGGGGTCACCGTCGCCGTGGCGGACCCGGTGGCCGTCGGCGACGAGGTCGAGGTGGGCGCCGGTGCGGCGGACGCGGGAGAGACCGCGTTCTGCCCGACGATCTCCGTGGTGCCCGTGATCGTTGCCGACCGGAACGCGGGGCTGGACACTCCACTGAGCGTGTCGGTGGTCTGACCGGAGTTAACGATGGTCACGATGAGCGGTACGTCGGCACCGCGCGAGTAGTACTGGCCGTCCGCGGTGGGGAACGCCAACCGGACGTCACGCACGCTGATCGGACCGGACGTCCCGCTCGCACCGTTGACCGCCGCGACCTGGTCGTCGGTCTGAGTGATCTGACCCGCGCTGCAGCCGGCGACGGCCAGCGCGGCCGAAACGCCCAGCACCAGGGCGAGCAGGCGCGACCCCGCGGCCGGACCGTGCTTGACGCTGCTCACGGGCTTGACGCTGCTCACGGCGGCGATCCCTCCTGAGGTCTTCGCTACCCGGGCCGTTGTTGCCTTCGGCCGGCTGATCGCCAGAGCCTAACCACTGCCGACGACACCCCGGACAGGCGGTGCCGCGCGGCCCGCGGCCGCAACGTCCTTTATGGACGATTGATGCCCGCCCAGCATGGGTGACTCGGGTTTGTCAACCCCCCGTCCGGCCGCTGACCTGCGGTAACGGATCACCGGAGGTGGGCACGGGATTGCGGGGCGTGTTAAGCTGGAGCCAGCGAAAGGGGCAGAGGACACATGGTTTTCAACGTCGGAGAGACCGTCGTCTACCCGCACCACGGTGCCGCTCTCATCGAAGCGATCGAGACACGTCTGATCAAGGGCGAGGAGAAGAAGTACCTCGTGCTGAAGGTCGCGCAGGGCGATTTGACGGTTCGGGTACCCGCGGACAATGCCGAATTCGTGGGTGTGCGGGATGTCGTCGGCCAGGACGGGTTGAATCGAGTTTTCGAGGTCCTGCGGGCCCCGCACACCGAGGAGCCGACCAACTGGTCTCGACGGTACAAGGCCAACCTGGAAAAACTCGCCTCCGGTGACGTGAACAAGGTGGCCGAGGTGGTCCGTGATCTCTGGCGGCGCGAGAAGGACCGCGGGCTGTCCGCCGGCGAGAAGCGCATGCTCGCTAAGGCCCGTCAGATACTGGTCAGCGAACTGGCGCTGGCCGAGGGCACCGATGAGGACAGGGCCGAGGTCCTGCTCGACGAGGTTCTCGCCACCGCATCCTGAACGGATGGGTCGACGACGTCCTCGGCGCCGCAGATGAGTGTTGTCGCGCTCGTTCCCGCGGCCGGTCAGGGTGAGCGGCTGGGCGCCGGGGTGCCCAAAGCCCTGGTCCCGGTGTACGGCACTCCCCTACTGGTGCATGCGGTCCGTGGACTGTTGAGCGCGGGTCTGGTTCACCATGTAGTGGTGGCCGCACCGACAGGTCATGCCGACCGCATGCGCGAGCTGCTCACCGGGTTCGGGACGGCTGTGCACGTC
>JAFAZC010000185.1 GCA_019239965.1 Kutzneria sp. | reverse complement strand
TCCTCAAGCGCGAGCGGGTGGGCGTTGGGGCACGCCAGCCGTTCGGAGAAGCGGCGCTGGCGGTGCGGATCGCTCTCGGGCACGTCGACGAAGTCGAGCACGACAAGGCCGTCGGCGAGTCGGAGCGCGGTCTCCACCGAGTCGGTCAGCCGCTGCTTGGCGCTCGTCTTCACGGCAAGCCGGTCGATCACCACCGCGATGTGGTGCTTCTCCTGCTTCTTCAGCTTCGGTGGCTCCGACAGCAGGTACACCGCGCCGTCGATCATCGCTCTGGCGTAGCCCTGGGACTGTAGCTGGGCGAACAGGTCCGCGAACTCGCCCTTGCGGTCCCGCACCACTGGAGCGAGCACCTGGAACCGGGTGCCGGCGGCCATGGCGAGCACCTGGTCGACGATCTGTTGCGGAGTCTGTCGGGTGATCGGCTCTCCGCAGACCGGGCAGTGCGGCTTGCCCGCGCGCGCGTACAGCAGACGGAGGTAGTCGTAGACCTCGGTGATGGTGCCCACGGTCGACCGCGGGTTGCGGTTGGTCGACTTCTGGTCGATGGACACCGCGGGGGACAGCCCCTCGATGAAGTCGACGTCGGGCTTGTCCATCTGGCCGAGGAACTGGCGTGCGTATGCGGACAGCGACTCAACGTAGCGCCGCTGCCCCTCCGCGAAAATCGTGTCAAAGGCCAGACTCGACTTTCCCGATCCGGACAGTCCGGTGAATACGATCAGGCTGTCGCGAGGCAGGTCGAGGTCGACACTGCGCAGGTTGTGCTCGCGGGCGCCGCGAACAACGAGGCGGTCAGCCACTGGGGTCCCTTCGTCGCTGTGCACCGGGCATGCGCCGGCCAAGACGCGCTGGTGATCGAAAGTATGGTCGAGGACCATGGTATTCACGGGGTCTGACAATTCTCGTTCAGGTGTGTCGGCTAGGGCGAACCACGGGGTGCCCGGTGTCGCCCGCAACCGTCGCCCAGGTCACTACCGGTTGACAGACAACCGCTCTACGCTGGGTCGGGTACCTGATCGTGTCGTGACATTGGGATGGGTGCCATGGTCAGCAATGCCGGTCCGAGCACGTCCACCTGCCAGGTTAGCGTGCCCCGGCAGCGAACCGAATGGCTTGACGCCGTGCGGGACGCCGCCGACGGCCTTGCCGCCGCCGAATGGGCGACCACCCGGCTCATCGAGGCCGTCGCGGGAATGGACGATGCGGCGGCCCGGGGCACGAGCGCGCTGCCGGACTGGACAAGAGGGCACGTGGTGACCCACCTCGCTCGCAACGCCGACGCGCTGGTAAACCTGCTGACCTGGGCCAGGACCGGGGTTGAGCATCCGATGTACGCCAGCGGCGCCGATCGGGACCAGGACATCGCCACGGGCGCACCGCGGTCGGCCTGGCTGCTCCGTGAGGACTTGGTCGCGGCCTGTGGTCGTTTCGCGGCGTCGGCGACGGGCCTAGGCGAGGCCGCCTGGCAGGCCGAGGTCACGCATCGTCAGAACAGGACGATCCGCGCACACCTCGTGCCCTGGATACGGACGTTGGAGGTGTGGGTACACCTGATCGATCTCGACCTCGGTGTCGGGTTCGACGAGATTCCCGAGGACACCGCGGAACGGTTGATCGATGTCCTGGTGTCATACCACGCCGGGCGGCCGGACACTCCCGCGCTGCGGTTGGAGGCCGACGTGGCCGACGGACGCCGCGCGGTGTGGCAGCTTGCGGGGGTGGGAGAACCCCGTCTCGTCAGCGGGCCCGCGGCCGCCGTTATGGCCTGGATGACCGGGCGGGGTACCAACGGGCTCGAGGGCGACCCGCCGCTGCTGCCCGCCGTGCTATGAAGCCTCTTGACCTGTGTGCCGGGTGCACACGTCCGCCGTGACACGATACGGTCACTGGTCGTGAACGTCGTCGAGGACTACACCGGTCATGTCCAGCCCGGAGGACCAGCCGCGATACGCACGCTGGACGTGCTGACCATCACCAAGATCTCCGTTGGTCCGATGGACAACAATGCCTACCTGTTGGTCTGCCGGCGCAGCGGTGACGCCTTGCTGATCGATGCGGCCGCGGACCCGGAACGGCTGTCGGACCTGCTCGGACACGGCCCGCGCCGGCCCCGGCTGCGGACGGTCGTCACCACGCATCAGCACCCGGACCACTGGCAGGCGCTCGGCGCGGTCGCCGGTGCGAACGGCGCGAACACCGCCGCCCACCCCGCCGACGCCGGCCCGCTACCGGTGCCGCCGGACTTCCTCGTTGAGCATGGTGACACCCTCAGGATTGGTGATTGCATGCTCGAGGTCATCCATCTGCGCGGCCACACACCGGGCTCGATCGCGCTGCTGTACCGGGATCCGACCGGTCATCCGCATCTGTTCACCGGCGACTCGCTGTTCCCTGGCGGTCCCGGCAAGACTACGTCACCACGGGACTTCACGTCGTTGATGGACGACCTGGAGGCACGTGTCTTCGATGTGCTTCCCGACGACACCTGGGTCTATCCCGGCCACGGCGACGACACCACCCTCGCCGCCGAACGTCCCAAGACCGGCGAATGGCGCGCCCGCGGCTGGTGAGCCACACCCCTAACGGTCGACGTGCTTGAGTCGATGTTCCGGCTGACCGACGGTCAGCCGGAACATCGGAGGCCAAGCGATGTGGCCATTTTCTCACCTGTAACCGCCACTGCAGATTCTCCGTTCTACTCAGCTATGACACAGGCTCGCACCACTTCCGGACTGCGGCAGAGTGCCCGTCGCGGGCGAATCTCACTATCAACGTGCCCTGTACCTGGCCGCCAGCGGCAGAGCAGCGGGGGATGCCTTCGACCAGCACATCGGCGTGACCGCCGTGCTGGTTCCCGAGCCCACCAATAAGTGGGACAGGAAAGCGGTCCGTACGCTGGCCAGACAAGGAGTTCTCGGAACCTGCGGCGCCAGGATCGCCGGTGGCGGAGCCAAGGTGTGCGGGGTTTACCTGCATCTCGCGACGCCACGCGACCTCCGGTTTGCCAACGGTACGGAAGATCCCATCGTGGCCCGCGAGTCCAACGGCTCAGCACTTCTCCGCAGCGACTGGTCATGCACAGTCACGAAGGAGGAGAACCACCAGGACGTCCTGGCCAGATACGCGCCTCGGAACGCCGCCCAACCTCGCGAGGTCATCGCGTCACTCGGCTTCTGCAAGATCGAGGACGGCAAGTACAAGGGGCTGGACACCATGGAGGTTCGCATCGACGGGCACCGAATCGAACAG
Organism: Kutzneria sp.; assembly: GCA_019239965.1. Taxonomy (GTDB): domain Bacteria; phylum Actinomycetota; class Actinomycetes; order Mycobacteriales; family Pseudonocardiaceae; genus Kutzneria. The sequence goes on along the minus strand of JAFAZC010000185.1, from coordinate 6,863 downwards.
CTCACCTACGCCATGACCCAACGGTACGGAGCCATCGTCAGGTCGCCACTGAGTCGCGACCTTGTCATTACATGCGAAGCCGTGACAACAAGAACAGCCAGAGGTGTGGAGGTCGAACTGGGCATGCCGGCCGATCCCAACCGAGCGCGCCGGTTGACCAGCGACAGGTGACCGAGTCGCTCCCGGCAATCACCAAGCCTCCGGCGAGTGGTCTGACGACATAGGGAGTCGCCCGCTCGACAAGAAATTCTCAGTTGTCCGATCGCCACAGCGCGGAGACGGGAACCGCCCAGATGCGGTCGCCCAAAGGCAGGGTCTGGGAACCGGCATGAACGACCAGACCGGTCGTGAACCGACTTCCCAGCTTGTCCCGCAGCATCATCAGATGCTTGGCGTGCCGAGCCGTCGGCGTGCTGGTCAACTTGATCTCCAGCCCAGCCAGCTCACCGGTCCGCCGATCTTCCGCGATCAGGTCGACTTCGGCTCCATCGCGATCGCGGAAGTAAGACAGGTCCACGGTTCTCTCGCTCCAGGTTGCCTGCTTGAGAACCTCCGTGATGACGAAGGTCTCGAACAACGCACCCGCAGCGGTGCCATCGGCCGCCGGAGCGAACGTCTGCTCCCCAAGGCCGCACAGGTCGGCAGCCAGCCCGGTGTCCACGACCACGATCTTCGGACGCCGCTTCGCCCTGTTGGTGATGTTGGTCGACCACGCGGGCAGCATTGTCACCAGATGAAGAGCTTCGAGCAGGGTGACGTAGTTCGATGCTGTCTCACGACCGACTTCGGCGTCACCCGAGACCCCGGAGACGACCAACTCCTGACCTGTGCGAGCTGCCAGGAGCCTCAGCAGCCGACGCAGTTCCGCCTCCAGGCGAACCTCGGCGATGGGTCGAAGCGCTTCTCGTGACACGACGTCGTGCACGTATGCCTCGAACCAGTTCCGGCGCTGCCGTCCGGCCAAGCCCTCGGTGACGATCTCGGGATAGCCACCTTCCAGCAGCGTCCGCACCAAGTCGGCACGAGGCAAGGCTTCGGTCTTCCTGGGCCAACTTGTCGGCTCGAACAATTGGTCCAGGAACGTCTCCCGCACTCCGAGCCGTTCACCCATCGAGAGCGGCCAGAGCAGCAACCGCCCAGCACGGCCGGCGAGTGTCTCCGACAGTCCTCGGTCAGCCAGGTAGTTGGTCGATCCGGTCAACAGCAACTGCCCTCGGGTGCGATCCCGATCGGCCGCCTGCTTCACCGCAAGCAGAAACCCTCGTCCCGCGCGCTGGAACTCGTCGACCGCAGCCGGCCGCGGCAACGCTTCGACGAACCCGACGGGGTCATCCGACGCCCGAGCCACCGCGGCCTCGTCGTCGAAGCTGAACCACTCATGCCCTGGCAGGTCGAGCAGGTCACGTACCAGCGTGGTCTTTCCCGTCTGTCGCGCCCCGCCCAGCAGCACAACACGGAACGACGAAAGCAGTTCAGTCACCCTGGGTGCTGCGTTGCGCTGTACCAGACCCGTCACAGCAGGCAGCCTAGCCGACAGAACGCGGAACATCTAGCCGACGGAACGCGGAGCCGTGAGACGCCAGATCGCGGCACACCTGACGGCACCCGAGGTGCCGACGTGTTCACTGCTGTTGTGATTCACTGTTCCCTGGCGGTCCTGGCAAGACCACGTCACCGCGGGACTTCACGTCGTTGATGGGCGACCTGGAGGCACGTGTCTTCGATGTGCTTCCCGACAACACCACCTCGCCGCCGAACGCCCCAAGATCGGCGAATGGCGCGCCCACGGCTGGTGAGCCTCAAACAGGCGTGCTGTGCACCCATGACAACCGAGGGTGCCCAATGGAGAACGCACTGATCGGGGCGGCGCTTGGCCCGCGCAAGCCGGGCAACGGTCCGCCGCCCAGTCGAATCAGGGAACCCGCCAGCAGGCGGCGACTCCACAACCCACGACAAGAGCGACCGAGGCCTTGCTCACCGAGAGCAGGCTCGGCGAGCCGATGGCTGTGCGGCGGGAGCGGTTCACTCCAGTCCAACGTCATATCGTCGCTGCTCCAGAGCCGGTGAATCCGCTTCCTTTCGCGCTGGACGAGCGGAAGCGTCGAAGGAGCCAGGTTCCCTTCTGGCAGCTACGGGTACGCAAGCAGTTGCGCGCCGAATGTGCCGCAGTCGCCCCACCCTGGTCAAGCTGTTGAACGACGGCAAGATCCCGTTCGAGCAGCCAGGCCGGCACCGCCGCTCCGGCTCGATGACCTTCTCGCTTACCGCGATCAGCGCCGTCAGGAACGCAGCAACGCACTCGACGAACTGGTCCGCCAAACCGAGGCACTCGGCCTATACGACGAAGCGGCACCGGAAACTAGGTGAAGCCGTGTTCCCCAACGTCCTGCGAGACACTCTGCTCACGCTCGCTGAGCGAGAACCGTTCCGACCGCTGTGGTCTAATGCGATCCTCGAGGAGACCCGTCGTAAGGTCATCGCCAAGCGGAACGTGGATCTGTAGGGACCCACGGCTGGCTTCATTTTCTCAGCGGCGTTTTCATCTCGACTTCATGTGCGAAGCACGGTTGAGATCGGGTCGTCTGGATGGAGGTGCCAGCTACTCGGCCTCGCGTTCGGCCGCTTGGAGCCGCCGCCACTTGGCCATCGACTGCTTGATCTCCTCGCGTAGGAACGCGAAGAATCGGCGGGTCTCGTCCAGCCGCCGCCCGGCGGGGGAGTCGAGACCCAAGACCGCGATGCCCTCGTCCGCGCCGGCCTGCACCTGGACCAGCACCGGGTCGGACTGGCTGATGAAGTGGCTCCAAGTGTGCTCGTGGATCCGGCAAAAGTCGTGCCGGCTACCGGGTGCGCGGCCGCGTTCGACCAGCCGCACCTGCACCAGGTATTTGACCGCCCCCGAGATCGCCGGCGCGCCGACGTCCAGGCGCTCGGCGAGTTCGGCGGCCGACAGCTGGCCAGAGTCGGTGACCATCAGTGCGGCGTACACGCGCGCGGCCATCCGGGGCATGCCAGATTCGACCATGATCTGTGCGAACCGCTCCCGGAAACCGGTGATGGCGCCCTTGTCCGCTCGTGTCACCGAAGCTCCCTCCTCCTCGTCGTGGTCTCAACAGATTAATTCTGTCACATATTTTATGAAATTCATGAAACTACTGTAGCGTTGCTGGTGTGAAAGACACCGAACTCGTCGGAGTGCAGAAGACCGTCAGCCCCGTCCTCAGGGCCAAAGCACTGGACAACCGGCTGCCGGACCCGATCCTCGGCGACAAATACGCCGAGCAGGCGATGCGCCGCCTCGACCCCGACTACGACAGCCGCAGATTCGGTACCAGCCAGATGGGCCTCGCCGCCGTGGTGCGTGCCAAGGCCCACGACGACTGGGCCCGAAGCTTCCTCGCCGATCACCCCGACGCGGTGGTGCTGCACCTGGGCTGCGGCCTCGACGCCCGGGTGTACCGGATCGACCCGCCGGCCACCGTCGACTGGTACGACCTGGACTACCCCTCCATCATCGAACTGCGGCAACAATTCCTGCCGCCGCGCGAGCACTACACCCTGATCGGCTCCAGCGTCACCGACCTGACCTGGCTGGACCGTATCCCCCGCGGCCGGCCGGTGCTGATGATCGCCGAGGGACTGGTGCCCTACCTGACCGAGACCGACATCCGGCGGCTGCTGACCAGCGTCGTCGACGCGTTCCCCACCGGTCAAATACAGTTCGACGCGGTGCCGGTCTGGGCATGGCGCACCTCGAAATGGGACCCCACGCTGCGCAGATACGGCACCCAGTTCCACTGCGGCTTCAACGATCCGGCCACACTGGCCGATTGGCACCCACGGCTCCAATACATCGACGAAGCGCCGATGAACGACTCACCGGTACTGATGGCCAAGGCGCCCGCGAACGTACGCCGCATATACCGCTTTATGAACCTGCTGCCAGGCATGAAACGGTCCACCCGCATCGTGCGGTTCCGGTTCTAACGCGCCGCCGGTCAGTACAGACTGGACAGCAGTGGGTAAACGCGGGGATCTCCTTGCTTCTGGCCGCGATCTGGCGCTGGGCGATCACGATCCGGTCGTCGTGGCCGAACAGACGACCTTAGCCCTCATGAACACCTCGTTCGGCGACGCTTTGGTGGAGAGCTGGAGCCGCGCCATATCTCACCGACAGAACGCGCCATCCTTGGCATTCAGGCCACTGTATGCGGCTTCATGAGAAGCAGCCCGACCTGGTGGCGCCGAGGCCCGCAAGGTCAGCCGACCAGCTGCTCGACGGCCAGCACGACGCCTAGGACGACGAGCACGACGCCAGCGAGGCGTTCGGCGGCTTCCCGGAGGCGTTCTGCGATCCGGACGCCCAGCCGCAGCCCGAGTTGGGCGGCGAGGAACGCCTGCACGGCGATACCGACGATCACCGGGACCAGCGGCAGGTGCGCCAGGCCCACGCCGAAGCCAATGGCCAACTCGTCCAGGCTGATGCTCACGCCGAGCCCGATCAGCGCAGCACCGCGGGCGGCCACCAGCCGTTCAGCCCTTTCCTCGTGGTCCTCGTCGTGCAGCAGCATCCATAGGCCGATAGCGACCACAGCGGCGGCCGCGGCGTAGTTGGCGATCGGGCCGATCACGTGCGCCAGCGGTGCGCCCAGCGCGAGGCCGACCAGCGGCATTCCGGCCTCGAACACGACGAACAGCGCGGTGATTCGCCACCGGTCCCGCACGGCGAGCGCACCGCCGGCGCCGATCGCCCCGGCGACCGCGAACGAGTCGAGCCCGAGCGGCAGGACGAACCCGAGCAGCACCAGCACCTCGCTCACCGCGCCGCCCACGGCTGGTCGGGGGAGCTGGCGCCCGGACAGAACTCGCGGATCGGCAACAGCGACCCGGCCAGCGACAGCACGAGGAGCACCACCTGGTGCACATGGTCAGTGCCCGGCGGCGGGCCGAACACCGAGTGGGCAAGCCAGAACGGCGGCGGCACCATCACAACCGAGCCGGCTCAGAACTCAGCGCGGAACACGCGCAGGTAGTTCTTGAACCAGTCGAATCGGGTTCCCACCCGGTAGAGACGGCGCAGGTTCGGATCGGGGACCCGCTCGTACTGCGTCATGATGGCGGCTTGGTCACGGTAGCGCAGTCGCGGATTCCAGCGCTCAATGTCCGAACTGTCGCGGGTGGCCGTCCAGTACACCGGGTAGTCGTACCACCGGCTCATGTACTTCTTCAACAGCCGAGTTGTCTTGGCGACCCAGGGGGCCACACCATCGAAGATCAGCTCGCCGGTGGCGAAGCGATCGGTGAGCCGCCGCAACAACCCTCGCACGTCTGCTTCGTGCAGATACATCAGCAGGCCCTCGGCGATGATCAACGCCGGCTTGGTCGGCGGGATCTCGTCCAGCCACGCCTCATCGGTGACCGACGCGGCGATCATCCGGTAGTTGTCGGCTTCGTCGTACAGTGCGCGGCGCAGCTCCATGACGTCAGGCAGATCGAGGTCGAACCAGCGGACTCCGGCGGGCAGGTCGAGCCGGAACACGCGGCTGTCCAACCCGCAAGCAAGGTGCAGCACGGTCGCGTCCGGGTTGCGGCGAAGGAAGTCGGCGGCCCAGTCATCGAACTGTTTGGCGCGCAGCGCGACGCCGAACCGATTGCGTGTGATGCTCGGCTTGTCCAGCTTCTTCCAGTCGTAGTCGATCCGGTCCACGGCCTCGGCCGCGAAGTGGTCGTCGAGGATAGGTTCCTTGTCCTTGCTTTCCAACGCCCTGAGGAGCAACGTCACCAGCATCGTGGACTGCACGCCGGTGAAGTCGGCCTTCCCAGTCGTCATTGGCCACTCCTGTTCGCCACGCGGTAATCGGTGCACCGCCACCTGAGTTAACCGGCGACCTCAGCCGCCGAGAATCGCCGGCACAGGCTTGCGCCCGGGCGAGTTGGGCTCTTTCGCGACCGTCGACCCACCCCCCAACGCCGTTCGGAATGTTCTGAGCGAACTGTACGGCCGTCTGACCGTGGTGGCAGGCCCGGTCGACACCGCCTTGATCAGGACGGCGGGTTGAGATTCGCAGCCGAACGCGTGGGCCCGCTCCGGCACGGCGACGTATCACGGCTGGGTCCCATCCACCGCTCAGCTGATTCCCAGTAACCGTTCCCGGCCTGGAGCGAAGAACACATCGACTGAGGATGATCGTCTCAGCAATTCACCCGGGAGGTGTGCGGCCAATGGCGCGCGGATTTGCGGTGCTCGACGTGGAAACCACCGGACTTTCGGCGGAAGGCAAGGACAGGATCATCGAGATCGCCGTGATCCGAACGGATGAAATGGGAACTGTCGTAAGCGAATGGTGCACGCTGGTCAATCCGGCACGTGACGTCGGACCGCGGCATATCCATGGGATCACCGCCGCCGACGTCCGTTCGGCGCCCCCATTCGGGGATATCGCGGGCGACGTGGCCGAGCAACTTGTCGGTAGCGTCATGGTTGCTCACAATCTGTCCTTCGACAGGAGGTTTCTCCAAGCGGAGTTCGCCCGGATCGGCACAGCGTTTCCGCTCACCTCAGCGCCCGGCCTGTGCACAATGCGACTGTCCAAACAGTACATCGCACCGCCGCGCGGGACCCTCGCGGCCTGCTGTGCCACCGTGGGCATACCACTCACCGCCGCCCACTCGGCCCTGCATGACGCCCGGGCGGCGGCGGGTCTGCTACGGCACCTTCTCACCGCCTCCGGCCATTGCTTCCGGACCCTGCTCGACGAGGCCGCCTCGTGGTCGTGGCCAATGCTGCCACCGCCGTCGCGACGGATGTCGCACCGAGTGAACCACGGTCACCTCGCTTGCTCATGCGACCAGCCCTGGCGGGC
>JAFAZC010000040.1 GCA_019239965.1 Kutzneria sp. | reverse complement strand
GACGCCGGTGGCCGGGGAGGGGATCTCGGTGTCGACCTTGTCGGTGGACACTTCCAGCAGGGGTTCGTCGACCTCGACGTGGTCGCCGACCTGCTTGAGCCATCGGGTGACGGTGCCCTCCGTGACGCTCTCGCCGAGGGCCGGCATCTGGACGGAGAAGGCCATGGGTAACTGACTCCTCGTGCTCGTTGCTCGCGTGGCTGGCTCGTGCCGGCGTCAGCCGTGCACGTGCAGCGGCTTGCCGGCCAGGGCGAGGAACGCCTCGCCGAGTGCCTCGGTCTGGGTCGGGTGGGCGTGGATCAACGGGGCGACATCCTCCGGGAAGGCCTCCCAGTTGTAGATCAGCTGTGCCTCACCGATCAGCTCGCCGACCCGCTCTCCGACCAGGGTCAGTCCGACCACCGGCCCGTCGGGGGCCTTGACCAGCTTCACGCCGCCCGCCGTCTTGAGGATCTGGCTCTTGCCGTTGCCGGCGAGACTGTAGGTGTAGGTGGTGGCCGAGCCGTACTTCTCCTTGGCCGCGGCCTCGGTGAGGCCGACGGAGGCCACCTCCGGGCTGCAGTAGGTCACCCGTGGGATGCCCATCTCGTCGATCACCCGCGGGTTGCGGCCCGCGATGTCCTCGGCGACGAAGATGCCCTGTTGGAAACCGCGGTGGGCCAGCTGGAGGCCGGGCACGATGTCGCCGACCGCGTAAACGCCGGGCAGGTTGGTGCGCAGCCGGTCGTCGGTCAGCACGAATCCGCGGTCCATGGCGATGCCGGCCTCGGCGTAGCCGACGTCGGCCGTGTTGGGGCCACGCCCGACAGCGACGAGCAGCAGATCGGCGTCGAACTGCTCGCCGGACTCGATGGTCACGGTCACGCCGGTCTCGGTCTGGGTGGCGCCGCTGAACCGCGATCCGGTCTTGAACGCGATGCCGCGCTTGCGGAAGGCGCGCTCCAGTTGCTTGGAGGCCCACTCGTCTTCGGCGGGCACCAGCCGGGGCAGTGCCTCGACGATGGTCACCTCGGCGCCGAAGGAGTGCCACACGCTGGCGAACTCGACACCGATGACGCCGCCGCCGAGGACGACGACCTTCTCCGGCACGAAGTCCAGGTTCAGCGCCTGGTCACTGGTGATGATCCGACCCCCGAGCTCGAGCCCGGGAAGGCTCTTGGCGTACGAGCCGGTGGCGAGCACGACGGTGTTGCCGGTGTAACGCTGGCCGCCGACATCCACCGCGTTCGGCGCGACGAACGTTCCCGCCCCCTCGACCACAGTGATCTTGTGCGCCTTGAACAGACCCTGAACACCCTTGTACAGCCCGGCGACGACCCCGTCCTTGTACGAGTTGACGCCAGCCATGTCGATGCCCTCGAGCGAGCTCTTCACGCCGAACTTGTCGCCTTCCCGCGCGGCATCGGCCACCTCGGCGGCATGCAGCAGGGCCTTGGTCGGGATGCACCCCCGGTGCAGACAGGTGCCGCCCAGTTTGTCCCGTTCGACGAGGATGACGGACAGTCCGAGCTCGGCGGCGCGGAAGGCGCAGGCGTAGCCGCCCGAGCCGCCGCCAAGGATCACGAGGTCGGCTGAGGTGTCGGTCACTGGATCTCCTCGATACGGCGGCAGGGCGTTCAGGTCGGGCGGTGGCGCGCACGCGCGGTCTACACCATGGTCCATCTTGTCACCACGGCCCCCGGCTTGCCCCGACCGGGGGAGCCAAGAGGCACGCTTTACACCGGTCGGACTCCCCTGGCTGGCAGGATCGGGTGCACGGGGAGTCCGGCAGGCAGTCCGGGAGGTGGCCGCGGTGGGGCTGTTCGATCGTTTCCGCAGGACCGGTCGGCTCGGAGGGGCGGCGCGTGCCGGAACACCCCGGGGCGCGAGCGGCCGGGATGTCGCATACCTGGAGCAGTGGGCGGGGACACGTCGCGGCGTCGAGGCGTACGTCGAGCCGCGCACGACCGTGACCGAGGTGACCGTGGTGCTCGTCGCACACGACGGCGAATGGACCCGCCGCAGGATCGGCGGTGAGCAGGACGCCTTCCGGCTCGGCAGGAAACTGGGCATTCCGGTCTACGAGGCGTCCAAGGTTGGCTATCCGCGGCGGATGCGGGAGTACACCGCGCGCACGAAGGCCACCGGGGCAGGGGGCGTGGACCGGCGGGACAGCGACGGCCAGGGGCAGCGCGAACCGCACTGACCGGCGCGGTTCGCCGTTTGCCCTGAGCCGCTGGCACTGGGCCGGCGGTCGTCGGTTTTTGTCCGTTCCGACCCTTTTCCGGGTTGCGGAACGGGGCGTCCAAACCTAATCTCGGTCGACAAGTGAAGTAGGTCACACCAGCCTTGTGTCCGGTAGGGGGCCCCGTGGAAACGATCAAGGTACTGCTGTCCGGCGGTCCGGCCGACTCGGCGGAGATCCCTCCCGTGCAGCATGTCGACCGCCTCGACCAGGTGCTGAAGTTCACCTGCGGCAACGGATACGAGCACTTCAGCTACACCGGACAGGAAAGTCTGCTCGACGAGGCCCCCGTCCCGCTCTACCGGTGGACCGGCCGCACGAAGATCGCGGAATAGGCCGAATCAGCCGTTGGCGGCGATGTCCGCGAGGACCGCGGCGATCGTGCGCACCGGAACACCGGTGGCGCCTTTGCCCGTGTAGCCCCAGGGCTCGCCGCTGTTGTACGCGGGACCGGCCACGTCAAGATGTGCCCACTGCACCCCGTCGGCGACGAACTCCCGCAGGAACACTCCGCCGGCCAGCATGCCGCCGAACCGGTGCCCGGTGATGTTGGACAGGTCGGCCAGCCGCGAGTCCAGGTCGGCGCGGAGCTCCTCGGGAAGCGGCATCGCCCAGCCGCCCTCTCCGGTGGCCTCGGCCGCCTGCGCGACCCGGTCGCGAAACTCGTCCGAGCCCATCACACCGGCGGTCCTCTTGCCGAGCGCGACCAACTGGGCCCCGGTCAGCGTGGAGGCCTCGATCAGATAGTCGGGGTCGTCCTGGCAGGCACGCACGATCGCGTCGGCGAGGATTAGCCGCCCCTCGGCGTCGGTGTTGAGCACCTCGACCGTCTTGCCGCCGAATATCGTCAGCACGTCGCCGGGCCGATAGGCCGTTCCGGAGGGCATGTTCTCCGCCATCGGCACGGTGGCGGTCACCTCGAGCGGGTAACGCAGCTTCGCGGCGAGCACGACGGCGGCGATCACCGCCGCCGCGCCGCCCATGTCGGAGGTCATGTCCTCCATTCCGGCGGCCGGCTTGATCGAGATGCCGCCGGTGTCGAAGGTGATGCCCTTGCCGATCAGCGCGACCTTGCCGCGTGCCTTGGGACCGATGTAGCGGAGCCGGACCAGCCGTGGCGGTCGCGACGACCCGCCGCCCACGCCGAGCAGGCCGCCATAACCGTGCTTGCGCAACGCCTTCTCGTCGAGCACCTCCACCTCGAGGCCGGCTTGCCTGCCCAGATCCGCCGCACGGTCGGCGAAGGTGCCGGGAAACAGGTCGTTGGGCGGAGTGTTCACCAGGTCGCGGGCGGTGGCCACGGCTTCGGCGATGGCGGTGTGCGCCTTCAGCGTGATCTGATGGTCCTTGGCGGCACCCTCGACGGGACTGGCGAGGTCGACCTGGCCGGCCGGGGCGTCACCCGGGTCGGATTTGTACCGGGTGAAGGTGTAGGAGCCAAGCAGGATGCCTTCGGCCGCGGCACCGAGGTCGAGGGTGGACAGCGTGGTCGCGGCCCTGGAGAGCCCACCGAGCGACCGGGCCGCCGCCCCGCAGGCCCGTCGCACCTGCTCCGCGGTGACGCCGCCCTTGGCGTCTGGCGCGCCGAGGCCGACGGCGACGAGCAGCGGGGCGGCCAGCGCTCCGCCGGTGGGCAGTTTCACCACCTCCTCGGCCTTTCCGGTGGCGCCGAGCAAGGTCAATAGGGCGGGCAGTTCCGCGCCGAAAGCGGCCGCGACGGACTCGGCTCCCGGTGCGAGCACGACCCCGTCGGAACCACGCAGCGTTCCGACGATCACCGCGTCGGCCGCGAGGCCAACGAGGTCACTGCCGGTCAGTGCTAGCTTCGGCGCGATCACGGGCAACTCCTCGAAGTGATACCGGTTCTGGACCGCGCGGCCGTGAAGGTCGGTGCCGGCCAAGGAAGGTCGATACCGGTGTGGTGCGCGGTGGCCGACGTCGGCGGTGGGCGTGGGACAAGCGGTAAACGATGGGATGGTAGGTCATCCCCGCGATGTGATCAGCACCCCGCCCAGAACGGACGGTGAAAACTCTGACAGGGTTGCCAGTGTGACAATGGCGCTTGCCGGTCGATTATCGACCTCCGGTGTGGTCGTGGCCGGGCTCGGCGGGATGCTCGGCGCTGGCGTGTTCGCCGGGCTGCCCGCTGCCACCGCCGCCGCGGGCGCGGGCGCTTCGGTCCTCGCCGGAACCGTGCTGGCCTGGTTGCTCGCCACCAGCAGCGTATTCGCCAGCTGGGACCAGTCGCGCGCCTCTCCCAGACCTGGCACGGGTCACCGCACCATCGCACGGCGCCTGGGGCGGTGGCCGGGCAGGATGGCCGCGAGCGCGGCGATCGGCGGCAGAATCGCGGCCGCCGCCGGTGTCGCCGGCACCTTCGGCCACTACCTGATGCCCGACCGGCCGCTGGTCGGCGCGCTTGGTGTGATCACCGTGACCAGCGGTGTGCAGTCCGCCGGCTTGCGGGTGGGCGTCCGGCTCAACCGGGTGGTTGTGGCGCTGGTGCTCGCGGCGCTCGCGTTGGCGGTCGTCGTCTGTTTCGCCGTCCCACCGCCGCCGCCCGCGGTCGTCACCGCCATGCCCGGCACGGACCAGTCCCGCGGCCTGTTCACCGCCGCCGGCACGATGATCGTCGCCTACCTTGGCTTCGACAGGGTCGCCCCGCCCGATCCGGACGGAGAACACCCGGCCGCGCGCCGATGGGGAGCCGCCGTCGTGACACTGCTGACGCTGGCACTCGGATGCTGTCTCGCGGTGGGCTCCGCGGTGTTGCGCCAGCTGGGGCCCATCCGGTTCGGTCTGTCTCCTGCCCCGCTGCGTGACGCCGTGGTCGCCGCGGACGGTGCCGCGGTCGTCCCGGTCGTCGTTGTCGGTGCCGCCGTGGCCACTTTGTCCGCGCTGTGGCTCATGCTGTCCGAGTCGCGCCACGCCGTGACCGCGGTGGCCGCGGACGGTCATCTGCCGGACGCGCTGGCGGCCGACCGGCTGGCCTGTTGGGCCAGTGGCGCGGTGGCCGCCGTCGTCGTGACGGTCGTCGGACCGGTTGCGGCGATCAGCTTCGCGGCATGCTGCGTGTTGGCCTCCTACGCGTTCGGCAACGCCTCCGCGTGTGTCCTGCTCGGCAGGGGAGGCCGGATGTGGCCGGCCTGTACGGCGTGCTGCGGACTCGGCCTCGCGGTGCTGCTGTGGATGAAGATGCCGCCGGCTCCGCTCGCGGCCAGCGTGTGCACGGTTGTCGGCGGTGGCGCGCTGCTCGCCGTCGGCACCCGGTTCACCCGGCGACCGCGGCCGTCCGCCGAGCCGAGGGGGCGGTGACCGGCCACCCCGTTCAGGTGCGGAACTGTGTACCGTCGCGTGCTGTGATGAGGAGCCCGCTCGACGACGCGCACACCGCCCTGAATGCCGTCTTCGGCCCGTTCGGCGGTTGGCGGATGCCGATCCAGTATGCCGGTGGCGGTGTCGTCGCCGAACACACCGCCGTCCGCGCGGCGGTCGGGATCTTCGACGTGTCGCATCTGGGCAAAGCCCTTGTCACCGGCCCGGGCGCTGCGGGGTTCGTCAATTCCGCGCTCACTAACGACCTGCGCAGAATCGATGTGGGCAAGGCTCAGTACACGTTGTGCTGCACCGAATCCGGCGGTGTCGTCGACGACCTGATCGCCTACCTGGTCGGTCCCGACGACGTGTTCCTGGTACCCAACGCGGCCAACACCGCCCGGGTGTGCGAGCTGCTCGCGGCGGCGGCCCCGGCGGGCGTCACAGTGCACAACCTGCACACCGACTACGGCGTTCTCGCGGTGCAGGGTCCCCGTTCGGCGGAGGTGGTGTCCGCTCTGGGGCTGCCGTTCGATCTGGGCTACATGGCCTTCGCCGACGCGACCTTCCACGGCGCGCCGATCCGCGTGTGCCGCACGGGATACACCGGTGAGCACGGCTACGAGCTGCTGCCGAGGTGGGCGGACACCCTGGCGTTGTGGGAGGAGCTGCTCGCCGTGGCGGCGCCGCTCGGCGGCCGCGCGTGCGGGCTCGGCGCCCGCGACACACTGCGCACCGAGATGGGCTACCCGCTGCACGGCCAGGACCTGTCCGAGGAGATCAGCCCGGTGCAGGCCGGCGCGGGCTGGGCGGTCGGCTGGAAGAAGGCCGCGTTCTGGGGGCGGGCTGCGCTGGTGGCGGAGAAGGACACCGGCCCCGCTCGACGGTTGCACGGGCTGCGGGCCGTGCGGCGCGGGGTGCCGAGGGCCGGGATGACCGTGCTGGACGACTCGGGCGCCACCGTCGGCGTCACCACCTCGGGCACGTTCTCGCCTTCGCTGGGCACCGGGATCGCGCTCGCTCTCATCGACACCGACGCCGGCGTCGACAAGGGCGCCGAGGTCGTCGTCGACGTGCGCGGCAGGCCGCTGCGCTGCGAGGTGGTCAAGCCGCCGTTCGTCGACTCGCATGTGCGATGAGGGTGTGGCCGACCGGGTCCACCGCCCTGCTGCGGTTCAACCGGCTGGACGGCACACTCGGCCAGGTCCATCCGCTGCGGGTGGTCTCCGACGACGGACAGCGGCTGCTGGGCTGGTTACCGGCCGAGACCCCGATCGTGGGCACCCGGCTCGCCGGCGGTGGCGGACCCAGGGACGTGCCGTTGGAGGTGCGGTTCCTGCGGCCAAGGGAGCGGTTCCCGGACACCTGGCGGCGGACGTCGACGCTGCGGCTGATCGACGACGAGCAGTGGTCGAGCGTGTGGTGGTTCTTCGACGCCGCGGGCGAGTTCCTCGGCTGGTATGTGAACCTGGAGATCCCGGCGGGGCGAACGGAGTCCACGGTCGACAGGGTGGACGGCGTACTCGACGTCTGGGTCACCCCGGCCCGGGTCTGCCGGTGGAAGGACGAGGACGAGGCCATGGCGGCCATCGCCGCCGGCCGGCTCACCGCCGAGCACCTCAGCCGGCTGCGTGCGGAGGGGGAGCGGCAGATCGCGTTGGCCGACGCCGGGCGGTTCCCCTTCGACGGCACCTGGTGCGACTTCCGTCCCGACCCCGACTGGCCGGTGCCGGAGCTGCCTTCCGGGCAGTGGTGAGACGGCGCGGACGTGCGGCGCCACCGAAGCGGGAAGCGACTACCCTGACTCCATGACGTCAGTGAGCTCGTTCACCCGTATCCCGCACCCGACGCCGGCGACCCCGGAGCGGGTGGCGGAGGTACTGGCCAAGCCGGGCTTCGGACAGTACTTCACCGACCACATGGTGACGATCGACTGGGCTCCGGAGCGAGGGTGGCACGACGCTACGGTGCGGCCGTACCAGACCCTGGAGCTGGACCCCGCGGCCATGGTGCTGCACTACGCACAGGCCATCTTCGAGGGCCTCAAGGCCTACCGGCACGCCGACGCCTCGATCGTGGCCTTCCGGCCGGAGGCCAACGCGGAACGCTTCCGCTCCTCGGCGCGCCGGTTGGCCATGCCCGAGCTGCCCGACGAGCTCTTCCTCACCTCGATTCGGGAAATCGTCGCGGTGGACCGTCGATGGGTACCGTCCGCGCCGGACCAGTCGCTGTACCTGCGGCCGCTCATGATTGCCACCGAGGCCTCGCTGGGAGTGCGTCCGGCGCGGGAGTACCGCTATGCCGTGATCGCCTCGCCGGCCGGCTCCTATTTCACTGGGGGCGTCAAGCCGGTCAGTGTGTGGCTGTGCACCGAGTATGTCCGCGCCGCTCCCGGCGGCACCGGGACCGCCAAGTGCGCCGGGAACTACGCGGCCTCCCTGTGCGCCCAGGCGCAGGCCATCGAGCAGGGCTGTGACCAGGTGGTGTGGCTGGACGCGGTAGAACGGCGCTGGGTCGAGGAGATGGGCGGGATGAACCTGTTCTTCGTGCTCGGCTCGGGCCCCGGCGCCACCGTGGTCACCCCCGAGCTGTCCGGCGCGCTGCTGCCCGGCATCACCCGCGACTCGCTGCTCCGGCTGGCCAGCGACGCGGGCTACCAGGTGCAGGAGCGCCGGTTGTCGGTAGAGGAGTGGGAGAAGAAGGCCGGCACCGGTGAGCTGACCGAGGTGTTCGCCTGCGGCACCGCCGCCGTGATCACGCCGGTCGGCCACGTCAGGCATGCCGAAGGCGAGTTCGGCATCGCTGACGGGCAGGCCGGCGAGGTCACGATGCGGCTGCGTGAGACGCTCACCGGCATCCAGTTCGGCACCCGCTCCGACACCCACGGCTGGCTGACCCGCCTGGGCTGAGTTCAGGCGCTGACCGCCTGTGGTTGCTCGGCTCGGTTGATCTCGATCTTGCGTGGTTGCGCCTTCGTGCTCACCGGGATGCGGACGGTGAGCGTTCCGGCGTCGTACCGCGCCTGGATGCGGTCGGAGTCGAGGGATTCACCCAGGACGATCTGGCGGAAGAGCGTCCCGCGGGGTCGCTCGGCGATCTGCCACCGCACCTGGCCGTCAGGCACGGCGGGGCGTTCCGCGCGGACGGTGAGCACGTTGCGTTCGACGTTGAGGTCGATCGACTCGGCAGCAACGCCCGGCAGGTCGAAGCTCACAACGAACTCGTCGCCGCTGCGGTAGGCGTCCATCGGCATCGTCGCCAGACGCGTTACCGCTCCATCGGTGCCGAACATGTGCCGGGTCAGCCGCTCCAGCTGGCGGAAGGGATCTGTGTGCGTCGCCATGGCACGCCGCCTTTCTGTGTCGTCCGGGGTGGTCGTCCCGGCGTGGCACCACTGCCACCGTCGACTTGACAACGGAAGGCTCAACTTATTTGTTCCGTACTGATGCACGGTTTGTGGCGGCAATCACACCCATATGGATTTGCATGATCATTCACTGGTATGCATAATTCTTCTCGTGTCCAAGGTGCTTACCTCCCTTCCCGTCGGCGAACGCGTCGGGATCGCCTTCTCCGGCGGCCTCGACACCTCGGTAGCGGTCGCGTGGATGCGCGACAAGGGTGCGGTGCCGTGCACCTACACCGCCGACATCGGCCAGTACGACGAGCCCGACATCGCCTCGGTGCCGGAACGCGCCGTGGCCTACGGAGCGGAGATCACCCGGCTGGTCGACTGCCGGGCCGCCCTCGTCGAAGAGGGGCTCGCGGCCCTGGCCTGCGGGGCGTTCCACATCCGCTCCGGCGGGCGCAGCTACTTCAACACCACGCCGCTCGGGCGCGCGGTCACCGGCACCCTGCTGGTGCGTGCCATGCTCGAGGACGACGTGCAGATCTGGGGAGATGGCTCCACCTTCAAGGGCAACGACATCGAGCGGTTCTACCGCTACGGGCTGCTGGCCAACCCCTCGCTGCGGATCTACAAGCCGTGGTTGGACGCGGACTTCGTGACCGAGCTGGGCGGTCGCAAGGAGATGTCCGAGTGGCTGCTCGCGCACGGCCTGCCCTACCGGGACAGCACCGAGAGGGCGTACTCCACCGACGCCAACATCTGGGGCGCTACCCACGAGGCCAAGTCGCTCGAACACCTGGACACCGGCATCGAGATCGTCGATCCGATCATGGGTGTGCGGTTCTGGGATCAGGCCGTCGAGATCGCGCCGGAGGACGTCACCATCGGCTTTGAGTGGGGCCGACCGGTGACGGTCAACGGCAAGGAGTTCGGCAGCGCGGTCGACCTCGTGCTGGAGGCCAACGCCATCGGCGGCCGGCACGGCATGGGCATGTCCGACCAGATCGAGAACCGCGTCATCGAAGCCAAGAGCCGGGGGATCTACGAGGCGCCGGGAATGGCGCTGCTGCACGCGGCGTACGAACGGCTGGTCAACGCCATCCACAACGAGGACACCCTGACCAGCTACCACACCGAGGGCCGGCGACTGGGCAGGCTGATGTACGAAGGACGCTGGCTGGACCCGCAGGCACTGATGTTGCGGGAGTCGCTGCAGCGCTGGGTCGGCACCGCGGTCACCGGCGAGGTGACCCTGCGACTGCGGCGCGGCGAGGACTACTCCATTTTGGACACCTCCGGGCCCGCGTTCAGCTACCACCCGGACAAGCTGTCCATGGAGCGGACCGAGGACTCCGCCTTCGGACCGGTGGACCGCATCGGCCAGCTGACCATGCGCAACCTCGACATCGCCGACTCCCGCGCCAAACTCGAGCAGTACGCCGGGCTGGGCATGGTCGGCAGCGCACACCCGGCGTTGATCGGTGCCGCGCAGGCCGCCTCGACCGGATTGATCGGCGCGATGCCCGAGGGCGGGGCGGAAGCGATCGCCTCGCGCGGCACGGTTTCCGACGACGACGAGTCGCTTGACCGCGCGGCCATGGAGTTCGGCACCGACTGATCGCGCTATGTGCCCAGCGAGCACGTCACCAGCACGACGGTGGTGGACAATTCGCAGGCGGCACCGAGTACGTCGCCGGTGATCCCGCCGAACCGGCGCCGTGTGTGGTGCACCAGCGCCACGACGAGCGCGGTCGCCAGGATCACGCCGACCGGTCCGAGCCACAGCCGGCCGGGCGTCACCGGGACGGCGGCCACCAGCACCACCGCCGTCCACACCGCGGGCACCCACACCGGCTGAGTGCCGGCCACCAGCGCGCCGAGGCCGTCGGGCCGGGCCGAGGGCACGCCCCGACGGCAGCACCAGGCGAACGCCACCCGACCGGTGACCGCCGCCAGCACGACCGCGCCCCAGCGACCGGAGCGGTCCAGTTCGGCAAGGGACGCGGCCTGCAGACCGATCGTCAGGACCAAGGCCACCGCGGCGAACGGCCCGGCCCCGCCCGCACGCATGACGGCGAGCGCCCGCTCGGGCGGTCCATAGCAGCCGAGACCATCGACGGTGTCGGCCAGCCCGTCCAGGTGCATACCCCGGGTCAGCAGAGCCGACACGGTCACCACGAGCAAGCCGTCCAGCAGCGGCGCCATACCGACGCTGCCGAACCCCACGAGCAGGGCTGCGGCTGTCGCGCCCACCAGGGCGCCGACGAGTGGGGCGAGCGTGATCGCCTGTGCACCGGTCTTGCCGTCCACACGGGGGCCACGCACCGGGAACACCGTCAGCCAGGACACGGCCAACCGCAGACCGTCCATGCTCAGCTGGGCTCGCCCGCCTCGCGCCCGGACACGCCGGCCTCGGCGAACGTGGCCATCTGGGCCAGCACACCGACCGCCATGGTCAGGATCGGCAGCGCCACGGCCGCACCCGATCCCTCGCCGAGCCGCATGCCGAGGTCAAGGATCGGGGTCAGGCCGAGGTGACTGAGCACCATGCTGTGTGCCGGCTCAGTCGAGCGGTGGCCGGCCACCCACCAGTCGCGTGCGCCTGGGGCGAGGTCCTCGGCCAGCAACGCGGCCGCGCCGACCACCAGACCGTCCAGCAGCACCGGTGTGCGGCGCACCGCCGCCTGTGCGAGGAACCCGGCCATCGCGGCGAGATCCGCTCCGCCGGCGGTGCGCAGCAGCGCCACCGGGTCACCGATGACCTTGCGTGCCCTGCGCAGGGCGTCACGGATCGCCGCCGCCTTGCGCATCCAGCCGTTGTCATCGATGCCGGTGCCCCTGCCGATCACAGCGACCGGCTCCTCGCCGGTCATGGCGGCGATCAGCACACAGGCCGGTGTGGTGTTGCCGATTCCCATGTCCCCGGCGATGAGCAGATCCGCACCGCTGTCCACCTCCTCGTCGGCCACGGCGCGGCCGGCCGCGAGTGCGGCGCGCACCTCGGCCTCGGTGAGTGCGTCCTCGACGTCGATGGCGCCGCTGCCACGGCGGACCTTGTGGGTACCGACCCGTTCCGGGGTGTCCGCGTCCACGGCCATGTCCACCACCCGGACGCCCGCCCCGGCCACCCCCGCCAGCACGGTGATCGCGGCACCCCCGGTCAGGAAGTTGGCGACCATCTGGCCGGTGACCTCGCTGGGGAAGGCGGAGACACCACGTTCGGCGACGCCGTGATCGCCGGCGAACACCACGATTCTCGGTTGGCTGAGTGGTCGCGGCGGGCAGTTGCCCTGGCACGCCGCGATCCACGCGCCGAGTTCCTCGAGCCGGCCGAGTGAACCGGCGGGCTTGGTGAGCTGATTGTGGCGCCGCTTTGCTTCCTGGAGGACAGCGGGATCCGGGGGAACCACCGCGGAGAACTCCACAGGTGGGAACTCGTTGTCAGTCAAGGAATACCTCTCTCAGCGCAGCCGGAGTGGGATTCCGGTGACGAGCAAAAGCACCTCATGGCACACCTCGGCCAGTCTCGCGTTGAGCGCGCCGAGTTCGTCCCGGAAGAGCCTGCCGGAACGGGTGGACGGCACGACACCCAGTCCGACTTCCGCGGACACCAGAACGATCCGGTTTGGACAGCAGCACACCGCGTCGACAAGTTCGTCTACGCGCCTGCGCACGGGCGCGAGCTCACCGTCCCACGCGTTGGTGTCGTCGAGGACACACGTGAGCCACGTCGCGATGTCGTCGACCACGAGCGTGCCCTCGGTGTCGGCGAACACGCTCACCAGGTCGGTGGTTTCCACCGTCCGCCAGGACGACGGCCGCCGCAGCACGTGCGCGGCGATCCGGGCCTCCCACGCTTTGTCCGCCGGATTCCGGCGGCCGGTCGCGACGTAGGTCACCTCGTCGCCGGCCGCGACGAGTCCTTCGGCATGTGCGGACTTTCCGGACCGGGCACCGCCGAGTACGAGTGTCCGCGTGTGTTTCACAAGTGGTGAGGTTACCGTCTTGGCATGGTGTTCCGGTGGCACTACCAGGACGACAAGGGCAATGGCCTGTCCGGCCCCGGCCAGGCCTTCGCGGACCAGGCCGGGGCGGAGGACTGGCTCGGCGCCCACTGGCGTGAGCTGGCCGATGCCGGCATCGACGGGGTCGTCCTGCTTGACGACGCCGACGTGGTCTACGGTCCGATGAGCCTGCACGCGGGCTGACCGACGCGCCGTGGCGTTCGGCCCCGATTCGCCCCAAGGACAGGTCAGCTCACCGCGCCGACCACCTGACCGTTCGGTCGCTCCGGCTGCCCGGTGCGCCGATTCACCGGGGCGGGCAAGGGGTCGAGCGGATGGCGACGGACCTGGACGGTCTGATAGACGATCAACCCAATCAGGACGGTGAGCAGCGTCAAGGACGTCCACTCGGTGCCCCAGTTCAACCCGCCCTGCGCAAGCGGCTTGCTGAGCGAGTCACCGGCAGTGGCGCCGAGTGGACGGGTCAGGATGAACGCCAGCCAGAACAGCACCATGCGGTTGACCTTGGTCAGGTAGCGCGCGGCCAGCAGAAGCACCATGAGCCCGGCGAAAATCAGGAAACCGTTGCGGAAACCGACATCGAGGTCGTCTGCGAGGAAGTCCCCGCTGGACGTGCCCAAGCTGTTGGAGAACAGGATCGCGATCCAGTACAGGATCTCGCCTTTGAATGTGGCGACATTCTCGACGTCCAGGGTTTGTCCAGTCCGCCACCAGACCAGGAACACAATGGCGAGGCAGCTGGTGAGGATGAGCGCGCCGTTGGTGTAGCCGAGTCCGCCGGTACGATTGAGGAAGTCCGAGATCTCGGTGCCGGCCGTACTGGTGAGGGCGATCACCGTCCAGAAGACCGCCGGATGGAACCGGCGAGCATTCATCTGTACGGCGACGGCGACGGCGAACAGCGCGAGGTAGATCAGCCCGCTCAGCAGGTAGCCGACGTTCAGGGTGATGCCGAGCAGGTCCCCTGCGGTTTCGCCGAGAGTGGTCGCGACAATCTTCAGAATCCAGAATACGACCGTGACGTGCGGCAGTTTACGCATTACGTAACTGGTCGAATGCTCTGAAACGCCTGAACCGGCAGACTCATGCGCTAGCGAGGACATGTCTCCCCCTGACCGTTCTGCGTCTGAGTGCGGGCACGAGCAACTGTCAGACTTCAGGGAATCGTCCTGACATCCCCTTGATGCTGTCAATACTGTTCGCCGTGACCCATTTCATCGGGTGACTGAACAATCGTGTGTCAACAAGGTCCCGCGCTCGCGTCAAGGCGAGAGCTACGACCAGGCTCGCTGGAGGGTCCTGTAGTCGATCACGGTGATTTCCTCCTGGTGGAGGAGTTCACGGGCCCATTGTAAGGTGAGGAACTCGTGGTCGGTTCCGCGCACCTGCCGACCAGGATCGATCGCGCGTGCCTCGTCGTTGCCAAATCCGGGATGCACCGCCCACTCCGTCAGACCGACCGGCAGGTCACGCAGCAGTGCCGCGTACTGGGCCGACTTGCCCTCGACGTCCAGCCGGAAGCTGTCAAGGAAATCGTGATCGACAACGGGAATGCCTCGCTCGCGCAGCGTCTCGCGCCTCGGCCGCAGCCACACCCGCACGGCAAGGCCGTATTCCCCGGCGATCGCCATGGTGAGGTCGAAGATGTCGTCACGTCCACCGTCGGCAAGACAGTGCCAGTCCAGATGGGTCGGTGTGAGGCCGGCGTCGAGCACGGCGTGGATCTGCGCGCGAAACTCGAGTTCCCCCTCGTCGATACGTGCCTTGGCGCGCAGTTGGGGAACCTGTGCCGGGGTGTGCAGCTCGCCACCGTCGGCCAGCGGCGAGGACACCCTGTCCTTGTTGGTCAGTGGTTCCCACCGGTAGTGAATGGTGTCGCAGACCAGGGTGAGGTGGATTCCGAAGGGGATCTCCGGCCGCTCGCGGAGCAGGTGCATGGCATGTGACGCCCAGGGGCACGGCACCATGAGGCTGCACGAACTGGCGATTCCTACCTCGACCGACTCGACGACCGCGGCGTTGACCGCATGGTACATTCCGACGTCGTCGGCGTTCACGATGAGCACCCGTGCGCCGGCCGGAAACCCGAGCAGTTCACTGGAGAGCACCGGCGGCACTGTGCGGTCTGCGTCCATATCGGACCGTCAGGGAGTGACCGTGCGCCGAGGATCGGTCTCGACGACGTCCGCGAGCACCTGATCGATCCGTTGCAGCAGTTCGGTTTCCAGTGTCACTCCGGAGGCCTTGGCGTTCTCCCGCACCTGTTCTGGGCGGGTCGCCCCGATGATCGCGGAGGACACGTTCGCGTTGCCCAGTACCCAGGCGATCGCCAGCTGGGCCATGGTCAGCCCCGCTTCCGCGGCCAACGGCTTGAGTCGCTGCACCCTGTCGAGTACGTCATCGCGCATCCAGCGGGCGATCATGCTCTTCCCGCCGGCCTCGTCAGTGGCCCTCGATCCCTCCGGCGGCTGCTTGCCTGGCAGGTACTTGCCGGTCAGTACCCCCTGCGCGATCGGGGACCACACGATCTGGCCGAGCCCCTCTCGGACGCAGGCCGGCACCACCTGTGATTCGATGACCCGCCAGAGCATCGAGTACTGCGGCTGGTTGGAGATCAGCGGGACGTTCAGCTCGCGGGCGATGACCGCGGCGCGCGTGATCTGTTCGGCGTTCCACTCCGACACACCGACGTAGAGCACCTTGCCCTGGCGCACCAGGTCGGCGAAGGCGAGAAAGGTCTCCTCGAGTGGGACCGTCCGGTCGAACCGGTGTGCCTGGTAGACATCGAGATAGTCGGTGCGGAGACGGGCCAGCGAGGCGTGCGCCGCTTCCATGATGTGTTTGCGGCCAAGCCCCCGGTTGTTGGGACTGCCCCTGTTGACCCCGTGCGGATCCGTTGGCCAGAAGACCTTGGTCAGGATCTCGACGCTCTCCCTGCGCTGGCCTGCCAACGCGTTGCCGAGCACGGACTCGGCCTTGGTATCGGCGTATACGTCGGCGGTGTCGAAAGTGGTGATACCGACATCGAGGGCCGCCCGAACACAGGCTTCAGCCTGATCCGCCTCGACCTGCGAGCCGTGGGTGAGCCAGTTGCCGTAGGAGATTTCACTGACCGAGAGGCCACTGCGTCCGAGACGACGGAACTCCATGGGGATGAGCCTAGACGGTGGCCGCCCGCCGTCCGGTCACACCTTGGCGCCGGGGCCGACCTTGGGCCTTGGCACCCGCAGCTTGCGTATCTGGCTTGCCCTGGTGAAGGTGTACCACGACAGCGAGAGGGTGCCGGCCCGCTCGTCCGGATACCGCGCCCGCACCTTCCTCGTCACAATCCTGCCCAGCAGGACAGCCTCGATGATCATCGCGAGCAGGAACGCGAGACAGGCCAGCATCATGTACTGCTGTATCGGCAGGGCTGGATTGGCCACGTTCGCGAAATAGGACAGCAGCACGACGATCGCCATCGGCATGAACAGGCCCATCAGGTTGCGCCGAGAGTCGATGATGTCCCTCGCGTAGGCCTTGCCGGGCCCGCGATCCTTGGGCAGCAGGTACTTGTCGTCACCGGCCATCATGCGCTCGTGGCGCTCGCGGGTCTCCTTGCGGCGCTGCTCCTTGCTGCCCCGGCTGCGGCGGTACGCCTCCCGCTGGGTCCGCGGCGGCGGTGGAACCGGGCCGCGGCGGCGAGCCTCGGAATCTCTGCGCTTGGGCGTAGGTCGACCCTTGCCGGAGCTGGGAGACCTCGGCCGCTGTTCGGCGTCCGTCGCCTCCTTGTCGGGGGTGGCGGTGTCGTCGGTCGAGTCGCGGCGCAAGAACCTCACCCCGTCAGGGTAGGGCAGTGCGTTTCCCGGGCGGGTGGGTAGGTTCGTCCACCGTGCGAGTACTGGTCGCCCCCGACTGTTTCGGCGGCACGCTGACCGCCACCCAGGCGGCCGACGCGATCTCGACCGGATGGCGGCGGGCCGCTCCGCGCGATGAGATCCTCCTTCGTCCGCTCGCCGACGGCGGCCCGGGGTTCGTCGACGTCCTGCACGCCGCCCTCGGCGGAACACCGCACGAGGTGACCGTGACCGGCCCGCTCGGCGACAAGGTCGTCGCCCGGTGGCTGGAGCACGATGGCATCGGCTACGTCGAGTCGGCCCAGGCATGCGGGCTGCATCTGGCGGACCGCCGCGAGCCGGAGACGGCGACCACCTACGGGGTCGGCGAACTGCTCGCCGCCGTTCGCGATACCGGGTTGGGCACCGCCGTCGTCGGCCTCGGCGGCTCGGCGACCACCGATGGGGGCGCCGGCATGCTCGCGGCTCTCGGTGCGCCGGTCACCGACGCCTCCGGAACCGAGTTGGCCGCGGGTGGCACGGCGCTGGCCGGCGCGGCCCTGCTCGCCGCCCCAAGAACGCCGTTGCGGCTGGTTGTCGCCTCCGACGTGGTCAACCCGCTGCTCGGACCGCACGGAGCGGCACGCATGTTCGGCCCGCAGAAGGGGGCGGACAAGGCTGCCGTCGAGCGGCTGGAGGCCGGCATGCGCCAGTGGGCCGACGTCCTCGCGGCGGCGACCGGGCGTGACGTCCGCGACCAGCCCGGCGCTGGCGCTGCCGGCGGGCTTGGTGCCGCCCTGCTCGCGCTGGGTGCCGAGACGGTGTCGGGTGCCGATCTGGTTCGCCGGCTGACCGGAATGGACGCCGCGTTGGACGCCGTCGACCTCGTGATCACCGGTGAGGGCAGCTTCGACTGGCAGTCACTGCGCGGCAAGGTGGCCACCTCGGTGGCCGCCGCCGCGGCCGAGCGGGGCCTGCCCTGTCTCGTCCTGGCCGGTCAGGTCGGCGTCGGGCGCAGGGAGGCCGGTGCCGCCGGTGTCGCGGAGACCTATGCGGTCGCCGAGCACGCCGGATCGCTCGCCGCGAGCCTCGCCGACCCTGCCGGCACCCTCGCCGCGCTCGCCGGGCACGTCGCCGGGCAGTGGTCCCGATCACGCCATGGGTGAGGAGAGCAACGGCAGGCGTCGAGGTTTGTGCCACCATGGACAGTGGAATGAATACGGGACCCCTACGTGTTGGCTATCGGTGTAGGAGGCCCCACCAAGCAGTAGGACGTCGAGGGAGAACCATGACCGTCCAGGACACCGCCGCCGACGGGACAAAGGCCGAGGAGCAGACCCACGGCGTGACGCTCACCGACGCGGCGGCCGGCAAGGCCAAGGCGCTGCTCGAGCAGGAGGGGCGCGATGACATGCGGTTGCGCATCGCCGTCCAGCCCGGTGGCTGCGCTGGCCTGCGCTACCAGCTGTTCTTCGACGAGCGCAGCCTCGACGGAGACCTGACCCGCGACTTCGGCGGTCTTTCCGTCGCCGTCGACCGGATGAGCGCGCCGTACCTGCAGGGCGCCGTGATCGACTTCGTGGACACCATCGAGAAGCAGGGCTTCACGATCGACAACCCGAACGCCGGCGGCTCCTGCGCCTGCGGCGACTCGTTCCACTGACGGACGTCTCCGGCGAGGGACGAACGTGGATTCCGAGTACCACCGCAGGGTCATCGAGCGGTTCCGCGCCGGCGCGGAGATCGATGGACTGCTGATTCAGCGCGACAGTCTCCTGCTGCTCACCACCGTCGGGCGCCGCAGTGGCAAGCGTCACACCATGCCGATGATGTTCCAGCGCGACGGTGACCGGCTACTGGTCGTCGGTTCCAACGCGGGAAGCTCCCGGCATCCGGACTGGTACCTCAACCTGGTCAAGACGCCCCAGGTCACCGTCGAGGTCGGCGACGAGGCCTACGACGCTGTCGCCCGGCGGCTCGACAGCGAGGAACGGGCGGAAGTGTGGCCCGTGCTCAAAGCGAGGTATCCGTTTCTGGCTGAGTACCAGGCCAAGTCGTCCGACCGAGTAATCCCCGTGGTCGCGCTGACCAGGGCCTGATGCCTGCTCACATCCTGATGTCGCATGCCTAGTCGGGCCGGGAGGTGGGACCGCTGTGGTTGGCACCTGTGCCGCGGCGCGTCGGCCGGTAGTGTTGACGCCCTTGCCGATGACCACCCATCCGGGTGGCCGCACCAACTGAGCCGGGGAGTAGTCCGTGCCTGTCGCCGTCACCGGCAGTATCGCCACCGACCACCTGATGCACTTCCCCGGCAGGTTCGCCGAGCAGTTCGTCGCCGATCGGCTCGACCGAGTGTCGCTGAGCTTCCTCGTCGACGACCTCGCCGTGCGGCGGGGAGGCATCGGAGCCAACATCGCGTACGGCATGGGGCTGCTCGGTCGCCGACCGATCCTGGTCGGCGCGGTCGGCAGGGACTTCGACGACTACCGGTCCTGGCTGGAACGGCATGGTGTTGACTGTTCGGGAGTGCACGTCTCCGAGCTCAAGCACACCGCCCGCTTCGTGTGCACCACCGATGACGACATGTGCCAGATCGCCTCCTTCTACACCGGCGCGATGGCCGAGGCCAGCCTGATCGAACTGGCCCCTATCGAGGCAAGGGCCGGTGGCCTCGAGCTGGTGATGATCAGCCCGAATGACCCCGACGCGATGCTGCGCCACGCGGCGGAATGCCGTCAGCGGGGCTATGTCTTCGCGGTCGACCCGTCCCAGCAGCTGGCCAGAATGGACGGTGAGCAGGTCCGCGAGTTCATCGTGGGTGCGCGGTACCTGTTCAGCAATGACTACGAGTGGCAACTGGTGTTGCGCAAGACCGGCTGGACCGAGGGGGAGGTCCTCGCCAAGGTGGGCATGAGGATCACCACCCTCGGCGAGAAGGGCGTGGAGATCGTCGGCGAGCAGGTCGGCGTGCTCCAGGTGCCGGCCGTGCCCGAGCTGGCCAAGGTGGATCCCACCGGTATCGGTGACGGCTTCCGTGCGGGTTTTCTCACCGGCGTGACCTCCGGTCTCGACCTCGAGCGGGCAGCGCAACTGGGTTCGCTGATCGCGGTGCACGTGCTGGAGGCCGACGGTCCGCAGGAGTGGACGTTTGACCGGGATGCCGCGCTTGGCCGGCTGGCCGCGGCGTTCGGCTCTGAGGCCGCCGATGAGGTCGCCAGGATCCTGCCGGTCTGAGGCGCGGTCACCGGGGAGTCGCGGACCTCATGGTCGCGTGACTTCTGTGTGATGCTTTGTCGGTGCCATTGGTGTGGGTGACCGGTAACTCAGGGGTCGGCAAGTCGACGGTCTGTGCGCTTCTGAGGAGCCGAGGAGAGCAAGCGGCCGACGCCGACTGGGAGGGCTACAACCGCTGGGTGGATCGGACGAGCGGACAGGTCGTTG
>JAFAZC010000019.1 GCA_019239965.1 Kutzneria sp. | reverse complement strand
GACCGTTCTGGACTGGTTGCTCGATTCGGATCCCAGCCTGCGCTGGCAGGTGCTGCGCGATCTGACCGACGCACCGCCAGACGACGTTGCCGCCGAGCGCGCCCGCGTCGCGGTGGAGGGTTGGGGCGCCCGGCTGCTCGCGCTGCGCGGAGCCGACGGCCAGTGGGCAGGCGGTGCCTGCTTCCCCGCGGACTTCCGCGGGGACTTTTCGGCGGGTCAGCCGTGGACCTCGACCCTCCCGACGTTGACGCTGCTGCGTGATCTGGGTGTCGATCCGGATGACGAGCAAGTCTACGAAGCAGCCAAGCTGGTGCGGGACAACTGCCGGTGGGAGCATGCCGGGCAGCCGTTCTTCGCCGGCGAGGTCGAACCGTGCATCAACGGACGGACCGTCGCGATCGGCGCCTACTTCGGTCTGGGCGTCGATGACATCGTCACGCGGCTGATCAGCGAGCAGCTCGCCGACGGTGGCTGGAACTGCGACGCGGAGAACGGATCAGTGCGGTCGTCCTTCCACACGACGATCTGTGTACTCGAAGGATTGTTGGGGCACGAGCGGGCGACCGGCGGTGGCCCGGAGTCAGTCTCGGCGCGGCGGCGCGGAGAGGAGTATCTGCTGCGACGGCGACTGTTCCGGCGGCTGAGCACGGGGGAGGTCATCGAGCCGGATTGGCTCCGCTTCTCGTTCCCGACCTGGTGGCACTATGACCTGCTGCGAACGTTGGACTACTTCCGTGCCGCCGGGGAGACCCCCGACCCTCGACTGGCTGAGGCGGTCGATCTCGTGCGGTCCAAACAACAGCCTGACGGCACATGGCTGTTGGAAAACACCCATCAGGGCGCGGTCCACTTCACCATGGACGACGGCGACGGCAAGCCCAGCCGATGGAATACGCTGCGGGCCCTGCGGATCCTGGACTGGTACAACGGCCGGTGAGAGGGTGGCCCGCCCCTGCGCCGGCACAGTGGCCGTCTCGAGAGGCGTCGAACCTCATCGCCATGCCCACTGCGCTGCAGTGGATCCACCATCGTCCGCCGATAAGTGCTCGTCGACCTGTCGGCCCGAACCGCCTGTGTGGACCTTGACGGCCTGCCCGAGGACCCCTAGCTTGGGCGTCACTCGATGAAACGTTTCATCGGGGCGCTTGCGCCGGGAGGATGTCGTGGCCGAAGCGGAGCGCGCCCCTCGGCCGCTTCTCGAGTTGTGCCACATCACCAAGTCCTTCCAGGCGGTCCAGGCGCTGCGGGGCGTCAGCCTTGCCCTGCCTGCCGGCGAGGTGCACGCGCTCGCCGGCGAGAACGGTGCCGGCAAGTCGACCGTGGTGCGGATCATCGGTGGTGAGCACCAGCCGGACTCTGGTGTGATCGTGCTCCGCGGTGAACCGGTGCGTCTGTCCAGCCCGCTTCAGGCCCGTCGGCACGGCATCGCCGTCATCCACCAAGAACCCGTCCAGTTCCCCGACCTCAGCGCGGCCGAGAACGTCTTCATGGGCCGGCAACCGCTGCGCGCGGGGCGGCGGATCGACCGCGAGGCTATGAACCGGAGGGCGGCCGAGCTGTTCGAGCGACTCGGAGTGCCGCTCGACCCGACCCGGCCGACCCGTGGACTGTCCATCGCCGACCAGCAGATCATCGAAATCGCCAAGGCTTTGTCCGGCAAGGCGGACGTCATCGTGATGGACGAACCCACCGCCGCCCTGTCCGCGGTGGAGGCCGAGCGGTTGTTCACGGTCGCACGCGGGCTCGCCGGGCAGGGAGCCGCGCTGCTGTTCATCTCCCACCGGCTCGAGGAGGTCTACGCCCTGTGTGACCGGGTGACGGTCCTGCGGGACGGTGCCCTGGTGACCAGTGCGTCAACGGGGGAGATCGACCGCGACACCCTGGTCCGCCGGATGGTGGGCCGTGCGGTCGACCACCTGTTTCCCGAGCGCGAACCCGGTTCCGGCCCTGAGGCGCTCGTGGTGCGGGGCCTCAACCGCGCCGGCGCGTTCCACGACGTCTCCTTCACGGTCCGGTCCGGCGAGATCGTCGGGCTCGCGGGGCTGGTGGGATCCGGCCGCTCCGAACTCGCGCGGGCGATTTTTGGGGTGGACGGGCGGGATTCGGGCACTGTGATGGTCAACGGTGTTCTGCTGCCGGCAGCGAACCCTCGCGGCGCCATCGACCGCGGACTCGCGCTCGTCCCGGAAGACCGCAGGGAACAGGGTTTGGTACCGGAGCTGTCCATCGAACGCAACGCCAGCCTCGCACGGCTCGGGGCGGTGTCGCGCCACGGAATCGTGTCGCGCTCCAGCGAACGGGCCACGGCACGGCGATGGGGCGAGCGGCTGCGGATGACCGTGGGCCGGTTCACCGACGCCGCGGCCACCCTGTCCGGCGGCAATCAGCAGAAGCTGGTTCTCGGCAAGTGGCTGGCCACCGAGCCGTCCGTACTGATCGTCGACGAGCCGACAAGGGGTATCGACATCGCGGCGAAGGTCGAGGTGCACAGCGAGCTGTCCCGCCTCGCCGCCGAGGGTCTCGCCGTGCTGTTGATCTCCTCGGAGCTGCCCGAGGTGCTCGGCATGGCCGATCGCGTGCTGGTGATGCACGAGGGGCGCATCACCGCCGACTTGCCGAGGGAGCGGGCGACGGAAGAGACCGTGATGCGTGCCGCGACCGGGACCGTTGACGCGGCATGACCTGGCGACGGCGGCCGTTGTCCGGCCGGGAGCTGGGAATCGTGTTCGCGCTCCTGGTCCTGGTCGCGGTGACCACCGCGGTGAATCCGGCCTTTCTCGGCGCACAGGGGTTGCATGACCTGTTCCTGAACGCGTCCATCCTGACGCTGCTCGCCGTCGGCCAGACCCTCTTGGTGATCACCCGCAACATCGATCTGTCCGTCGGGTCGACGATGGGGCTGACCGCGTTCCTGTCCGGCCAGATCTACGTCGCCGATCACGACACGCCGGTGATCGCGGTGCTGGTGGCCGGGATCGCCATGGGCGCGGTGTGCGGCGCGGTCAACGGGGCCCTTGTGGCCGCGGCCAAGGTGCCCGCGCTGGTGGTCACCCTCGGCACGCTCTACGTCTTTCGCGGCCTTGACTACGGATGGGCCAGTCTCACCGGGACGCGGCAGGTCAACGCCGACCAGATGTCAGGGCAGTTCCTCGCTTTCGGTAGCGGATCGGTCCTCGGCGTTCCCCGCCTCACCTTGATCGCCATAGTTGTCCTCGTGGCGGTCAACTATGTCCTGCGTACGATGCGGTCAGGTCGCGAGCTCTACGCGATCGGCTCGAACCCGCACGCCGCGCGGCTGGCGGGTATCCCCGCCGGGAAGCGGATCCTGGCGGTGTTCGTGGTCTCGGGGGCACTTGTCGGGCTGGCCGGTGTGCTGCATGCCGCCTACTTCGGCACGATCAACGCCTCGGTCGGCAGCGGCGAGGAACTGGCGGTGGTGGCCGCGGTCGTCGTCGGCGGAGTGGCGATCTTCGGAGGCAGCGGAACCGCGATGGGCGCCGCGCTCGGCGCTCTGCTGCTCACCACGATCACCGGAGCACTGCCGATCCTGGGTGTGCCCGCGCTGTGGCAGCGAGCGGTCGACGGGGCCGCGCTGCTGCTGTCGATCTCCTTGGACCGGGCCGTGATGGCGCGGTTGGCCTCCAGGCTGCGGCGGGAGAGGAATGCTCGTCATGGGTGAGGAGCTCGGGCCCGGACGACAGCTGACCCGTGCCCTGGTGCGCTGGGAGACGGCCCTGATCGTGCTGTGCGTGCTGGTTTTCGTCTTGGGCGCCGTCAGCACCGCGGGCTTCGCCGACCGCGACAACATCGGGTTCCTGCTGGTGGACTACACCGAGGTCGCGCTGCTGGCCCTCGCGCTGCTGCCGATCGTCCTTACCGGTGAGATCGACCTTTCGGTCGCCTCGGTGCTGGGATTCTGTTCCGCACTGACCGGGGCGCTGTGGGATGCCGGCATGTCGTTCGAGGCGATCGTTCCGGTGGTACTGCTCACCGGCGCCGTGCTGGGAGCGGTCAACGCGACGCTGGTGGTGGGCCTCGGCCTGCCGTCCCTCGCGGTCACGATCGGCACTCTCGGCCTGTATCGCGGGCTCGCCTACGTGGTGCTCGGTGACCGGGCGGTGACCGGCTTCCCGGAGAGCTACCGCCCGCTGGCCACCGCGGTGGTCCCCGGCACCTTCCTGCCGCTGCCCACGCTCGCGGTGGCCGGTTGTGCGGCACTTGCCGCGGTGGTCGTGCACGCCACGCCGCTGGGACGCTCGCTGTACGCGATCGGCCTCGGGAAGCGGACGGCGCGGTTCTCCGGTATCCGGGTTGGTCGGATCAAGTCAGGCGCGTACGTCGTCTCCGGTGCGCTCGCCGCCGTCGCCTCGGTGGTGTACACGTTGCGCTACAACAGCGCGCGTGCCGACAACGGCTCCGGGCTCGAGCTGGTCGCGGTGGCCGCCGTGCTGCTCGGCGGAGTCTCCATATTCGGCGGCCGGGGCACGGTGGCCGGTGTCGTGACCGCACTGCTACTCATGGCCGGACTGCGTAATCTGTTGTTCCTCAACGATGTGACCAACGAGATCCAGAACGTGATCAACGGCCTGCTGCTGATCGTCTCGGTCCTGGTTCCCGTGGTCACCGATCTGGTCAGCACACGCGGGCGACGCCGCGGTGCCGTCCGACGACCGACGGAGATCCGATGACCAACACAGGTTCCACCCGCCGCGCCGTGCTCACCACGGCCGGCATCGCCGTCAGTGCCGTGCTGCTCGCCGGCTGCGCCGGCACCACCAAGCACTCAGCCTCGTCCGACGGGGCCGCATCCGGACCGGTCACCTCCGCCAACCCCAACGCCCCGACCAAGCAAGGGCTGAAGATCTCCTTCGTGCCCAAGGAAATCGACAATCCGTACGAGAACACCGTCGACCGGGGCGGCATCGACGCCGTCACAGGACTGCGGGAAACCGGCAAGGAGGTCGGTCCGTCCGATGCGTCGGCGTCGTCCCAGGTTTCCTACATCACCACGCTCGTGCAGCAGCGTCAGGACGCGATCGTGGTGGCGGCCAACGACCCCAACGCGGTCGCCCCGGCACTGAAGGACGCAAGGGCCAAGGGGATCGCCGTGGTCACCTACGACTCCGACGCGGCGCCGGAGGCACGCCAGGTGTTTGTCAACCAGGCCGACTCCCAGGAGGTCGGACGGACCCAGATCCGGCTGATATCGGAGCAGATCGGCGGCACCGGCAAGATCGCGATCCTGTCGGCGACACCCAACGCCACCAACCAGAACACCTGGATCGGGTTCATGAAGGACGAACTCGCCACACCGAGGTACAAAGGGATCGAGCTGGTCAGGGTCGCCTATGGAGACGACGACGACCAGAAGTCCTTCCAGCAGACCCAGGCACTGCTGCAGTCCATCCCCGACCTCAAGGGCATCGTCGCGCCGACCACCGTCGGCATCGCGGCGGCCGCACGCTACCTATCGTCCTCCCCGTACAAGGGCAGGGTCGCGCTGACCGGACTCGGTACCCCCGACCAGATGCGCCAATTCGTCAAGGACGGCACGGTCGTCCGGTTCGCCTTGTGGGATCCGAGCCAGTTGGGGTATCTCGCCGGATACGCCGCGTGCGCGCTGGCTTCGGGGCAGATCACCGGCAAACAGGGGGAGGTCCTCAAGGCCGGCAAGCTGGGCACGCGCACCATCGGAAACCACGGAGAGATCATCCTTGGCCCGCCTACCACCTTCGACGCGTCCACCATCGACAACTATCACTTCTGAGTCCGCGCCACCGCTGGATGGGAGGCCCTGAGATGCCCGATCTCGCCACCGTCAAGGCCGCGCTGCGTGCACAACACATCGAGACCCCCTCGTGGGCCTTCGGCAACTCCGGCACCCGCTTCAAGGTGTTCGCCCAGGAAGGTGTTCCGCGCACCGCGTACGAGAAGGCCGAGGACGCCGCCACCGTGCACCGCTTCACCGGGGTGGCACCGTCAATGGCCGTGCACATTCCCTGGGACGCCGTTGCCGACTACGCCGACCTCGCCGCCTATGCCGACAGCCTCGGCATAGCCATCGGCGCGGTGAACCCCAACGTGTTCCAGGACGACGACTACCGGCTCGGCAGCCTGTGCAACCCCGAGCCCGCGGTGCGCCGCAAGGCGCTGGACCACATGCTGGAGTGCGTCGACATCATGGACGCCACCGGATCACGCGACCTTTCGGTCTGGTTGGCCGACGGACTGAACTATCCCGGACAGGACTCGATCGCCGCCCGCCAGGACCGTCTGGAAGCCGGGCTGCGCACCGTCTACGACAGGCTCGGCCCGACCCAGCGGATGCTGGTGGAGTACAAACTGTTCGAGCCCGCGTTCTACGCCACCGACCTGCCCGACTGGGGAACCAGCTACGCGCACTGTGTCGACCTCGGGCCGAAGGCCCAGGTCCTCGTCGACACCGGGCACCATGCTCCGGGGACGAACATCGAGTTCATCGTGGCCTTCCTGCTGCGCAGGTCGAAACTGGGCGGCTTCCACTTCAACTCTCGTTTCTACGCCGACGATGACCTGATGGTTGGTGCGGCCGATCCGTACCAGCTGTTCCGCATCATGGCCGAGATCGTGTTCGCGGGGACACTCGGCGAGAACTCCCGAGTGGCCTTCATGCTCGATCAGTGCCACAACATCGAGCCGAAGATCCCCGCGCTGATCCGCTCGGTGATGAACGTCCAGGAGGCCACGGCCAAGGCACTGCTGATCGATACCGAGGCACTCGGCAGGGCGCAACGGGACGGCGACGTGTTGTCCGCCAACGCGATCCTGGCGGACGCCTTCGCAACCGACGTTCGTCCATTGTTGGCCGAGCTTCGTGAGGAGATGGGACTGGATCCTGACCCGATGGCGGCCTACGAGCGTAGCGGCCACGC
Source organism: Kutzneria sp. (assembly GCA_019239965.1). Classification (GTDB taxonomy): domain Bacteria; phylum Actinomycetota; class Actinomycetes; order Mycobacteriales; family Pseudonocardiaceae; genus Kutzneria. Next base: position 14,511 of record JAFAZC010000019.1, on the reverse strand, counting down.
CGCGAAGATCCGTGCGCACCGAGTTGGCGGCACCGCGGCCGGATGGGGTGCCTGACGTGTCGGACGCAGCCGGGGAAAGGACACTCGCGCCGTGACCTCCGCACCGCCTCCTGCCGTCGTGGCTTTGCTCTCGCGGGCGCACGAGCTTGGCGCCGACCGCAGGAACACCAACTATGCCGGCGGCAACGTCTCCGTCAAGGACGTTGGAACGGATCCGGTGACCGGAGCCGACGTCGACCTCCTGTGGGTCAAGGGTTCGGGTGGAGACCTGGCCACACTCACCGAGTCGGGCCTCGCCACGCTGCGGATGGACCGGGTGCGGGCCCTGGCGAGCGTCTATCCGGGACAGGAGCGCGAAGACGAGATGGTGGCGGCGTTCGACTACTGCCTGCATGGCCGTGGTGGTGCCGCGCCGAGCATCGACACCGCGATGCATGCGCTGGTGGGCGCGGCCAACGTCGACCACCTGCACCCCGACTCCGGCATCGCGCTGGCCACCGCGGCGGACGGCGAGCGGCTGACCCGTGAGGTGTTCGGCGACCGGGTCGTGTGGATCCCGTGGCGGCGGCCGGGATTCCAGTTGGGTGTGGACATCGCCGCGGCCCACGCGGCGAATCCGGGCGCCATCGGCTGTGTTCTCGGCGGCCATGGCATCACCGCGTGGGGCGAGACGAGTGAGGAGTGCGGGCGACACTCCCTGGAGATCATCCGGACAGCTGAGGCCTATCTCGTCGAACACGGGACGGCGGAACCGTTCGGTGCTGTGCTGCCCGGCTACGAGCCGCTGCCTGATGGAGACCGCCGCACGCGTGCGGCCGCCCTGTTCCCCGTGCTGCGTGGTCTCGCGTCGACGGACTCGCCGCAGGTCGGGCACTTCACCGACAGTCCCGAGGTGCTGGAGTTCCTGTCCAGGGCGGAGCACCCCAGGTTGGCCGCGCTCGGCACGTCCTGTCCGGACCACTTTCTGCGCACGAAGATCGCGCCGCTGGTGGTCGACCTGCCCGGGACGACGCCAACGGGGGAGGTGATCGAACGGATCAGGCACCTGCACGCGGCCTATCGCGCGGAGTACGCCGCGTACTACCACCGACACGCCACACCGGACTCGCCGGCGATGCGCGGCGCCGATCCCGCGATCGTGTTGGTGCCCGGGGTGGGCATGTTCAGCTTCGGCAGGGACAAACAGACCGCGCGGGTGGCGGGCGAGTTCTATGTGAACGCGATCAACGTCATGCGCGGCGCCGAGTCGGTGTCGACCTATGCGCCGATCCCGGAGTCGGAGAGGTTCCGCATCGAGTACTGGGACCTGGAGGAGGCCAAGCTGCGGCGGATGCCGGCGCCAAGGCCGCTAGCCACCCGGATCGCGCTGGTCACCGGAGCCGGATCGGGTATCGGAAGAGCGGTCGCGTCGCGGCTGGCGGCCGAGGGCGCCTGTGTGGCCGTCGCCGACCGCGACGCCGACGCCGCCCGCCGCGTCGCCGAGGAGATCGGGGGAACGGACCGGGCGGTCCCGGTCACTGTCAACGTGGCCGACGCCGGCGGTGTCGCCGATGCCCTCGCCGCGTGCTGCCTCGCCTTCGGTGGCGTGGACCTGGTCGTGAACAACGCCGGGCTCTCGGTCTCCCGGTCTCTGCTGGAGACGACGGAGACGGACTGGGACCGGCAACACGACGTCATGGCGAAAGGGTCCTTCCTGGTCTCTCGCGCGGCGGCCCGGGTGATGATCGCTCAGGGAATGGGGGGCGATATTGTCTACGTGGTGAGCAAGAATGCCGTGTTTGCCGGACCCGACAACGTCGCGTACGGGTCGGCAAAGGCGGACCAGGCACATCAGGTGCGGCTGCTCGCGGCCGAGCTCGGCGAGCACCGCATCAGGGTCAACGGGATCAACCCGGACGGCGTGGTGCGCGGTTCGGGGATCTTCTCTTCCGGCTGGGGCGCCCAACGGGCGGCGGTGTACGGCGTCGCAGAGGAGGAGCTCGGCGAGTTCTACGCCCGTCGGACCCTGCTCAAACGAGAGGTGCTTCCCGAGCACGTCGCCAGCGCCGTCGTCGTGCTGACCGCGGGAGAGCTGTCGCGCACCACGGGGACACACATTCCGGTCGACTCCGGCGTTCCCGCCGCCTTTCTGCGTTGACAGGAGTCACCGGTGCCTTCATTCGTCGCGATCGACCTCGGCGCCACGAGCGGGCGGGTGATGCTGGGTGTCGTGCGCGGCAGCAGGATCGAATTGTCCGAACTGCGCCGATTTCCCACCAGCCACCGGGAACGCGTGGACGGCGGCATGCGGTGGGACTTTGAGGAGATAGTCGAGGAGGTCCTCGCCGGCCTGCGCATCGCGGCACCGGCCCGACCGGTGTCGATCGGGGTTGACACCTGGGCGGTGGACTACGGCCTGCTCGATGCGGACGGCCGACTCGACGGCGACGTGCGCTGTTACCGCGACCCACGCACAATCGGCATGGCCGACCGGCTACGCGAGACTGTCGACGACGCCATGCTGTACCGCCTCACCGGTGTGCAACATCTTCCGTTCAACACCCTCTACCAGTTGCTCGCCGAACCCGCCGAACGTCTCTCCGATCACACGATGCTGTTACTGCCAGACCTGCTCGCCCACCGGCTGACCGGAACGATCGGCGCCGAGGTGACCAACGCCTCGACCACGGCTCTGCTCGACGCCAGGAGCAGGACATGGGCGCCCGAACTGACCGACCGCACGGCCATTCCCGCGAGCCTGCTGCCGCCACTGCGGCAGCCAGGGGACCGAATCGGTGCCCTGCTCCGCGACATCGCCGAGCGGACCGGATTGCGTGACACGCCGATGGTCGCGGTGGCCTCGCACGACACGGCCTCCGCGATCGCCGCCATTCCGGCCTCCGGCGAAGACTTCGGATACGTGTGCTCCGGCACCTGGTCGCTGGCCGGCTTAGAGCTGCCCGCGCCGGTGCTGACCGAGCAGGCCCGATTGGCCAACTTCACCAATGAGGCCGGGGTGGGCGGCACGACACGGTTTCTGCGCAACACCATGGGACTCTGGCTGCTCACGGAGTCACTGCGCACCTGGCGGGTGGTCGACCGGGACGAGGTGCTGGCGGCCGCAGCGGACCAGCCCGAGTTCGTGTCGATTGTGGACCCCAACGCGCCGGAGTTTCTCGCTCCTGGCGACATGCCGTCCCGCATTGCCCGCGCCTGCGCACGCACCGGACAGCCGGTGCCGGACAGTCCCGCCGCGACAGTGCGGACGATCATGGAGTCGCTGGCCATGGCCCACGCCGTCACACTGGACACCGCGGCGCGGCTCGCCGGTCGATCGCTGGCCGTGGTGCACCTTGTCGGCGGTGGCGCACGCAATGAGCTGCTCTGCCAGCTGACCGCCGACGCGTGTGGGTTACCGGTCCTCGCCGGGCCGGTGGAGGCGAGCGCGCTGGGCAACGTGCTCGTTCAGGCGCAGGCGGCGGGTGCCCGGGGCCTGACCCGGCTCGCCGCCACGCCGCTGGCCCGCTACCAGCCACGTGGTGACCGCACACGGTGGCTCGAGGCCGCCGACCGCGTTGGCATCCGCTGACCCCGGAACGATCGCGCTCGCCTCCTACCATTGGGCCGCCTCGTGGCCGGTCTGGCGCAGCGCCCGGCGGGCGCGCACGATCGGCAGCGGGTCGAGGGGGCGTCGGACAAGGTGGCGGGCAATGGCGGTGGGCACGGTGCGGGTGAAGAAGCGTCCCACGCTGATCGATTCGCGGACCGCGCGGACGTGGTCGCGCGGCAGTCCCGACCGGACCAGCCGCTGGCTGACGTCGTTGAGGTCGGCCCGCCGGAACGCCTCGGCCAACGTGGCGTGGCGGCCCCGGTAGCGGATGAGGCGGTGGTGTTGGGCCACAACCACCGCCAGTTCCTCGGCCCAGGCCTCGCGGCCCGTGCGGCACAGCCAGGCGTGCATGGTCCTGATGGACGGCGCGAGATAGTCCAGTGACCGAAACGCGTCGATGTCGTGGAACGCCGCCGCGATCGCGAGCTTCTCGTCACGGTTGTCGCCGTCGTCGACGAGCGCCCTTGCCAGGTTGAAGACCCGGTAGGCATGCCCCCGGTAGCCGGCCCACCCGCGTTCGTCGCCGCCGGCATGATCGCGGTGACTGGCCAGAATCTCCTCCATGAGGGGATGGCTCAACATCAGGTTGACGTTTACGGTCGTCATCGGCGTATGTCCTTGCCGGCCGGCGTCCATACGCCGGTGACGGCGGTATCCCTCGCGTAGTCGGCGAAGTCCCGTGGCTGCCGGCCGATGGCCTGCCACGCCCCGTCGTCGAGGTGGGCGTTGCGACCGTCGAAGATCGTGGCCAGCAGGTCGGCGAACTCGCCTGGCATACCGGCCTCAGCCAAGGCAACCCGGTAGTCCTCGACATCCACCGCCACGTAGCGCACGTCCCGGTCGGTGGCCCGGGAGATCTCCGCGGCCACGTCGGCGAAGGTCAGCAGCCGAGGACCGGTCAGCTCATAAGTCCTGCCGATATGCCTTGGGTCGGTCAGCGCGGCGACGACGACATCGGCGATGTCCTCGGCATCGAGGAACGGCTCGGCCACGTCGCCGGCGGGAAGCACGATCTCGCCGTCGAGTACCGGTTGGAGCAGGAAGTCCTCACTGAAGTTCTGGTTGAACACCCCGCAGCGCACAACCGTCAGTCGCGCACCGGTGTCGCGCACGGCCTGCTCACTGGCCAGTGCGCCTTCCTCGCCCCGGCCGGACAGCAGCACCACCCTGTTGACGCCGTTGGTCACGGCGAGTTCGGCGAACGCGGCGACTTTCTCCACCGCACCCGGAAAGGCCAGATCCGGAGCGTAGGTGAGATACACCGCAGCCGCCCCCCGCAATGCCGGCAGCCAGGTGTGCTCGGTCTGCCAGTCGAACGGCGGCGTACCCGTGCGGGAACCGATCCGTACCGGCAGCCCGCGTCGGCGGAGGCGGGCTGCCACCCGCCGACCGGTCTTGCCGGTTCCCCCGACGAGCAGAGTCGGGGCCGCGTCCATCCCTCCGTCGTTCTGTGTCATGGGCCGTAGTCAATCCTGAAGCAGCCCAGACGATCCATGGCCAGGACGCTCAGCCTCATGCGTTGGCGTCCAGATGCCATGCTGACACGCGAGGGCCGGCCACTGAGGGGAGTAGGCATGTGGAGTGGAGTCGACAGCGGGGCCACCCTGCTCATCAGAGGTGCGGAGGTCGTCGATGGCACCGGCGCCACGCCGTTCGCCGCCGACATCGTCGTGGACGAGGGCGTCATCACAGGTGTCGAGGTTCCTGGCAGTGTGCCCGCCGACCGCTTCGCTGCTCACCTCGATGCCGCCGGTCTCGTTGTCTGCCCTGGCTTCATCGATGTGCACTCCCACGCCGACAGCTCGCCTCTGCTCGACGAGGACGACCTGACGAAGATTCGGCAGGGGGTGACGACCGAGGTTACCGGAAACTGCGGGTTCTCCCTCGCGCCCATCGCCCGGGGGCGGGAGGAGGAGTTCCTTGGCGGCCTGAAGTTGTTCACGTTCCGCTACACCGGCTGGCACCGGACGGACGAACTGTTCGAGGTCACGGCGGCGCGTGGCGGTGTGACGAACACCTGCCCCCTGGTCGGTCACGGGGCGCTGCGTGCCGCCGTGTTGGGATTGGGGTCACGAACCGCGGGGCCCGACGATGTTCGCGCGATGGGAACATTGCTGACCGAAGCGCTCGAGGCTGGCGCCTTCGGCATGTCGACCGGCCTAATCTACCCGCCAGGCATGTACAGCGACACCGAGGAACTCCAGGCGCTGGCGTCGTTCCTGCCCGCGGACCGCGTGTACGCGACCCACATGCGCAGCGAGGGTTCCGGCCTGCTGCGCAGCATCGACGAGGCGCTGTCCATCGGACGAACAGCGGGGTGCCGGGTCGAGATCTCGCACCTCAAGTCGGTGGGCAAGGCCAACCGCGGCGGGATCACGGCGGCGATGGGACTCCTCGACAGGGCAAGGAGTGACGGTCTCGCGGTGACGCAGGACGTGTATCCCTACAACGCTTCGTCCACCATGCTGAGCATCTGCCTTCCACCCTGGGTCCATGAGGGTGGAAAGGAACAAGCCTTGCGCCGCCTGCGTGATCCGGCCGCACTCGTCGAGATGCGCCGACAGATCGAGGACACCAAGGCTCCCTCGTCGTGGGAGCGGGTGATCGATGGCGTGGACGGCTACGGCGCCATCGTGGTGTCCGCGACGGCGAGCCACCGGTATGAGGGAAGGACACTCAGGCAGATCGCCGACGACTTGGGAATCGAGCCGTTCGACGCCCTGATCCGTGTTCTGGTCGAGGAACGACTCAGCGTGATGATGGTCGACTTCTGCATGGCGGAGGCGGATGTGGAGGCGGTCCTGGGTTCACCGTTCACCGCGATCGGCTCCGATGGTCTTCCCGTCGGTGGGGGCGGACTGTCTCATCCCCGACTGCACGGAACCTTTCCCAGGGTCCTCGGCCGATATGTGCGGTCACGTGCCTTGCTTGAACTGCCCGAGGCCGTGCGGCGGATGACGTCCCTGCCCGCGGAGGTATTCGCGGTGCCGCGACGGGGAACCGTTGAGACCGGCAAGGTCGCCGACCTCGTGTGCTTCGACCCGGACTCCGTCGACCACCCGGGCGACTACGCCAATCCCGCGGTACCGCCGACCGGGATCGCCTGGGTAATGCAGTCCGGACACGTCGTGGTCGACCATGGCCGGTGGTGCGGCACACGGCGAGGAGTACGGCTCCTGCCAACCTGATCGGCGGGAGGACCACATTGCTTGCCGACCGGTGCCGTCCCTAGGATTCCGCTGTGGACCAGCAGGCTCCCGCGTCCAGTGATGACGTGCCACTCTCCGCGGTCCTGAAGGTTCTTGGCCCGTCGATGGCAAAGTTTCGAGGAAGGCTATGAGTCAAACCACTGATTACGCCTAGACTTATATAAGCGAGATCTGTACCATCGCGTCGGTGCATGCGTTCGATGTGCTGGGTGACCCCGTGCGCCGCAGGATCCTGGAACTTCTCGCGGACGGCGAGATGACCTCTGGTGCGGTGTGCGCGGTCATCAGCGACGAGTTCAACATCTCCCAGCCCGCCGTGTCGCAGCATCTCAAAGTACTGCGGGACAACGGGTTTGCCACCGTACGACCGGACGGGACCCGGCGCCTGTACGCGGTGCGGCACGATCCGCTCCAGGACATCGACGCGTGGCTCAACCGATTTCGGCGATTCTGGACCCCGCACTTGGCGGCTCTCGAGACGGAGTTGGCGCGGGGCAGACGGGAACGCCGTGCCGGTGATCGAGAGAAACGTTCACAGCAGAGGAGACATCCTTGATCGACGTCACCCATCAGATCAGCGCCGTGCGGCGGCAGGTCGGCACCCGCGTACTCGAGGCCGGCGAGGCACGCGTAGTGACCATCAGCCAAGACTATGCGTCGTCCGTCGGCGACGTCTGGGACGCGTGCACCAGCCCGGATCGCGTTTCCCGGTGGTTTCTGCCCGTCTCGGGTGACCTGCGGGTCGGCGGGCGATACCAGCTGGAGGGCAACGCGGGCGGCACCGTCGAGCGCTGCGATCCGCCGACGAGTTTCGCCGCCACCTGGGAGTTCGGCGGTGATGTCAGCTGGATCGAGCTTCGACTGACGGCGGCACCCGACGGTGGAACACGGTTCGAGTTGGAGCACATCGCCCACGTCGACGACGAGCGGTGGGCGGAGTTCGGACCCGGTGCCGTCGGGGTCGGCTGGGACGGGGCCCTCATGGGGCTTGCCCTGCACCTGTCGTCCGGCCGGGCGGTCAACCCGAAGGAAGTCGCGGCTTGGAGCGGGTCAGAGGACGGCCGGCGGTTCACGACCCTGAGCAGTCAGAAGTGGTGCGACGCAAGCATCATGGCAGGGCAAGACGAGGCCGGCGCGCGAGCCGCCGCGGACCGCACGACGGCGTTCTACACGGGAAGCACTCCCGGCGAGTCCTGAGCAGGGGGCCGGCGTCACCGCCCGTCAGGGTCGCGGTAGTCCGGAGTCGGTGGACACTCCGGCGCCGGTCGGCTCCGCGTCCGGTGGACCCCGCGCGCCCGGTTCACGGCGATTCGGGCCTGACGACGTCCCAGATCAGCACTGCGGGAAGGCCGAGATAGGCGGCAGTGGTGGCCTCGGGCAGGTGTCGGAACGCGCGCTCCTTGGCGCGTACCTCCGCCATGCCCATCCTGGGTTCCACGCAACCGCGCACTCGAAGAGAGGCGGTGCTGAACGCGCCGATGTAGTCCGCGTGGCTGTGCGCGTACTCACGGACGAATCCACGGTGGCCGGCGCCGTCCTTGAACGGGGCGTGCCACCCGAGATGCGCCTGGAACGGATGCAGCACCGAGACGACCATCCGGCCACCCGGCCGCAGCACCCGGCCCAGCTCGGCGATGGCGGCCGCTAGGTCCTCGACGTGGGCCAACGCCAGACCGCAGACCACCAGATCGAAAGTCCCGTCGCCGGCCGGGATGTCGAGCAGGTCGGCCTGGACGAACCTGGCCTCCGGCACGGATTGCCTCGCCCGGGCGAGCATCGGCTCAGTCAGGTCGACTCCGACGACCTTGTGACCGAGGTCGACAAGGCGACGGGCGTGCCGGCCGGTCCCGCACGCCGCGTCGAGCGCGTCGCCGGCCGGTGCAGAGTCCAGCAGTGACCACACCACCGGCTGTTCCATCGCGATCAACGGGTTGCCTGGTTCGTCGTACCGCTGCGCCCACGTGGCGTAGCCGACTCGGGCACTGGTTTCCGTGGTCGTCTCCGCGCCGGAGAAGACCTCATCGGCGAGGACGCGACGGATCTCTGCGGTACGTCGGTCGGCTTCGGCTTCGGAGGAGTCGTACAGCGTGCGCAGCAGGGCGAGCCCCTCAACGCCGAGCAGCAACTCCCGCAGCCGGACATGACGGTCCATGGTGACGGACCCTAGAACCCCGCACCCCGCCCGGCGAGCGGATTTCTCCTGATCACGCGTTGGCTTCCCGGATGGCGAACTGGGTTCGGTGCAGTTCGGCGTATCGACCGTTGGCATCGATCAGTTCGTCGTGTGTGCCGCGTTCCACGATTCGGCCGTCCTCCACCACCAGAATCTGGTCAGCCTCCCGGATCGTGGAAAGCCGGTGCGCGATCACCACAGCGGTCCTGCCTTCCAGAGCCTCGCTCAGCGCGGCCTGGACCGCCACCTCCGATTCGGAGTCCAGATGCGCGGTGGCTTCGTCCAGGATCACCACCCGGGGCCTGGCCAACAGCAGCCGGGCGATGGTCAATCGCTGGCGCTCGCCGCCGGAGAGCCGGTATCCGCGCTCGCCCACCACCGTGTCCAGCCCGTCGGGCAGACTGAGAACCAGGTCCTCCAGGCGTGCCCTGCGAATGGCGTCCCACAGCTCGTCCACGCTGGCGTTCGGCTGGGCGTAGCGCAGATTCGCCTCGATCGTGTCGTGGAATAGGTGCCCGTCCTGTGTCACAACGCCGACGGTCGCGCGTATCGATTCAAAGGTGAGATCACGGACGTCCAATCCCGACAGTGCGACGGAACCGGAGCTGACGTCGTAGAGCCTCGGCACCAGCGAGGCCATGGTGGACTTGCCCGCACCGGACGAGCCGACCAAGGCGACGAGCTGTCCGGCCTCGGCGCGGAAACTGATGTCGTGCAGCACTTCCTGGCCACCACGAGTGTCCAGATTGGCCACTTCCTCCAGCGAGGCGAGGGAAACCTGGTCGGCGGCGGGGTAGGCGAACCGCACGTCGGAGAACTCCACCGACACCGGCCCTGGCGGCACCGGCCGCGCGCTCGGCCGCTCGGTGATCATCGGCTGGACGTCGAGCACTTCGAAGACCCGCTCGAAGGACACCAGCGCCGTCATGATGTCGACCCTGGCGTTGGCCAGTGCCGTCAGCGGGGTGTAGAGTCTCGTCAGCAGCAGTGCCAGCGTGACCACGGTGCCCGCGGCGAGGTCGCCGCGCAGCGCGAGCCAACCGCCGACGCCATAGACCAACGCCTGCGCCAGCGTTGGCAACAGGGTCATTCCAGTGATGAACCAACGAGTCGCCATCGCGGTACGCACGCCGATGTCCCGCACCCGCCGAGCCCGGTCACCGAACTCCTCCGCCTCGAGCTCGGGGTGGCCGAACAGCTTCACCAGGGTCGCGCCCGGTGCCGAGAAGCGCTCGGTCATCTGGGTGGTCATCGCCGCGTTGAGGCCAGCCGCCTCCCGTCCCAGGTCGGCCATGCGGTTGCCCATCCTGCGGGCCGGCAGCAGGAACGCCGGCAGCAGGATGAGGGCGAGGACCGTGACCTGCCAGGACAGCGTCAGCATCACACCGAGTGAGAGCGCCAGCTGGATCAGGTTGGTGACCAGACCGGACAGGGAGGTGGTGAACGCGCGCTGGGCGCCGATCACGTCGTTGTTCAGCCGACTGACCAGAGCTCCCGTCCTGGTCCTCGTGAAGAACGCCACCGGCATCCGCTGGACGTGGTCGAATACGGCCCGGCGCAGGTCGTAGATCAGCCCCTCACCGATCCGGGCGGACTGCCAGCGCTCCACGATGCCGGTGCCGGCACTGACGACCGCGATGACCGCGATCAGCGCCGCCGTGCCGACGACGATCTGGATGCTGGTCCTCGCGATGATGCCGTCGACCACTCGCCCGGCGAGTACCGGCGTGCTGACCGCCAGCACCGCGTCCACCATGGTCAACCCCAGGAAGACCGCCAACTTCCCCCAGTGTGGCCGGGCGAACTCCGCCACCCGGCGCAGCGTGCCGCGGCGAACCTGGCCAGGATTGTCTGCCCGGTTCATCGCACTGCGCATGAACATCCACGAGTCGTACACAACGGCCCTCCGTGTCGGCGGTCAGAGGGGCAAGCCGCCGGATCACGGACATTATTCCTGGCCGGTCCGACATGGTGCCGCCACCGGCCGGTCAGTGCAGGGTTTCGCGTAGCGCTAGCACGCGGTCGGCGGCGGCCTGGAAGTCGGCCCGGCCAAGCTGACCGCTGTCCAGCGCACCGGCGAGCGCGATCCTCGCCGCGGCGCCCTGGTTCGCGTCCCGTGCCGAACACAGGATCAGGTCCATGCCGGCCTCGGCCGCGAGCACGGCACGCTGGGCGGTGGGGCCGAACGTACGCAGCGCCTCGGCCTCGAGGGCGTCGGTGACCGTGACACCGGTGAAACCGAGCCTGCCGCGCAGCTCGCCGCCGACCACGGTGGGGGACAGGCCGGCGGGCCGCTGTCCGTCCAGCGCCGGATAGATGGCCCACGACACCATGGCCAGCTTGGCGCCGGCGGCGATGGTCGCAGGATAGGGCGCCTCGTCCACCGAGCGCAGCGTCGACAGGTCGACGGGGAGGGTCACCGGTCCGGTGTCGGTATCGGCGTCGCGGTCCGCCGAACCCAGGCCGGGGAAGTGCTTGATGGTGGCGGCCGCCCCGGCTGTCTGCTGGGCGGCGACAAAAGTCTTGCCGAGCTCGCTGACGACGGCGGGATCGCTGCTGTAGGACCGCCCGGCCTGGTCGAGGAAGTCGCCGGTATGCCGGTAGACGTCGAGCACCGGAGCCAGGTTGACGTTCATGCCGACCCCGGACAGATTCCGGCCGGCACCGGTGCCGGCCTGCTCGGCCTTGGCGACGCGGTCGGCGGACTGCCCGATCTGCTTCGCGGAGAGTTCGGGAGCACCCGGCAACCGGCGCACCGTGCCGCCCTCCTGGTCGGTCATCAGCAGCAGCGGCGCCTGCACCGGACTCCGCGCCGCGGCCTGCTCCAGTCGCCCGATCACGGCGCCGACCTGGGCGGGGCTGGAGATGTTCTCGCCGAAGAAGATGACGCCCGCGGCCCGCCCGGAGCCGATCGCGTCCAGCAGGCTGGCTGGCGGCGTGAGGCCGGGATAGGAGTAGACCACGCGCTGTCCGGCGAGCTGGTCGGAGGTCAGTCCCGGCGGCACCAGCGCGACGCCCAGCCGTGCCGGCTCGCCCGGAAGCACCAGTGGGCTGGCCATTGCCAGCGTGATCGCCATCTTGGCCAGCGTCGACAGGTCACCCATGAGGTCAAGTTCACCACACCTGTGGCGGCATGAGGCGGCCGACAAGCCGGCGAAGCAGGCGCACACGGCGGCTCCAGCGCGTCTTGCTGGCCACCGTTCCGGTCAGCACCTGCTCGGCGCGGTCGAGGCTGTCCTCGAGCATGGCGTCGTGGAGCCATCGGAAGGCCAGCGGCCAGCTCAGGCGCGCCGATCCTCGCGTCCGCATCGCGAGCGTGTGCCGCAGCGTCGTCACGCCGGCCTCGTCGTGCGCGGTGAACTCGTGGAACCCGTGGAATCCGGCCGGTGCGGTGAAGGCGAACCGGATCCACCGTCCTGGTACGTAGGCCTCGACGGTGTACCGGATGGGCCCGTGCCCGCCGACAGCGCCGACGCCGAGTGGGCGGTCGAACAGGATCGGCGGCCAGTCCGGGGTCGGCGAGAGCCGGTCATCCGGCCCGGCCACCGAATCGATCAGTCTGCCGACAGTGTCCGGTGGGACGGGAAAAGTGCGTTCGTGGACGTTGAGCACGGCCATGGGAACCTCCATATTAGAGACAGCTCTCTAAATAATTGGAGAGTACTCTCCAGTGAATGGCAAGAGCGGTGAAACACGACACAACCGCCCTGCTCAACGCGGCGACGCGGCTGGTGGGGCGGCATGGGCCCGCTGGGGTGACGATGGCCGCGGTGGCCAGGGAAGCTGGCGCTCCGAGTGGGTCGGTGTATCACCGGTTCCCCACGAGGACCGCGCTGCTGGCGGCCCTGTGGCTGCGCACGGTGCATCGTTTTCAGGAGGGCTTCCTCACTGCTGTCACCGAGCGGTCCCCGGTGCGGGCGGCTTGTCATGTCGTCGCGTGGTGTCGGACCCATCCCGAGGAGGCCAGGGTGCTGCTGGCCGGTGCGGCCGCGTTCGACGAGGAGAACTGGCCCGAACACGCCAGAGCCGACCTGCGCGCGGCCAACCGGCGTGTTGCCGATGCCCTGCGGAACCTTGCCGTCGTACTGCCGCTGGAGATCGACCGGCTCGCGCTGATCACTGTCGATCTGCCCTACGCCGTTGTGCGGCGCGCCCTGCAGTCCGGGCGGTCGGTGAGCGTTCGGTCGGAACGGCTGGTGGCAGACTGTGCCGCGACGCTGCTCGGCTCGGTGTTGCAGGGTGCGGGTTGACCCGTGACGGCTGGCCGCGGCCGGAATGGCCGGAATGGATGGGGCGGCGTCGTACGTTGGAGTGAAAGTCGTGCGCCGCGGTGATGGACGCCGCCTGCGTGTCGTCGCCGGGAATGGGCAGGGAGGTAACGGGTGATGCGGGACCCCGAGGAGCTGTACGAGGTGGAACCGCATGTTCGGGACCTTGACGACCCCGGCCTGGACGGCGCAGTGCTGCTGCACTCCTTCGACGGCTTCATGGACGCGGGCTCCGCTGGGCGCCTTGTGCGCGAGCACCTGGCGGAGCGATTCGATCACCGGGTTGTGGCCCGGTTCGACGTGGACCGGCTCATCGACTACCGGGCGAGGCGTCCGCTCATGACCTATGTGACGGACCATTGGGAGGACTACCAGGCTCCCGAACTGGTCGTTTCACTGCACAACGACGCAACCGGGGTGCCGTTTCTGCTGCTCACCGGCCCCGAGCCCGACCGTGAATGGGAGTTGTTCGCCACCGCGGTTCGCGGCTTTGTCGACCGATGGGGCGTGCGGTTGACGGCCGGTTTCCACGGGATCCCGATGAGTGCGCCGCACACCAGGCCACTGGGTGTCACCGCGCACGCGACCCGTCCCGAACTGATCGGTGACCATCAGCAGTTGCCCAACCGACTCCAGGTTCCCGCCAGCATCAGTGCGTTGTTGGAGATGCGCCTCGGTGAGGCGGGACACGACGCTGTCGGATTCGCCGCGCACGTGCCGCACTATCTCGCCCAGACCGCCTATCCGGCGGCCGCGGTGGCGCTACTCGACTCCCTGACCCGGGCCACCGGGCTGGTGCTGCCCGACGATGCCCTGCGCGAAACCGCCCGCCGCGTCGAGGTCCAGATCGACCGGCAGATCAGTGATTCCGAGGAGGTGGCGGACGTGGTGCGTGCACTCGAGCGTCAGTACGACACCTTCGTCGAGGCCGCCCGCCGGGAGAACCTGTTGGCCGACACGGCGCAACCGTTGCCGACGGCGGACGAGCTCGCCAGTCACTTCGAGCGGTTTCTCGCCGAGCAGCAAGGCACCGACTGAGCGCAGCGTGCGGAAGGGTACCGTTTTTGGCCATGGCCACCATGGTGTCGTTCCACGCTCATCCCGACGACGAGTGCATCGGCTGCGGCGGTGTCATCCGCAAGGCGGCCGACGAGGGGCACCGGGTCGTTCTCGTGGTGGCCACGCGTGGTGAGTACGGTGAGGTCGCCGACGGGTTCCTCGCCGAGGGGGAGCAGCTGTGGGAACGTCGGGTGCGCGAGACCCATGCCTCCG
>JAFAZC010000005.1 GCA_019239965.1 Kutzneria sp. | reverse complement strand
CGAGTCCCTGCATGGCCGCGAAGAACCGCCCCTTGACCGCGGGCGGCACGACCTCGTGGAAGAACGCGACGAATCGCACGTTCACCACACCGACACACCAGCCGCCCAGCGCGAGGGTCACCGCGTAGACCGGGAACGTGGCGAGGACACCCGGCAGTGCCAGCGCCAGCGCGTTGACCGCGACCGACGCGGCACCGAACTGGGTGACGCGCGAGGTCGGGACCTTGATGGTTCCGCCGGAGAAGGCACCGGCCAGCAGTCCGAACCACAACGCGGCCTCGAGGGTGGCCATCGTCGCCCCGCTGCCGGCGAGCACGCCCTTGGCGTAGAGCGGAATGACCAGCAGCACCGGCGCGGTGAAGAAGTTCGCCACGGCGAAGGCGCACTTCACCAGCCGGACCGCCGGCATCGAGGCCAGCAGTCGCCACGCCCCGACTCGGCCCGCTGGGGTGTCCACGACCGGCCCGGCACCGGCCGACGGTCGCTCCCGTGGGCGGAATCTGGCCAGTGCCAGCGTCACGACGGAGATGCCGTAGGTGGCGGCCGTTCAGGCGAGCAGTGAACCGAGCAGGTCGAGATCCACGTCGACAAGGGACTGACGAAACGTCCGGCGTTGCCCGGCCGGCACCTCGACATCACAGGGCACCACCAGCACGCCGCACCCGGCGGCCACCGCCGAAGCCGCTCCGGTCGGAGAGTCCTCCACGGCGGCACAGTCCGCGGGATCCACGCCCAGCAGCCGTGCCGCCTTCAGGTACGGCTCGGGATGCGGCTTGTTGTGTCCCCCGACCTCGTCGCCGCACACGGTGACCGCGAAGAACTCCCGGCCGATGCCGTCGAGCGCCAGCTCCGTCAGCGCCCGGTCGGTCGAGGTCACCAGCGCCGCGGGCAGGTCGGCGGACCGCACCGTCCGCAGCAGTTCGGCGGCACCGGGCCGCCACGGCAGTCCACCGCGGAAGAGTTCAGCGGTCCGCCGTGTGAGGAACTGGGCTGCCTCCGCCATCGCCGACGCCCGCCGGGGAAGGCCGAGGTCGTCGAACAACAGCACCATGGTCCTGTCCATGTTGCTGCCGACCATTCGCTCCCGCGCCGCCGGCGACAGCCGGCCACCGAGCCGGACGGCCAGTTCGTGCAACGAGACGTCCCAGACCTTCTCGGAGTCCACCAAGGTGCCGTCCATGTCGAACAGCACCGCGGCCAGTCCCGCCACAGCGCCCCCTACAGCTCGATCGGCCAGGAATGAGGTGACCGGCCAAGGCTACGTGAGGGCACCTGCTGAGGGAGGCGCCAGCAGACCGTCGCCCTCAGCCGACGCCCGCGCAGAGCGCGGCGGCCTGCCGCATGGTGGCCAGGGCGTTGTCGTGGCCACGCCTGGCGAGTCCGCACGCGGCGGCCACGTCGACGGATCGGCCGTACTGGGACTCGACCATCTCGAGGATCCGGCGCACCTGGTCGATCGACCGGCGCTCGTGCAGGAAACCGGCGACGAAGCGGGTCCGCTCGGGAAGGCGCAGTCGGGCCAGCGGCCGGTAGAACGCGGGATCCAGCGGCGGCGGGTTCTCGCCGGCCGCGAGGGGGGCATGCAGGTACTCCAGCGGGTGGCCAGCGGGCCACGCGCTGGCGATCGCGTTGGCCAGCCGCACCACCGGATCGGCGTCCCGCATCCTGCCCAACGCCTTGTGGCCGAGGTCACCCAGGCACAGGTGCACGCCGAAGCGGGCGTCCTGGGGACTCCGGTCGATCAGCCTCGCCACCCCGCGCGCCATGAGGGACGCGAGCACGCCCCGCAGCACCCGGGGGGCCTTGGTCACCAGCACGAGCTCGGCCGGCATCTCAAGTTGGAACACCACATCGACGCCGGCCTCGGCGTGGATCCGCGCGACCTCCCGAACGGTCGCCGCGGTGAAGGCTCCGCGGTGCCGCAGGGCGCGCAGCGGCCCCAGGGTGAACATCGCCAGGTCGAAGTCGCCCGGCACGCCGACCTGGAAGGCGAGGTCGGTGCGGCCGCTGTCGGCCCGCAGCCGCTGGAAGATCCCCCGACTGTCCCGGAACGGCCGGTACAGCCGGACATCGAGGTCCTCGCCGGTGAGCCGGTGGCCCCTGCGCACCGAGTAGTTCAGTTGCCGCTTGTAGTCGCTCCAGTCGCCTTCCCTGCGCACCACGAGATCGGGATTGCGGCGGAAGCCCTCGATGGTGCCGGCGATCCAGCGGTCACGATCACCGGTCTCACCGTCGGGCAGCGCCCGCAGGAACGGCCCGAGCTCACCGACGGCCTCGGTCATCGCCTCTTCGGCGGTGGCCGCGGGAATGCTGCCCACCAGCAGCGCCCTTCGCTGTGCGATGGCGATCACCTCGAGTGAACGACGAGTCCCGGATCGTTCTGTCAACTGTGATGGCTCTCGGCAGACCCGAGCCTAGGACGTCTCCACCAGGTTCTGCATCCACCGTCCGGGCAGGATCGCCACCTCGCCGGGTTCGCCACGCCGTGTCGAGAGGATGCACCGAACGTGTCTGCGGACGCCGGGCCGTAGGCTGACCTGGTGACCGATCCGGACTACGGACCCACGCGTGCCTCGGCCGACCAGCGCGAGCTGACCGACCCCGTCATGGTGGCCGCCTTCGAGGGGTGGAACGACGCCGGCGACGCCGCGAGCACCGCGATCGAGCACCTCCAGCTGACCTGGGACGCCACCGCGCTGACCGAGCTGGACCCCGACGACTACTACGACTTCCAGGTCACCCGCCCGACGGTGAAACTGGTCGACGGGATCACCAGGCGGATCGAGTGGCCGACGACCCGGCTCTCGGTGTGCCGGCCACCCGGATCCTCGGTGGATGTGGTGCTCGTACACGGCATCGAACCCAATATGCGGTGGCGGACGTTCTGCGCCGAACTGGTGGACCACATCGAGCGGCTGGGCATCACCACCGTCGTGACGCTCGGCGCGCTGTTGATGGACACCCCGCACACTCGTCCGGTTCCGGTCACCGGGATGGCCTACGACGCCGGCTCGGCGGCCAAGTTCGGCTTGGAGACCTCCCGATACGAGGGGCCGACCGGGATCGTCGGCGTCTTCCAGGACGCGTGCGTACAGGCAGGGGTGCCGGCTATCTCCTTCTGGGCGGCCGTTCCGCACTACGTGTCCCAGCCGCCGGCCCCCAAGGCCACCCTGGCGCTGCTGCACCGGGTCGAGGAGGCGCTCGACGTCGAGGTGCCCCTCGGGGCACTGCCCGAACAGGCCGAGGAGTGGGAGCAGACGGTCACCGAGATGGCCGAGGAGGACGAGGACGTCCGCAACTACGTCCGGGCGCTGGAGGAGCGCGGGGACGCGGAGACCCAGCTCACCGAGACCAGCGGCGATGCCATCGCCGCTGAGTTCGAGCGCTACCTGCGCCGACGCGGCCGGGGCGAGGGGCCCGGCGGGCCGCGCGGCCGGTAGCCGGCGGCCACACCGCTACAGGCGGATCCCGAGCAGGGCGTCGACGGCGTCGCGGACCAGGCCGGGCGCCGACTGGACGCCGCCGCCGGTCAGTGCCTGTCCCGACCACGCGTCCACGGCCGTCAGTGCCGCTGGGGTGTCCAGGTCGTCGGACAGGTGGTCACGCAGCCGCGCCACGGTGTCGGCGGCGTCGGGGCCGGCCGGGCGGGCCACGGCCTCCCGCCAGCGCGCCAGGCGTGCCGACGCGGCGCCGAGCAGGTCGTCGCTCCAGGGCCGATCTGTCCGGTAGTGCCCGGACAGCAGCGCGAGCCGAATCGCGGCGGGGTCCACCCGATCCGCCCTGAGCCGGGACACGAACACCAGGTTCCCGCGGGACTTGGACATCTTCTCGCCGTCAAGGCCGATCATGCCGGCGTGGACGTAGTGCCGCGCGAACGGATGCCGCCCGGTCAGCGCCTCGGCGTGAGCGGCGCTGTACTCGTGGTGCGGGAAGACCAGGTCGGAACCGCCGCCCTGCAGATCGAAGCCGTCGCCGAGACGGCCGAGCGCGATGGCCGTGCACTCGACGTGCCAGCCGGGACGCCCGGCCCCCAGTTCCGACTCCCAACTCGGCTCCCCCGGCCGGGCCATTCGCCACAGCAGAGCGTCAAGCGGATGCCGCTTGCCCTCGCGGTGCGGATCGCCGCCGCGTTCGGCGAACAGCCTGGCCATGGTCGGCTCGTCGTAGTGGGATTCGTAGCCGAAGCGGCCGGACGCGGTGTGGTCGAAGTACACGTCCGGGTAGGTGGCGTCATCGACGCGGTAGGCCGCGCCACCGGCGAGTAACTTGCTCACGGCCTCGACGATCTCGGGCACCGTCTCCACGGCTCCGACGAGTTCCCGGGGCGGCAGCACACGTAAGGCCTCCATGTCCTCGCGGAATAGCGCGGTCTCCCGCATGCCGAGAACGACCCAGTCGTCACGGTCGCGGGCGGCGCGCTCGAGCAACGGGTCGTCGACGTCGGTGACGTTCTGCACGTAGTGCACCTGATGACCGTTGTCCAGCCATTGCCGGTGCACCAGGTCGAATGCCAGGTAGGTGGCGGCGTGGCCGAGATGGGTCGCGTCGTACGGGGTGATGCCGCAGACGTACATCCCGGCCGTCCGTCCCGGGGCGAGTGGGCGAATCTCGGCCGCGGCGGTGTCGTAGAGCCGCAGCGGCCGGGGAACGCCGGGGACCTTGGGCACCTCGGTCGTGGACCACGTCTGCATGACCACGACCCTAGTCAGCCCGCGGTCGTACTTGACTCGACGGGTCGCCGCGTCACGGCACGCCCGCGAACCCGGTCAGGCGCAGAGCCCCGAGTCGACTAGTTTCCCCAGCAAGTCCCCTGGCGGGAACTCCCCGGCGTTGGTGGTGACGGACATCTCGACTCCACGTGTGCCGTCGAGGGTCATGAAGCCCGCGGACAGGTACCCAGAAATCTGTCCCCGGTGCCCCCAGCCCGTCACACCGCACGACGTCGCGTTGTCCTGGAATCCCAGCCCATAGTTTCCGCCATCCGGGTCGGGCACCGTCTTGGTCATCTGAGCGAATTCGGCGGAGGTCGCCAGTCGACCGCCGACCAGCGCGCTGAGGAAACGGTCGACATCGGCCGTGGTGGAGATGATCGAGCCCGCGGAACCGGTCATTGTCGTGTTCCACTCCGTCACGTCCACAGGCTTCCCGCTGACCGGAACGTAACCGTGAGCGTGTGGATCCGGAAGCAGTGGATCGTCGCCTGGGGCCTTGGTCTGGTTCATTCCCAGCGGCGTCGTGATCCGATTCCGAATCTCGTCGTCCCACGCCTTTCCGGTGACGGCTTTGATCAGCAGGCCGGCGACGATGAAGTTCGAATTGGAATAGGACATTCTGCTGCCCGGTGTGAAGCCGAGCGGTTTGGCGGTCGCGAGTTTGACGAGCTCCTCGAGATCGTAGTGCCGATTGCGGGAGTCCAGGAACACCTGCCCGTCGGCTTCGGTGGGCAGATCGTTGACGTAGTCATAGAGTCCGCTGGTGTGCTGTAACAACATGCGAATGGTGATCTTGTCGCCGTCGGGAAGCAGGGCGGGCGCGTAGCGCTGCACGGGCACGTCCAGGTCGATCTTTCCCTCGCCAACCAGCTGCAACACCACGGTGGCGATAAACATCTTGGTCATGCTTCCGATGCGATACACCCCGTCTGGTGACACGGGAGCCGTCGAGTTCAGTTCGGCGGCACCGGCCTGGACAGTGCGGGTCTGCCCGTTCCGCGTGATCCGGACCTGGACTCCGGCGGCGCCGTGCTTGACGAGCTGATCGGCCGCGCTTTGGGCGGGATCGGCCTGGGCAGTCGGTTTCGTCGCCGCCGAAACAATGCTCGGCGCCAGCGGCACCAATATCGCCGCAACCAACGTAACAATGCGAACAGGCTTCATGCGCGGAGGTTATCCGGCCACGCGTCGTGCGAATACCTCTGACTGCACTACGTCCAACGTTTCTAACACCGTATCGTAGCCAATTTCGGGTGACATCGACAGGACGCCTATACAGGACAATCGCGGCGGTCACCCAAGCGGCGCGGCGGGAAACAGCACAGGACTGACGAGATAGGGTGATCGCCTCGTAGAAGCCTTGTTCTTGGCCTTGGCTCTGATCGCGTCACGTATTTCGACGAACAACTCGTCGAGTTCGCCCGCGTCAAGCCAGAGCGTGGTCTGGAGGTAGGAGACCGGATCCGCGGCCGGATCGCTGCCCTCGCGATCGAGGTAGGCGTCGAACTCGGCGAGCAGGGTAGCCATGGCCACGCCGAACAGGCGCCGGTGTTCGTCCGCGGACATCGACGTGGCCCGGTCCGGATCGATGGACGCCTTGGCTTCACGCAGCCGGTAGCGACGTTCGAGCACGCTGTGGACGCGCCGTTCGTCGACGACCTCGAGCATCCCGCCGTCGAGGAGGCGGGCCACGTGCCGATACATGGTCGCCTTCGAAACGTCGGGGAACCGTGCGCACAGCTCGCCGGTCGTGAGCGTCCGTCCGCCGGACAGGGCATGGACAACGCGGAGCCGGACCGGGTGCAGGAACAGTTCGACGGTGTCCATGCCCCCATGGTCCCACAGTCGCGACTATGTCTCACCTACGCGACTGTGTATCATTATTGAGAATGATGTCGGCTGTAGCGCTTCGGCGCAGGTCGGAGACGACCACGTACGAGATGAGGTCTCCATGGAACACCGCGATCTGGCGACGACTACGGGCGAAGCGGTACCACCGCGAGGTCAGTTCTACGAGGTGGATGGGCGCCGCCTGTGGTTGCACCGTGCGGGAGAGGGCGGGCCGGCCGTCGTGTTCCTGCCCGGAGGCTCGGCCATCGGCTTGCATCATCTGAACGTGGCCGACCGGACCAGCCAGTTCACCACCAGCGTCCTCTACGACCGGGGCGGAACGGGCTACAGCGATCCCGCCCCGCTGCCCAGAACCTGCGCCGAGGTGGCCACCGAATTGCACGACCTGCTGCGGGCCGCCCAGGTGCCGGGACCATACGTCCTCTTCGCCCACTCACTGGGCGGTCTCTACGCGCGCCGGTTCCTCCAGCTCTTCCCGGACGAGGTCGTCGGCGTGGTGGGGATGGAACCCCTGTGGGAGATGTGGGACACCTACATGCCCGAACCGCACCGCCTCGCCCAGAGTGATGTCGAGCAGGCGTCCGTTCCCGACATTCCCGCGGAGATGGTCGAGTTCGTTCGCGACCTGTTCGACACGAAGCTCGCGGACTGGCCGGCGGAGGTGCGCGAATCGCTCATCGCCTGGAATCTGAGCCCCCGCTCGGTCCACGTCGGGATGGTGGAGGGAAGTAACCTGCGCGACCTGGCGACCGAAGTCCTTGACGCCGGGCCGGTACCCGGCGTGCCGCTGATCACGTTCACCGGCCTCGCGATCGAACCGACAATGCGGTTGTTGGGCTACTCCGACGAGTTCCTCCAGCAGCTCAGTGACGCCAAACGCACCCTCTTCGACGCGCTCGCCGCATCAGTGACCGACGGTGAGCACCGCGTGCTGGACAACGCCTCGCACAGCTGGATCCACGTGGATGAACTGGACGCCGTCGTCCGAGGCGTTCGCGACATGCTGGAGAAGGTGCGCCGGTAGCGATCGACAGGAACCGAAGATCGCGGTCAGGCCACCGAGCGAGCACCGCTGCGGTCCGATCGTGCGGTGTGCCTGGCAGCGCGACGCAACGCCAGCCAGCCGCCGCCGATGCAGACCAGTCGGACGGCGTTGAGCCGGTACCAGGTGCGCAGCATCGCGTCCCGCTCGGCCGGCTCGGGTACGCCTTCCCCGGACAGCATCGGTAGATTGACCGACCGGATGAGGTAGGCACTCAGGGCGCCGCTGGCGGCCAGGCATCCCACGGCGGTCGCCAGTGCGGGCCGGCTGCCGCCGCGACGCCAGCCGAGCGCGGCCCCGGCCACGGTGGTCGCGGCGACGGCCGGGATGGCCGGCAGGTAGTAGCGGACCGGGCTGCCAGGCTTGAGGCCGGTCACGGACGAGTTGTCGATCACTGTGTCGGGGGTCCTGACGACGGCTTCGTACAGGTTGCCGAAAAACCAGTAGGCGTGGGCGAATCGCGCGACAGCCAGCATGCGCGACGTGAGTTTGTCCATCCTGCGCCACCTCCGCGTCGATTCGGCGTCACTGCGGTGATCGCAGTCACCTGCGACGGCCGCGCAGATAGTCCCCGATCACCGCGGCACCGAGACCATTGTCCCCCGGCGCGATGACCCGCCCACCTCCCCGCCTCGCGATCACGTCGACGAACACCGCGAGTCCAGGGTCGGCGCCGAGTCGGAACACCGTGATCGAGGCACCGGCCCTGGCAAGCCGGTCGATCTCGGCGATCGTCTTGGCCAGGGTTCTCGGCGGCGTCGGATAATCGAATGTCGCCGAGCCGTCCTGTTCCAGATGGGCGGTCGGCTCGCCGTCGGTCACCACCAGGATCACCGGCTGTGCGTCGGGGTGCCGCCGAATGTGCCGGCCGGCGAGCAGGAGGGCATGGTGCAGGTTGGTGCCCTGTTCCCGGGCGCCTTCCAGCGAGATCAGCCCGCCGGCGTCAACAACGGAGGCGTACCGGCCGAAAGTGATCAGCTCCAACGCGTCGGTGCGGAATCTGGTGCTGATCAGCTGGTGCAGCGCGAGCGCCGTGCGCTTCATCGGCGCCCAGTGACCGTCCTGCACCATCGACCAGGACGTGTCCACACACAGCGCCACCACTGCCCTGGCGCGCTGCGCGGTCTCGACGACCTCGAGGTCCTCCAGGTCGAGGTGAATCCGACCGTCGCCGGCGGCCGCGGTGCGCAGGACCGCGTTGCGCACGGTCCTGGCCGCGTCCCACGGTTCGGCGTCACCGAACTGCCACGGCTTGGTGGCCCCCGTAGGCTCGCCGGCGGCGCCCGCGCGCTCGCTGTCCCGCTCACCACGCCGACGCAACTGGTCGACCATCTGCCGCAGCGCCGTGTCGCCGAGGTGCCGCAACGCCTTGGGGGTAAGTAAGAGGCCGCCGTCCGGTGCCAGGTCGACCAGACGCTGCCGCCGCAGTTGGCGTTCCAGGTCAGCCAGCCGGCGAACGTCCACTCCGGACTCCTCGCCGAGATGGCGGACCAGTGACTCGACGTCGATGTCCTCAAGCCGCGCGCCGGGATAGGCCTGGCCGAGCTGCTCGGCCAAGGCGTCCAGCTCGGCCAGGACGGCCATGGCTCGCGCGCCCTCGCTGAGCCCCAGCGGGCTGCTCCCACGGAAGCGGCCCGGTGATTGCCAGTCCAGGCCGGGTCGCAGCCGTTCCAACTGCGCGTCGAGCGAGTCGAGTTGCGCTGCGAGGCTCGTGTTGCCCAACGCATGTCCGGTCAACTGGGCCAACTCGGCGCGCTGCTCGGTACTCATCGAGCGCGCCATGCGCCGTGCCGCGGCGGCTCGCGCGGCCAACACATCGACCAACTCGTCGGTGTCCGCGGGACGCTCGGGGAAGAAATGACCGTACTCGGCCATGAACTCGGCGAACCGAGCACTCGTGTCCTGCCCGGACGCATGGGCCTCGAGCAGCGCGTTCAGCTTGGCGAGCATCCGCGCGACCCGATCCAGATCCGCGGTCGTGGCGTTGCGCAGCGCCTTCTTCACACCCCGGAACCGCTGTTCGAGCAGTTCGCTCCCGAGCAGGTCGCTGATCCGTCGATAGGACGTGCGTGCCTGACTTGACCGCCAGTCGTAGTCGGCCAGTTCGGTGACCGCCTCCGCGGTGTTCGACGACAACGTGGCCAGCCGCGCCTCACGGAACCGGGCGTCGTCGGACGGGTCGGGAAACAGCTCACGGCGCTCGGCGGCGACCGCCTCCTCCAGTAGCCTCTTGACCTCGCCCACCGTGCCGTCCAACCGGTGTCGACGCTGAATCCGCGCGCGACGCTCCCACACCCTGCGAGTCAGCTCGTCAAGGCCGGCGGCGCCCGAGATGCCCCGCCGCAGCAACTCCCTCAGCGCGGCCCGGACCGACGCACCCGCCATCACCTCGTCGCCGAGCTCGGCCAGCGCGGCCCGCAGGTCCGGCGGCGGAGCCAACGGGTCGGTGCCGTCCCCGAGCTGTCCGTACCGATACCGACGCGCCGAGGAGGTCATCAGCCGTACACCGCCTTGTCTTCCTCGGTTTCCTTGCCCAGCTGCTGGGTCAGGTACAGGAACTCCAGTGCGAACTCGACCGCCGAGGCGATCCAGCCCGCCGGCTGACTGGTCGTCATGTCGAGTCGGCCCGCGATCTCATCCAGCACCGGCAGCGTGGGCAGTGTCGCGAGCACCTCGTCGGCGGGAACCTGGTCCCCTGTTGTCACAGGATGGCCGTCAACCACGGCGTCGACAAGAGGCCGCAAGTTCAGGCCGGCCAGCCGGGCCCGAGCCGCGTCGGCGATCGAACGCCGCAGCAGGTGCTCAAGCACCTCCTCCTCATGCCCCTCTTCACCGTGTTCGAACTCCAACTTGCCACGCAGCACGGCAGGCACCGACCCGAGATCCACCGGTCTGGCCACAGCGGGCGACTCGCCGGTCAGTGCCGCCCGGCGTAAGGCGGCAGCGGCAACGGTTTCCGTCGCTGAGACGGCGAACCGGGCCGACACTCCGGACCGCTGGTCCACCGATGGTGACGCACGCAGGTGCCGCACGAACCTGGCGACCACCTCGACCAGGTGCGCTCCAACGCCGGCGGACAGGTCGGCCTCCTGGTGGATCAGCGCGACCTCCTGTTCCAGCGCGGCCGGGTAGTGCGTGCGGATCTCGGCACCGAACCGGTCCTTGAGCGGAGTGATGATCCGCCCGCGGTTGGTGTAGTCCTCCGGGTTGGCGGTGGCCACCATCACCACGTCCAGCGGCAGCCGCATTGTGTAGCCACGGATCTGGATGTCGCGTTCCTCCATCACGTTGAGCAGCGAAACCTGGATCCGCTCCGCGAGATCGGGCAGTTCATTGACGGCCACGATTCCGCGGTGTGCCCTCGGCACCAGTCCGAAGTGGATGGTCTCCGGGTCACCGAGGGTACGTCCCTCGGCGACCTTGACCGGATCGACGTCGCCGATCAGGTCCCCGACCGACGTGTCGGGGGTGGCCAGTTTCTCGCTGTAGCGCTGGGATCGGTGCACCCACGCTACCGGAAGCGAGTCACCGAGTTCGGCCGCACGCCGCACCGAGGCGGGTGTGATCGGGGCCAGCGGATGCTCTGCGAGCTCGGCGCCCTCGATCGCCGGCGTCCACTCGTCCAACAGCCCGACGAGGGTTCGCAGCAGCCTGGTCTTGCCCTGTCCGCGTTCGCCAAGCAGCACGAAGTCATGTCCCGCGATCAGGGCACGTTCCAGCTGGGGCAGCACCGTGCGGTCGAAGCCCACGATTCCGGGCCACGGATCTCCACCGGCGTGCAGTGCGGCGAGCAGGTTGTCGCGCAACTCAGCCTTGACCGATCGGGGCTCGTGTCCGACGGCGCGCAACTGGCCGACGGTCCGTGGTAACGCGGGCGTGGAGAGGGGAACAGCGCTCACGATCGACGACGCTACGCAAGTTGCGGCGCCAGGTCGATGTCGAGCTACTCCAGGACTGACAGTGGTGGCCGGCCGACGATCCCGGCTATCGCCGGGAGCCGAGCGGCACCGTCATCGCCGGACACGGGACCGGGGCGACCGATCGAGCCGGACGCGGCAGCGGGCCAATTGTCAATCCGTTTGACTTCAACCACGGACTGAGTGAAGATAAGCCGAGTTAATCCGTTGTACCGCATTGTCACATTGGGGCAGTTCGGACCTTCGGGGCATACGGGAGGACCACTGGGGTGGTGTGTGACTTCTTGCACGAATTCTCGAATGGTCGACGGGACTGACGGCCCATCGCCGTCGGCACGAATCAGAACATCGGTGACGATTCCCGTACATCTGGACACCGATACTTTCTCAGCGGAATTCGTGTCCTTTCACGGCCTCGTCGACTCGCGCGAACACCTGGCGTTGGTGTTCGGTAATGCCCTGGAACAGGGGGTTCCCCTGGTGCGCCTCCACTCCGAATGCCTCACCGGCGACGTCTTCGGCTCGGCCCGTTGCGACTGCGGACCACAATTGCGCGAATCCACGAAGCTGCTGTCCGCACGCGTCGGACTGCTGCTGTACTTACGACAGGAAGGGAGAGGAATCGGACTGTACAACAAGATCGACGCTTATCGTCTGCAGGACGCCGGAATGGACACGTTCCAAGCCAACAGGGCACTGAATTTCGACGATGACCACCGTGACTATCGGGTTGCCGCCCAGATGCTGTGCGCTTTCGGCATTCGCGAGATCGACCTGCTGACCAACAAGCCAGCCAAGGCGGCGCAGCTCACCGCGTGCGGAATCACCGTGCGGAGGCGGTTGCCCACCGGGGTGCACGTGACCGAGGCCAATCGCCGCTACCTGCAAGCCAAGGTCGATCGCGCGAGCCACATCATCGACATCACGGGGACGCGCGCCGCACAGACTGGGGTGCCGGAGTGACGAATGCGCCGTCGGAGTTCCCGGCCGGACTGGACGTCCCGTGACGGCATACCCCGGTGCCAGATTCCCCCTGCCCCGGTCGTAATGTAGTTGGCTGTGCCTTGTTCGAGCGCGACGCTGGTCGTCTGGACCACCGCATGGCTGCACGGCGCGGCCGCGTCCGACGACGTTCTCGACGCCATGCAGGTGTGGGCAGAGCTGCACGAGGTGGCCGCGGCCGACGATGACATCGCCACACGGCTCGATCTCCCCGGCCCCGGCCAACCACCCGCCGCTCTGGCGTCATTGCTCGCGACGCTACGCAAAAAGCAGGCCGACGACGGCCGGCTGATCCTTCCCGTGCCGGGAGACGTCCGCGGGCTCGGCGGCAACGGTCCGCTGGCCACCGCCGCCGTGCGGGCCGGGGAGGCCATCGTGCTTCCCACGGCCGGAATGGGCATCGTCCCCCAGACCGTCGCCGACCAGGTGGTCCGCTGGACCGTGTTCGAACTGCCCTGGATGGTCTGGCCCGAGCACATGCCGATCGGCGAAGCCGAGCACGAGCTGGCCGGTGCGATGCGGCAGGCGGCCACTCGGCTCATCGACCTCGACGTGACCAGGCAACGAACCGGTGTCCGCGAGGAGATCGAGGCGGTTGTCACCGCCCAACCGGCGCCGCCGTGGCCGACCGGAATGCCCCCGAGGTCGCTGCGGGTACTGCAGCGAGCCACTGAGGTCGCCGCGATCCTGCGGATAGCCTCACTGGACGCGCCCGGCGCGGCGGTGTCCGCCTCGGCGATCCGGGCACGGGCCGAGGCGTTGCGGCCGCTCTCCGAGGCCGTCCGCAACGCCAGGTACGCCGCGATCGACGAGGCCGTCAGGGTGCTGTCCACATCGAGGACAGCGCTGAGCGACAGCGGTTTGGACAGCGAGGCCTGACGCCCGGAGCCCTTACCGGCCAGGGCGCCGCGGCGGCTCGCAACAGGAAGGCGCGCAGAACTGCCCATTCGTCGTGCACCCGCCCGCCGGCACGGACGACAGGCGCCGCTGCGGCGCGTCGTCGACGTGCTCCCGCACCAGTTCGACCACCAGCTCGGCGAACCGCGGATCCTCCCCGGGTGTCGCGGCTCTGGCGAACGCCATGCCGAGTTCGGCGGCACGGGCCCGCGCCTCGGTGTCCAGGTCCCACACCACCTCGAGATGGTCGCTGACGAATCCCACCGGGCACACCACCACCGCCCCGACCCCGTCGGCGTGCAGGGTGTCCAGGTGATCGACGATGTCCGGGGCCAGCCACGGCACCTGCGGCGGACCTGAGCGGGACTGCCACACCACGTCGAACTCGGCGTGCCCGCTGGCTTTCGCGGCCAGCCTGGCCGCCTCGGCGACCTGCCGGGAGTAACGGTGCCCGCCCTGCTCCGCGACTCCCGCGGCGGCGTCGAAGGACATCGGGATCGAGTGCGCGGTGAACACCAGTCGGAAATCCCGCCGGAACCGCTCGGGCAGCTCCTGCCGTGCGGCCGACACCGCGTCGGCCACGGCGTCCACGAACAGCGGATGGTCGAAGAACTGGCGGAGTTTCACCAGTTCCGGGGCACGCTCGCCAACCGCCTTCCTGGCACGGACGATGTCCTCGTCGTACTGGCGGCAGGCCGAGTAGCCACCGTAGGCGCTGGTGGCGAAGACAAGAGCGCGTCTCACTCCGTTCTCGGCCATCTCGCCCACGGTGTCCTCGACCATGGGATGCCAGTTACGGTTGCCGAAGTACACCGGAAGGTCGAGCCCGTGCTTGGACAGCGCCGCGCGGACGGCCTCGATCAGGTCCCGGTTGAGCCGATTGATCGGTGACACACCGCCAAAGTGCCGGTAGTGCTCGGCGACCTCGGCCAACCGCTCGGGCGGCACACCCCGTCCCCGCGTCACGTTCTCCAGGAACGGCAGAACGTCGTCCTGGCCCTCGGGACCGCCGAAGGACAACACGAGCAGCGCGTCGACACTCACTGGATCATTTTCGCACTCCGGCTCGCACCGCGACGGTGCCCCTCGCGCGCGGCCGGCTACATGCCCAGCGCGTGCAGGCCGCCGTCGACCCAGACCATCGATCCCGTCGTCGCGGGAAACCAGTCCGACAGCAGCGCACACGCTGCCTTGGCCACGGGCTCCGGGTCGCCGGGATCCCAGCCCAGCGGCGCCCGCTCGGCCCAGTTCTTGTCCAGTTCGACGAATCCGGGGATCGACTTGGCGGCCATCGTGCGCACCGGCCCGGCGGCAACGAGGTTCACCCTGATCTTCCTCGGGCCGAGGTCGCGGGCGAGGTATCGAGCCACCGACTCGAGCGCGGCCTTGGACACTCCCATCCAGTTGTAGGCAGGCCAGGCGAATCGTGCGTCGAAGTCCATGCCCACGATCGAGCCACCAGCGCCCATCAGCGGAAGCAGCGCGGTGGTCAGCGACTTGAGCGAGAACGCCGAGACCTCGACGGCGGTGGCGACATCCGGCCACGGCGCGTCGAGAAAGTCGGCCCCGAGGGTGGACGGCGGGCCGAAGGCGATGGAGTGCAGCACACCGTCGACGCCGCTGAGGTGCTGGCGGACGCGGTCGGCGAGAGTGTCGAGGTGTTCGGCGTTCTGTACGTCCAGCTCGATCACTGGCGCGGCCTTGGGCAGCCGCTTGGCGATCCGCTCGACAAGGCTGAGCCGGCCGAAACCGGTGAGCACCACATCGGCACCCTGCTCCTGGGCGACCTTGGCCACATGAAAGGCGATCGACGCGTCGGTGATCACACCGGTGATCAGCAGGCGCTTGCCGTGGAGCAATCCGGTCACGGTGCGGTCCTTTCTTGGTGGAGAGTGAGAATGTCCGTCAGTGGCCCATGCCCAGGCCGCCGTCGACCGGCAGCACGGCTCCGTTGACGTAGGCGGCACCGTCGGAGGCGAGGAACACCACGGCCGCGGCGACCTCCCCGGGTTCGGCGTAGCGGCCGGCCGGGATCTGCGCCAGCGCGGCCTCGCGGACGTCCTCGGGGAGCGCGTCGGTCATGTCGGTAGGCACGAAACCGGGAGCGACCACGTTGGCCGTGATGTTGCGCGACCCCAGTTCGCGGGTGACGGAGCGGGCCATGCCGATCAGGCCCGCCTTGCTCGCCGCGTAGTTGACCTGCCCCGCGGCACCAGCCATGCCGACGACCGAGGAAATGTAGATGATCCGCCCCCAGCGGCTGCGCAGCATGTTCCTGGTGGCCCGCTTGGTGACCCGGTAGGCGCCGGCCAGATTGGCGTCGACCACCCGGGTGAACTGGTCCTCGCTCATCCGCATCAACAGGGTGTCCTCGGTGACACCGGCGTTGGACACCAGCACCTGCACCGCCCCCTGCTGTGCCTCGACCTCGGCGAAGGCGGCGTCGACCTGCGCGGCGTCGGTGACGTCGCAGCGCACGCCGAACAGACCGTCCGGCACACCGGAGCCCCGGTGGGTCACCGCGACCTTGTCCCCTTCGGCAAGGAACGCCCGTGCAATGGCAAGACCGATACCGCGGTTTCCTCCGGTGACGAGAACGGACCGTGCCACTGCTGCTCCTTGTTCGGCTGACGTCCCCCGGGGGCAGGTTATCTGCCGGCTGCCGGCACGCGCGCATCGGCATGTCGACATCGGACGATCGGAACTGGCGGAGTCCGCGCCACGACATGGCGCTGCTGCCCGCTTACGGCAGGCGTTGGGTGACCAGCACGCCGGCACAGGCCGCCGCGAGGATGGTCAGTGCCCCCAGGACGAGCCAGGGCTGGCTGGCGTCGGCCTGCTTGGTCTCGTACCCGATCTGCTCGCTGAGCGTGTCGTAGACACGACGCAGCTGGTCGACGTCCTCGGCCCGATAGAAGTCCCCGCCCGACAGCGCGGCGATCTCCCGCATCGACTGGTCGTCCACCGGCACCGGGGCCCGCTTGCCGTCCTGGTCGATGGTGCCTGCGGCAGTGCCGAACGCGATCGCCGACACCGGAATCTGCGCGGCCTTGGCTGCCTTCGCCTGCGTGTACGCGCCGCGATCGGCGTTGAAGTCCGCCGGCGTCGTCTGCTTGCCGTCACTCATCAGCACGATCCTCGCCGGAGGGGGCCCGTCCGCACCGCTGACCAGCTTGCCGAAGGACTGCACCGCCTGCACCGCCGCGGCGATGGCGTCTCCGGTGGCCGTCCCCTCGGCCGTCCTCAGATCGTCGACCCCCTGCTTGACCTGAGTCCGATCCGTTGTGGGCGACACGAGCACGGTGGCAGAGCCGGCAAAGGCCACCAGCCCGAGGTTGACCCCGGGGGTCAGCGTGTCCGCGAAGGACTTGGCCGCCTTCCGCGCCGCCGCCAGCCGGTTGGGCGGCACGTCGGTGGCGGCCATCGACTCCGACACGTCGACGACGAGCATCACCGTCGCCCGGTTGCGCGGCACCTTCTGCTCCGCGGTCGGCCCGGCCAACGACACGGTCACCAAGACCAGCCCGACCGCGAGCAGCGCCGGCGGCACATGCCGCCACCGACCTGGCCGGCGCGGGGCCACCCGTGTCAACAGGTCCGCACTGGTGAAACGTGCGGTGTCCCGCCGTCGCCGCAGCAGCATCCACGCGTAGCCGACCGCGAGCCCGGCGACACCGATCAGCAGCAGGAACCACAGCGGGTCGGTGAATCCACCCAGGCTCAACGGCGAGTTCACGGCACAGTTCCCCCTGACCAGCGGCGTTTGCGTGCCACGACGAATCGGACAACGTCGGCGATCCAGTCCGAATCCGTGCGTAGCACCAGATGCGCGCAGTTGGCCTGACGCAATCCGACCGCCACCGCCGCCCGGTGCTGTGCCGCCGCGGCGGCGAACTCCCTGCGCAGCAGGGGCGAGGTGCGCACCTCGCGCTGTCTACCGGTCTCCGGGTCGGCGAGCACGACGAGACCGACGTCGGGAAGGTCGACGTCGCGGGGGTCGAGCACCTCGACGGCGACGAGGTCGTGCCGTGCCGACAGTCCGCGCAGCGGCCGCTGCCAGTCGAGGTCGCCGAGGAAATCGGAGATCACCACCGCGAGACCACGGCGGCGTGGGGGCCTGCGCAGCTGTTCGAGGAGCGCGGTCAGGTCGCCGCGTACCCCTTCCGGCGCCCTCGGCGTCGTGGCCACCCTGCGCACCAACCCGCGCGCGTGCGCGAGGCCGCCCCGTGCCGGCACGCGCACGGTCTTCTCACCGGTGGACAGCACGGCCCCGACCCGGTTGCCGCCACCGCCGGACAGATGCGTGAACGCCGCGACGGCGGCCACGGCCAGGTCCCGCTTCTCGCAGACGGCGGTGCCGAAGTCGAGGCTGGCCGACAGGTCAACGGCCAGCCAGGTCTCCAGTTCGCGGTCGGCTACGGTCTCCCTGATGTGCGGCTCGGTGGTTCGCGCGGTCACCGCCCAGTCCATCCTGCGCACATCGTCGCCGGGCTGGTAGGGCCGGGCCTCACCGGGCTCCGTGCCCGGCCCTGGCACCAGCCCCAGGTGATTGCCCTGCAGCAGGCCGTCGAGCCGACGGCGGACGTCCAGTTCAAGCGTGCGCAGCGCGGGCTCCAGCCGGTCCTGCCGCAGCACCGGCGGAGCCCAGCGCGGTCGCACCGACGTCATGGCCTGCCCGTCACGCCAGCGGGTGCGGGAGACGGTGGCGGCACGGGTGCCGCCGGGGGCGCGCCCTGCGGCCGGGCGGAGACCTGGGGCAGCGGCACGGTCTGCAGCACACGGGCGATGATGTGGTCCAGCGGCACGCTGTCGGCGAGCGCGTCGTAGGAGAGCACGAGGCGGTGCCGCAGCACGTCGGGAATCACGTCGATGACGTCTTGGGGCAGCACGTAGTCCCGGCCGCGGATCAGGGCAAGCGCCCTCGCCGCGGCGACGATCCCCAGACTGGCCCGGGGTGAGGCGCCATAGGCCACCCATCCGGCGACATCGGCGAGCCCGTGGTCGGCGGGCGACCGGGTGGCGAGCACGAGGCGCACCACGTAGTCGACCAGAGCGTGGTGCACGAACACCCGGGACGCCACGCCCTGCAGGCGCACCAGTTCGTCCGGTCCGAGCACCTGGTGCGGCACCGGCGGGGTGACGCCCATCCGATAGACGATCTCCCGCTCCTCCTCCACCGTCGGGTACTCCACCACGATCTTGAAGAGGAACCGGTCGCGCTGGGCCTCCGGCAGCGGGTACACGCCCTCGTTCTCGATCGGGTTCTGGGTGGCGAGCACCAGGAAGGGGTCGGGCATCGGGAAGGTCTTGCCGCCGATGGACACGTGCCGCTCGGCCATCACCTCGAGCATGGCCGACTGCACCTTGGCTGGTGCGCGGTTGATCTCATCGGCGAGCACGAAGTTGGCCACCACAGGGCCGAGTTCGACGTCGAAACTCGCGCTGGCCTGCCGGTAGATCCTGGTGCCGAGGATGTCGGACGGCACGAGGTCCGGTGTGAACTGCACCCGGCTGAACGATCCGCCGACGACCTTGGCGAACGTCTCCACCGCGAGCGTCTTGGCCACTCCCGGCACGCCCTCCAACAGCAGGTGTCCCTTGGCCAGCAGGCCGACCAGCATGCGTTCCACCAGGCGGTCCTGTCCGACGATCACCCGCTTGACCTCGAACACGGTGCGCTCGAGCAGCTGCCCGTCGTGCGCCGGGGTGTTGGGCGGCGTGGCTGTCCGCACCCCCTCGGCAGGCCCGGTGCGCGTCTCGGTCACTGGTGAGCCTCCTACGGAAAGCGTCGACAACGGTACGGCCTCATCGTAGGTAACCCGAATGTCGGTGTGGGTGCGGTGAAGCCGTGACGGCGGCGGACGTCGCCGTCACGCGTGCGGCGAGCCGAGTAGACGCGCCAGGTCCTCCGGGGTGTCGACGTCGTCGGCCTCCCCAGGCTCGGCTGGCACCCCGACCAGCCGAAGCCCGCCGAGCACCGCCCGCAGCGCCGCACCGGCCGGGCGAGTCGGCAGCCGGGCACGCAGCGTCTCCGTCCGCCACACCCCGACCAGCCACTGCGGCCGGTTCCCGGCGTCGACGAGGACGGCACCGTCGGCATCGGCCTCCTGGTGCAGCGCCCGCCGCAGACGTCCCACCGTGCCGTCGCCGACGCCGACGAGGTCGGCGGCCAGCAGCACCACTTCGGACGCCTCGCCAACACTCGACAGACCGGCGGCCAGCGCCGCGACCGGGCCACCGCCGGGTGGATCCTCTCTCGTCCAGCGCACCGGACGCGACACTGTCGTCTCGGGTCCGACCACGATGATCCGGTCGGCGCCGGCCACGGCACGCACCGCCCGGTCCAGCAGCGTCACGCCGCCGACGACCAGCGCCGGCTTGTCCACCCCACCCAGTCGCCGGGCCGTGCCGCCGGCCAGCACCACGGCTGCCCAGTCATGAGGTCCCACCCCACTAGCATGACGGCCGGCACGGAGAAGGACAT
Source organism: Kutzneria sp. (assembly GCA_019239965.1). Taxonomy (GTDB): domain Bacteria; phylum Actinomycetota; class Actinomycetes; order Mycobacteriales; family Pseudonocardiaceae; genus Kutzneria. The sequence continues at coordinate 64,300 of JAFAZC010000005.1, read as the reverse complement.
CCGGGATCGGAGCGACCAATGCGGATCGTGGTGGCCGGATCGAGCGGATTCATCGGCACCGCGCTCGTCGCCTCGCTGCGCGCGGACGGGCACGACGTAGTGCGGCTCGTCCGCCGCCCTTCCGCGGGCCCCGACGAGGTGACCTGGTCGCCGGTGGAGGGCTCACTGGACCCGCGCGCGCTGGCTGGTGCGCACGTCGTGATCAACCTGGCGGGCGCCGGCGTCGGAGCCCGCCGGTGGCGCGCCGCGTACCGCAGGGAGATCCAGCGCAGCCGGGTCGCCACGACGGCGACCCTGTCCAGCGCGCTCGCCGCCGCGGCGGGCGACGGTGCCGATCGAACGGTTCTGCTGAACGCCTCCGCGATCGGCTTCTACGGTGACCGCGGTGCCGAGCTGCTCGACGAGCGCTCCACGGCCGGCCCCGGTTTCCTCGCGGAGGTGTGCCGGGCGTGGGAGCGCTCGACCTGTGTAGCCGAGGACTGCGGCGTCCGCGTGTGCCACCTGCGCATCGGGCACGTCCTCGGTCCGGGCGGTGGTCTTCTCGCCCGGCTGCGGCCGTTGTTCCGCGCCGGCCTCGGCGGCACACTCGGCACCGGCCGACAGCACATGTCCTGGCTCTCCCTCGCCGACACGGTCCGCGCTGTCCGGTTCCTGATCGAGCGCGACGACATCGCCGGGCCGGTGAACCTGACCGCACCGCAATCGCCGACCAACGCCGAGTTCACCCGCGCGTTCGGGCGGGCGGTCCGCCGACCCGCCGTGCTCGCGGTGCCCCGGTTCGCCCTGCGGATCGCGCTGGGCGAACTCGCCGGCGAGGTCCTTTCCAGCGCACGGGTGCGACCTTCGGTGTTGCTGGCCGCCGGATTCCGGTATGAGCATGCCGACGTGTCCGACGCATTGCGGTGGGCACTGAAGCGCTGATGTGGGCCGTTGCGAACTCCCGCGCTACAACGGCGTCCGCTGGTGGTACGCGGCCTGGCGCGGATGGCGTGCCACCGCGTAGTTTTCCGCGCATGAAGCCGCGCTGGGCCATTGCGCTCGCCGCCGTCCTGTCCTTGGCCGGTCTCGCCGTCCTCGCGCCCATGGCGTCCGCCTCGGTGGCCGAACCGGTCGTGCGGTGCACGTTTACCCCGACGCCGGACAATCCGGCGGCCCGTCCGGTGCTGCGCCCGCCGCGGTTCGCACCGACGGTCGGCAGTGTCGACGTCACGTTCCGGTTCAACTACGGTCCGGTCACCGTGCGGCTCAACCGCGCGGGAGCCGCGCCCTGCGCCGTGCACAACATGGCGAGTCTGGTGCTGCAACACTTCTATGACCGGAGCCAGTGCTGGCGGCTGACCAACAGCACGCGACTTGGCGTGTTGCAGTGCGGAGACCTCACAGAGGTCGAGAAGGGCGGCCCCGGCTACCGCTTTCCCGACGAGGTCACCGGGACCGAGACGTACGACCGCGGCACCGTCGCCATGGGCAATCAGGGTCCCGGCACCAACGGCAGCGAGTTCTTCATCGTCCACTCGTTCGCGCACATCCCGGCGAACTACTCGGTGCTGGGCCGGGTGGTACGCGGAATGAACGTCCTGGACCGGATCGTCGCGGCGGGGATCACCCCGAGCGACCACGGGCCCTTCGACGGGCCGCCCGCACGACCGGTGGTGATCGTCCGCGCCGGTTTCGGCGGCTGACCCGTCTGTCGGGCCGGCTCCTGTACGTTCCGGACGCCCGCTGGGCGCCTTCGTCGAGGCGCCCCGGTCAGGTGCTCGGCACCGCCACCGGCCTGGCCAGCACCTGGTCCAGGGTGTCGGCGAGAAACCGCGCCGGGTCCGGGACCGATGCCGTGACCCGCATCGCGACGATCGCGTCCGGTCGCACGAGCAGGGCCCCGTCGTCGGACAGCCACGGCGCGGAGACCCGGTGCACCGGTAGGCCGACGTCCGCCGCGGCGGCGCGCCACCGGTCACCGGTGGCGCCCATCAGCAGGGTCCACCGGGACGCGACCAGGTCGAGCGTGGACACCCCGTCGACCCACGCGTGGGGCACCCGTGCACCCGGTGACCCGTCCAGCGCCACCGCCAGGTCCACCGTGGACGGGAGTTCCGGCCGCGGGTCGACGACGGCGGCCGAGTCGTACCGCTGGCCGAGGTGCACGACCGGCGCCGACCACACCCCCGCCGCCGCCCTGGCGGCGTCGGCCTCAAGTCCATGCCCCCAGTGCAGCGCCGGGTCGGCGAGCCTACGCATCGCCTGGTCCACCGTCGCCGCGGCGACCGGCTCGCGCTCCTGCGCGTAGGTGTCGAGCAGCCCGGCGCCCGCCTCGCCCTTGTGCACGGCGGCCAGCTTCCACGCCAGGTTGTGCGCGTCGGCGACCCCGGTGTTGAGGCCGAACGCGCCCAGCGGCGACACGGTGTGCGCGGCGTCACCGACGAGGAACACGCGGCCGACGGCGAAGCGGTCGGCCAGAACGCTCCGGGGCCGCCACGGGAGCACGCTGCGCACCTCGACGTCGAGGTCAGGATCACCGACCGCCGCCCGGACGACCGCGGCACAGCGCTCGTGCGTGAAGTCCTCAGGGCGCTCGCCCCCGTCGACGTCGCAAGCGACGTGGAAGACCCAGCTCGTCGCGCCGTCCACGGTCGCCAGCAGGCCGGGCGCCTCCGGCGTCGTGATCGTGCAGGTGGCGAACACCATGCCCCGCAGGTGGGGGCGGAGGTCGGCGCGGAACAGGATGTTGATCATCGACTTGCCCAGGTCGCCCGCTCCGGAGGTGCCCACGCCGAGCGCGGTCCGCACCGCGCTGTGCGTGCCGTCCGCGGCCACCACGCGCGCGCAGCGCAACGAGTAGCGGCCGTCGGGTCCCTCCAGCTCGACGTCGACCCCGTCGGCGTCCTGCGCGATGCCGACCAGGCGGGTCGACCAGCGCAGATCCGCTCCGCGGCGCGCCAGGTCGGCCGCCACCACGGCGTCGAGGCGGTCCTGCGCGCAGACGCCGCGCAGCCTGAACGGTGTCGTGTCCAGTTCAGCGATGGACGGGGTCGGCATGGGCACGGTCACGACGTCGCCCGCGCCCATCTCGACGACGGTCCGCGCCACCGCCTTGCCTGCGGCGCCCCGGAGGTCGACCGCGGCGGCGTCCACGGCGGTGTCGAGCCCGAGCTCGCGGAGGACCTCGACGGTCCGCGGCCCGATGCCGGTGGCGCGCGGGTGGACCGACGGCCCGGACCGGCGTTCGACGAGCACCGCGGGGACATCGTGGTGGGCGAGCAGCGCCGCGGCGAGCAGGCCGACGCTGCCGCCTCCGATCACGAGCACCGGCACTTCTGGATACGCTGTTTCTGTCATGGCTACAACGTATCCAGAAGTTAGGATGTCGGTCAACGAGGAAAGGAACCACCCCATGACCGAACCCGCTCTTTCATCGGTGTGGACCAGGCCTCGCCCCGAACCGCGTCGACGCGCGCCAGGGGTGGACCAGTACGTGGCCGCCGCGCTGGCCATCGCCGACGCGGAGGGCTTGGCCGCGGTATCGATGCGCCGGGTCGCGGGCGACCTCGGTTCCGGGACGGCCACCCTCTACCGCTACATCACCAACCGCGACGAACTGGTGGACCTGATGGTCGACGCGGCGCAAGGCGAGGACCCGATCCCCGAGCCCACGCAGGACTGGCGCGCCGACCTGGCCGCGGTCGCGCACGCGCTGCGCGCAACCCTGCTGCGGCACCCGTGGCTGGCAGGAGAACTGGCGGGCAGGCCCTCGCTCGGCCCCAACTCGTTGCGGCGGTCTGAATCCGCGCTGCGTGCCGCCGTCGCGCTCACGCCCGACATCACCCTAGCCTCGCAGGCGCTCGGTGCCGTGCACGCGTACGTGCTGGGCTCGGTGGCTACCCAGCAGGCCGCTCGGCGCGCCGAGCGGCGCAGCGGCCTGACCGAGGAGCAGTGGCAGCGCAGCGTGGGCCCCTACATCAGCGAGGTCATCGCCGCGGGCAAGCACCCGATGCTCGCCCGCCGCGTCCTCGAAGCCGAGGAACCCGACCCCAACGCCGAGTTCGCGTTCGGCCTGGACTGCATGCTCGACGGTCTCGCGGCCCGATTGGGTCGCTGAGCGCGGAAACTACAGCTTCGACGCCGCTCAGACGACCCTAGTGGCGTACGGCATGATCTCGCCCCACCGCACCGGCACCACGCGCACCACCGATCCCGAGTACGGCGCCTCGATCATCCGGCCGTCGCCGATGTACATGGTCACGTGGTGGATGTTGCTCGGGGTGCCGTAGAACAGCATGTCGCCGGGCTGTATCTGGGACAGCGGAACATGCTGTCCCGCGTAGTACTGGTAACCGCTGTAGTGCGGAAGGGACACGCCGACGCCGGCGAAGGCATAGACCATCAGTCCGGAGCAGTCGAATCCGATCTTGTTGTAGTCGCCGTAGAAGTCGGCGTCACCGCCATCGTCGGAAATGCCGCGGCTCGGTCCATACGCGGTGCCACCGCCCCAGGCGTAGGCGACACCGAGTTGCGCCATCGCCCTGGCTACCGCGATCGCCGCTCGCGCGGCACCGGCAGACGGCACGGCCGGGCGCTGCGGTGGCGCCGCCACGGCCTGCTGCTGTGCCGCGGCCTCCGCGGCGGCATCATCCCGTGCCTTCTGCGCCGCCCAGTCCTGGTAGCGCTGGCGCTGCGTCTGCAGATCATTGACCTTGTCCTGCGCGGCGCTGAGTTGGCTTTCGACGTCGGTCTTGCTGGTGCTCAGCTGCTCGACCTGCTTGGCCTCCTCCCGCCGTGCCGCCGCCGCGGCGGCCATTGCCGCGTCAACCTTCGCCTTAGCGGCGTCGGCCTCCTGCTGCTTCTGTGTCGCCGTCGCCAACGCCTTGCGGCTGACCGATTCCTGGTTGGCCTTGTCCACGTTCGCGCGCTGGAGGTCGGCAAGGGTGCTCAGTTCGGAACCGCTGATCGCGTCGAGAAGCTGCACTCTCGCGAGCAGGTTCTCCGGGCTGGAGGCGTCCACCAGCGCCGACACCGATCCCACGGTGCTGCCCTGCTGGTAGCTGGCCGCGGCGAACTCGTCGAGCCGGCGACGCGCGGCGTCCACCGCACCACCGGCGGCCTGCGCGTCGGCCTTGGCCGCGTCCGCGTCGGCCCTTGCCCGGTCGGCCGCGTCCCTCGCCGTCTGCAGGTCGACGAGGGCCTTGTTGGCCTCCTCCATCTTCTGTTCGACCTGATCGCGTAGCTGCGCCAGCTTCACCTCGGCCGCCGACAGCTGGTTGGCCAGGTCGCCGACCTCGGCCGCCTTGGCCGCGACGTCGGCCCGACTCGAGCCGAGGTCGGAGTCTGAGGGGTTACTCGGGGGCGGCGTGGCCCAGCCCGTGCCGATCACCGTGAGCGTCAAGGTCGTCGCAATCCCGCCAGCGATCAGGCATCGCGTCACACGTGCTCGCACCGCCACCCCACCTCCCGCTTCCCAAGGGAAGCCCGGATAGGCCACTCAGCGCAGATATGACAGGGCCAAATGGACCAATTTGGCCCTGCGAGACAACTGTGTCACTTGTGCTCAGGAATCGCCACACGGCACGACAGAAACTCAAGTCCCATCAGCCACACGTGTCACAAGCCATAACTAACGGTAGTTAGACCGTGACAGAAGGTAGACCGGCTAGTTGACTCCCCGTTCCGCGTCGACCCAGTACGGCTGACGGAGTTTGTACTTCTGGATCTTGCCGGTAGCCGTGCGAGGAATCGCCGTCCGGAACTCCACCGAGGTCGGCGCCTTGTAGCCGGCCAGACGCTCCTTGCAGTAGGTGATCAGCTCGGACTCGGTGGCGGCCATGCCCGCACAGAGCACCACCAGCGCCTTGACGGTCTCACCCCACTTGTCGTCGGGCACACCGATCACGGCGACCTCGGCAACGGCCGGGTGACTGAACAGGCAGTCCTCCACCTCGATGGAGGACACGTTCTCACCGCCGGTGATGATCACGTCCTTCTTGCGGTCGGAGATCACGAGGTATCCCTCGTCGTCGATGCTGCCGCCGTCGCCGGTGTGGAACCACCCGCCGGCGAGTGCCTCGGCACTGGCCTCCTCGTTGTTCCAGTAGCCCTCGAGCACGACGTTGGACCGGGCGAGCACCTCACCAGAGGGGGCGATACGCAGTCGTGCCCCCAGTGTGGGTCCGCCTGCCCGCGACAGCCTGCGGGCCCGTTCCTCCGCCGGAAGAGCCAGATCCTCGGGTCGCGCGCGGTTGAACGTCAGCAGCGGGGAGGTCTCGGTCAGCCCGTAGATCTGTTGGAACTCCCATCCCAGCTCCTCCTGCATCCTGGCGATCGTCCTCGTCGGCGGCGGCGCACCGGCGCACACGACACGAACCCGGTCCCGACCGGGTATCTCGCCGGACCACGTCTCGGCGGCGGCGAGTACGGCGTTCCACACCGCGGGCGCCCCGCACATGAGCGTCACGCCGTGCTCGTCGACCCTGCGCAGGATCTCCGCGCCGTCCACCTTGCGCAGGACGACATGCTTGGCGCCGAGGCCGACGAGCCCGTACGGCATGCCCCATCCATTGCAGTGGAACATCGGCAGCGTGTGCAGGTAGGCATCCTGTTCCCAGGCGCGGACGTGCATGGCGAACGTGACGGCGTTGACCCACAGGTTGCGGTGGGTCAACTGCACCCCCTTGGGGCGCGCGGTGGTTCCGGAGGTGTAGTTGATCGTCGCCGTGGCGTCCTCCTCCGGCTCCGACCACGGCCTCGGCTCCGTGTCCAACCGCAGCAGTTCGGTCTCGGTCTGGTCGCCGAGCACGAACCGGTGCGGGGCGCGGACACCGTCGAGCGGCTCCTCCAGCTCGGGATCGACAAGCAGCACCGTCGCGCCGCAGTGCTCCACGATGTAGGCGACCTCCTCGGAGCGCAGCCGGAAGTTGACCGGAACGCAGATCCGGCCGGTCGCCGGCACCGCGTGCAGCAACTCCATCAGCCGGGCGGAGTTGTGGCTGACCACCGCCACCCGCTCGCCCTCGCCGACTCCCAGCGCGTCGAGTCCGGCCTGCCATGCCCGGACTCGGCGGCCGAACTCGCGGTAGGTGGTGTCTGGCACCGGGTCGGCCGGCTGGGCCGACTCGTCGACCACCGCGATGGCATCAGGGAAGACCGTTTCCGCGCGGTCGAGGAAGTCGGCCACGGTGAGGGGAACCCGCATGAGACGCACCCTAGCGGCGACAACCCGGTCACGGGATAGCCCGGCGTGCCCGGCCCCGCCCGTTCCCCAGCGATCCGCGTGGCATCCGCCACGCTGGCGGCACCGTTGTAGGACATCAGCGCGCAGTTCATGCATTCGCTGCGAATATCGGGTGACAAACCCGCAGCCGCCGATTCCGTCCACGCTACGTTCTTGCGCAGGGGAGGGCAGTCGACGGCGGACGCCGCTGGGGGCGAGGCCGACGCGCGGGTCACTTGGTGACGGGGAAGCGGTGACCCGCGCGTCCACCACCACTCACAACCGCTGTGTGCCAACACAAGGCAGCACCACTCCCGTGGCCGACCGGTGTGTGCTGTGGCACAATGCCCGCCACAGTGGGCAAAGTCTTCGCATCGCAACCACAGCTGCCCCTGTGCCGATAGATCGCGCCGGCGACTCCCGGGCAACCTGTCGCCAACGCGCATCGAGAGGACAACTTCATGGCAGAACAACGCCGTTCGCCGCACACTCCGGACACTGAACCCGAAGAGCCGGCCGCACCGCCCGACGGCTTGGCGCGACGCAGGTTCCTCGGCTACCTGGTGGCCGCACCGACACTGGCGGTCGCCGTGCAGTGGGGCGCGGAGGCGCTGGACCCCCAGCCCGCCGCGGCGTCCATTCCCTCCCTGCCGCTGCCCGAAGACATCTTCGACCTCGGTGATATGCAGACCCTTGCCGCGGCACCGACCTCGGGCCTGATCTGGGTGCAGGTGAACTCCGACGGCACCGCCTCGTTCGCGGTGCCAAGGGCCGAAGTCGGCCAGGGCATGACGACGGCGGTCGCGATGATGATCGCCGAAGAACTGGACCTGCCACTGGACAAGGTCGCCGTCACGCTCGCCGATGCCCGGCCCGAGCTGATGATGAACCAGTTCACCGGCGGATCGAACTCGATGCGCAGCTTGTTCGTGCCGGTCCGCACCGCCGCCGCGATCGCACGGCAGCGCCTGGTGTCGACGGCCGCGGCGCGGTGGAACGTGCCGGCGTCGGAGTTGAGCACGAAGGCCGGAGTTCTCCGGCACGGCAGCGGCAGGAGCGCGACGTATGCCTCGCTGGCCACCGCCGCCGCCAGCACGCGAACCGTCCAGGTCTCGGTCCAGCTCAAGTCTCCCTCGCAGTTCACCGTGCTGGGCACCCCGACGAACCGGGTCGACGCACACGACATCGTGACCGGCCGCAAGACGTTCGCGATGGACATGCAAGTCCCCAACGCGTTGCCCACGATGGTGCGCAGGCCACCGACGATCAACGGCACGGTGCGGTCGGTGCACAACGCCGATGCCGTCAGGGCCATGCCCGGCATCACCGACGTCGCGGTGATCACGCACGGCGTCGCGGTCCGCGGCAGAACCTTCGGCCAGTGCATCGACGCGGTGCGCGCCCTCGAGGTGACCTGGGGCCCGGGAACCGTGGACGGCGAGTCCGACGACACGGTGCTCGCCAAGGTCAAGGCGGCGCAGCTGCCGCTCGCCGTGCCGCCGCTGCTCACCGAGCATGTCGACGCCGAGTTCACCTTCGCCTTCGCCAGCAACAGCCCGCTGGAACCGGACAACGCGATCGCCGACGTCCGACCCGACCGTGCCGAGATTTGGTCGAGCCTGAAAGTGCCGATCACCGCCCAACAGGACATCGCGGCCATGCTGGGACTGCCGGTGAGCGCCGTGAAGGTGCACGTGGCCCAGGGCGGCGGCTCGTTCGGACGGCACCTGTTCCACGACGTTGCCGCCGAGGCGGCCGAGATCTCGCACGAGATGGGCAAGCCGGTCAAGCTGATGTGGTCGCGTACCGACGATTTCCGGCAGGGACGCACGCATCCGATGTGTGTCTCGCGGATCCGCGCCACCTACGCGCTGGGCAACGTGGTCAGCTTCGAACAGCGGCACACCAGCGTGCAGACCTCCTTCAGCCACGGCCTCGGCGAGATGATTACCGCGACCGCGGCGCGGCTTCCCGTCGCGGGCAACCTCGGCCTCGCCGAGACGGTCTTCGCGCTGACCCAGTCCTCGCCCTACGACTTCGGAGCCACCACACAGCTGCTCAACGAGGTGCCGCTGCGGTTCAACACCGGCAGCATGCGCAACATCTACTCGCCCAACGTGGTGTGCGCACAGGAGCTCGTCGTCGACCAGCTCGCCGCACGGATGGGCACGGACCCTGTCGAGTTCCGCAGGCGGTTCCTCAAGGACGACCGGTTACGGGCGGTCATGGAGAAGGCGGTCGCCGTCGGCCAGTGGGGCAGGACATTGCCCAAGGGTGTCGCGCAGGGCATTGGACTGCACGCGGAGTACCGCGGTGCCGTCGCGTCGCTGGTGGAGATCGACTGCCGTCCCGAGACGGTGAACCGACCGGTCCAGGACGGGGTCACCGGCCCGCGCGTCACCAGGGCGCTGGTCGTGGTTGACGCGGGCCTGCCGATCAACCCGCGTGGCCTGGAGGCACAGATGATGGGCGGCATGAACGACGCCGTCGCGATGGCGCTGACCTCCAGCCTGCACATGAAGAACGGGATTCCGCTGGAAGGCAGCTGGGACAACTACTTCTACACCCGGCAGTGGAACACTCCGCCGGACCTTCGGGTCGTGGTGATGCCGGCGACCACGGGGCAGCCCAGCGGCGCCGGTGAACTCGGTGTCGCGCCGTCCTTCGCGGCGATCGCCTGCGCATACGCGCGCGCGACCGGCACGATGCCGACCACGTTCCCGATCAACCACGCAACGCTGGGATTCGAGCCGTATCCGCTGGAACCGTCCACCCCCCAGTCGCCAGTCGACGGCCTCACCAACGCCTCCTAGGAGCCGCAGTGCCCAGTCACACCTTCATTCTGAACGGCGAGAAGGTCACCGTCGAGGTCGAGGACGACGTCCGGCTGCTGTGGGTGCTGCGCGACCTGCTCGGGGTCACCGGTCCCAAGTACGGCTGCGGGCTCAACGTCTGCAAGGCCTGCACCTCCCACATCAACGGCAAGGCGTTCAGCCCGTGTTCGGTTCCGGTGTCCAAGATCAAGCCCACCGACGAGATCACCACCATCGAGGGCCTCGCGGCCACTGTGGGCAAGGACCTGCACCCGATGCAGCGGGCCTGGCTCGACCAGGACGTCGCCCAATGCGGCTACTGCCAGCCGGGCCAGATCATGACAGCGGTGGCCAAGGTCAAGCAGGCCAGGGCCAAGGGCCGTGAGCTGACCGACGCGGACTTCGACGAGATCCGCAACATCTGCCGGTGCGGCACGTACACGCGAATCCGTGCGGCCATCAAGTCCGGCGCGAAGAACATGTGACGCACCGAGCGTTCGGGAACCGCACCGCGCCAGTGCCGGCCGACGTGCGGGTCACCTGGTGACGGGGAAGCGGTGACCCGCACGTCCACCACCGACCTGACGGCCGGGCGCAGTCGGGCAAGCGAGCGGTCTGCGTGGGTAGGGGATGGGCAGGTCGGGCTCCTGCGGACAGGGACGGGGGTCGTATTCCGACCCAGTGGACAACGCGACAGTCACGAGCGCCTCCCCTCGACGCCTGGGGCACCTCTCGTCGATCCTCATACGCCCTCACCTCTATTGTCGGAATCCCGGCCGGCGAACTTGGGGCGACAGACACGAACAGAGCAGTGCCAACACGTGTCACCGCGCGGGAATAGCCCGAACGGCCTCAACCCCGGTCCGATCGGCGCTGTCGACACACCGCGCATCGTCAGAAGCGTTTACGGCCAACCAGGAACCCGATTGTCGTCGCGGCCGCGAGAACGGCGACCGCGATCGCGGCCTGCACCGACACGGCCGCCACCACCTCGGGTGGATCACTGTCGAACAGCAGGTGTGCGGTGGTCCCGACCGGCGGTACCCGGTTGGCCACCAGAGCTGTCAACGTCCCGCCCAGCACGGCAATCAGTGACCAGCCGGTGGTCGGGATCATCGGGCGGGCGCACAGCACGCCGAGCCCGATTCCGGTCAGTGCGCTGATGGTGTGCGCCATGAATCCCAGCACGACGTCCACCGAGCCGTAGTGGTGGCGGTTGAGCAACGGCGGCACCAGTGTCGCCAGCACGACGAGGACTCCGTTGCACAGCAACGCCGATCCGACGAGACCGCCGAGCAGCCGGCGCCAGCCGCCGACGGCCGCGAGCGTCACCCGGCGCTGGACTGGATCCTCGTTGTTGACCACGACCACGGTCAGCCATGCGGCGATCGGCAACAGTGCCATGGCCGACGCCGCGTACGGCGGACGGGGTGCGCCGGCGTCCCCGCCGTACAACACTGCCGCGATGCAGAGGTAGAGCAGTACCGGCGGCAGCCAGCGCTGCGACCTGACCAGGTCGGCCAGCAGATAGCGGATCACGGCATCCGCCTGACCGAGTGCACGCCGGCCAGCTTCGCGACCTCGTCGGCCGCCTGGGGCGTGCACCGGAGCACCACCTCGATCACGGCCTGCCTGTCGTCGGGCACCAGCACTCCCCCGGCAAGCCGGTGGACGGCGGCACCGGGCAGCGCCGCCGCCGTGCCGGTGTGATCGGTCACCACCACGGTCGCGCCGGACCGCACGGACTCACCGAGCAGATCGCCCAGCAGCGCTCGTGCCGCCGCATCGAGCCCGGCCCACGGCTCGTCCAACACGAGGAGACCGCCAGGATCCACGAACGCCTGGGTGATCCCGACCTTCTGGGTGTTGCCCTTGGACAGTTGCGACATCGGTTGGCCGAGATCACCGACAAAGCCCAGCCTGCCGAGCAGGTCCATCCGGTGCGCCACGCCGCGCATCCTGGCGAAGTGCCGCAGGTAGTCCCCGGCGGAAAGTCGCAGTTGGTCGGGAAACCGCTCCGGCAGGTACGCCACCGAACAGGGCCGCCCGACCACCCGTCCCGAAGTCGGCACCGTGCACCCGGCCACCACCCGCAACAGCGTCGACTTGCCGCAGCCGTTCTCGCCGAGCACGACGGTGAGCGAACCTCGCGGCAGCTCCAGGTCGACCCCGCGCAGCACGAGTGGGCCACGGCCGTATCTCTTCCCGACCCGTTCGACGGTGATCATTGTGGCGAGAATGACACGACCCATGCGAGATGGGGGTGAAGTTCCCCTTGAACCAGCAAACCGGACAAGCGTACTGTTTACCTGTCAGGGTCCGTCAGCACGGCCGCGCGCGATGCGCAAGACTCGACCCTGTCCCCGAACCGATCCGCGCCGTCGCATGATGGAGTTTTCGACGTGACTGCACCGACGAGCAAGGACAGCTTCGGCGCCCACGGCACGCTCACCGTTGGTGACACCTCCTACGAGGTGTTCCGGCTGAGCGCGGTCGACGGCGCCGACCGGCTGCCCTACAGCCTCAAGATCCTGCTGGAGAACCTGCTGCGCACCGAGGACGGTGCCAACATCACCGCCGACCACGTGCGGGCGCTGGCGAACTGGGATCCGGCGGCCGATCCGTCCACCGAGATCCAGTTCACCCCGGCTCGGGTGATCATGCAGGACTTCACGGGTGTGCCCTGCGTCGTGGACCTGGCGACCATGCGTGAGGCGGTGACCCGGCTCGGGGGCGACCCGGCCAAGGTCAACCCACTCGCCCCCGCCGAACTGGTGATCGACCACTCGGTCATCGCCGACGTCTTCGGCCGGCCGGACGCCTTCGAGCGCAACGTGGACCTGGAGTACGAACGCAACAAGGAGCGCTACCAGTTCCTGCGCTGGGGCCAGTCCGCCTTCGCCGAGTTCAAGGTCGTTCCACCCGGTACCGGCATCGTGCACCAGGTCAACATCGAGCACCTCGCGCGCGTGGTGATGACCCGCGACGACGGCAGTGGTCCACGCGCCTACCCGGACACCGTCGTCGGCACCGACAGCCACACGACCATGGTCAACGGTATCGGTGTACTCGGCTGGGGCGTCGGCGGAATCGAGGCCGAGGCCGCCATGCTCGGCCAGCCGGTGTCCATGCTGATCCCGCGAGTGGTCGGTTTCAAACTGCTAGGCGAGCTGTCCGCCGGCGCCACCGCGACCGACCTGGTGCTGACCATCACCGAGATGCTGCGTAAGCACGGTGTCGTCGGCAAGTTCGTGGAGTTCTACGGCTCCGGCGTGTCCGCGGTGCCGCTGGCCAACCGCGCCACCATCGGCAACATGAGCCCGGAGTTCGGCTCCACCTGCGCGATCTTCCCGATCGACGGCGAGACGGTCGACTACCTGCGGCTGACCGGGCGTGACGCGGACCAGGTCGCGCTCGTCGAGGCGTATGCCAAGGAACAGGGGCTCTGGCACGATCCCGCCGCCGAGTCGGTCTACTCCGAGCGGCTGGAACTCGACCTGTCCACGGTGGTGCCGTCCATCGCCGGCCCGAAGCGTCCGCAGGACCGCATCGCGCTGTCCGAGGCCCGCCAGCGCTTCCAGCTCAACGTGCGCGACTACGTCAGGGCCGACGACACCGTGGACGAGGAGCTGGACGAGACCTTCCCGGCCAGCGACGCGCCCGCGCACAACGCCGCGGCCAACGGCGCCCGTCCCCGCAAGGCCGTGCCCGTGACGCTGGAGGATGGCACCGAGGCCACGCTGGATCACGGCCATGTGGGCATCGCGGCGATCACCTCGTGTACCAACACCTCCAACCCGTCGGTGATGATCGGCGCCGCACTGCTGGCCAAGAACGCCGTGGAACGCGGCCTGTCCCGCAAGCCATGGGTGAAGACCACCCTCGCGCCGGGCTCCAAGGTGGTCATGGACTACTACGAGAAGGCCGGTCTCACCCCATACCTGGACAAGCTGGGCTTCAACCTGGTCGGCTACGGCTGCACCACCTGCATCGGCAACTCCGGCCCGCTGCCGGAGGAGATCTCCGCCGCGGTACAGGACAACGACCTCGCGATCGTGTCCGTGCTGTCGGGAAACCGGAACTTCGAGGGCCGGATCAACCCTGACGTCAAGATGAACTATCTGGCCAGCCCGCCACTGGTCGTGGCCTACGCGCTCGCCGGCACCATGGACGTCGACCTCACCAGCGACCCGATCGGCACCGACAGCGAGGGCAAGGACGTCTACCTCGCCGACATCTGGCCATCGCCGCAGGATGTGCAGGAGGTCATCTCGGCGGCGGTCACCGCGGAGATGTTCACCAAGGACTACGCGGACGTGTTCGCCGGCGACGAGCGGTGGCGGTCGCTGCCGACCCCCACCGGCGACACCTTCGACTGGGACAGCGAGTCCACCTACGTCCGCCGGCCGCCGTACTTCGAGGACATGGAACTCGCCCCGGCGCCAGTCACCGACATCTCCGGTGCGCGGGTTCTCGCGCTGCTGGGCGACTCGGTGACCACCGACCACATCTCCCCCGCCGGCTCGATCAAGCTCGACTCACCGGCCGGGAAGTACCTCACCGAGCACGGCGTGCAGCGCAAGGACTTCAACTCCTACGGGTCCCGCCGCGGCAACCACGAGGTGATGATCCGCGGCACGTTCGCCAACATCCGGCTGCGCAATCTGCTGCTGGACGGTGTCGAGGGCGGATTCACCCGGCTGTTCCTGGATGGCGGCGCCCAGACCACGATCTATGACGCGGCGATGGCCTACGCCGAGGCCGGGGTGCCGCTGGTGGTGTTGGCCGGCAAGGAATACGGCTCCGGCTCGTCGCGGGACTGGGCGGCGAAGGGCACCAGCCTGTTGGGAGTGCGCGCGGTCATCGCCGAGTCCTTCGAGCGCATCCACCGCTCCAACCTGATCGGCATGGGTGTGCTCCCGCTCCAGTTCCCGGCTGGCCAGTCCGCACGGTCCCTGGGCCTCACCGGCGAGGAGACCTTCGACATCAGCGGGATCACCGAGTTGAACGACGGCACCACGCCCAGAGCGGTTCGGGTCACCGCGGCCAGGAAGGACGGCGCGATCGTGGTGTTCGACGCGGTGGTGCGCATCGACACTCCCGGCGAGGCCGACTACTACCGCGACGGCGGCATCATGCAGTACGTGCTGCGCAAGATGGTCCGCGCCGCCAGCTGACGGCGACGCCGGGCGGCGTGACCCCGACGCTCCGGGGTCACGCCATCAGCCCGGCGCGGCCACGACCAGCCGCTGCGTGTTCACTCCCGACACGCTCACCACAGGTGTGGCGCCCTTCAGGTCCGCGGCCGGATAGCTCGCCCTCATCGTCACCGACTCCCCCGGCCACAGCGTGACGTCGTTGTCGTCCCAGATCGCGGCGCTCACCTGGTTGTCACCGGGCAGCTCCTGACTGTCGGCCGCTCCCCTGCGCACGTCCGCGCGCAGGAAGAAGCCGACAGCCGGGGCGGCCGACGTGTTGGTGATCGTCACCGAGGTGGTGTCCATCCCTGGGGAACCAACGTCGTGCCGAGTGCTCGCTTCGACCCTCACCGCGGCCCTCGGCAGGTCCCGCAGCGCCCGATAGTCGGCGTACCGCGCCAGAGTCGCCTGCGGATTGCCTTGCGAGGCCGGCCAGTCCACCACGTCCTTCTGGCTGGAGACCCAGTACACGTTGCGGTCGACGACCTTGCCGTCCCTGCGCAGCAACAGCCTCACGAAGGACACCTGGGCCGCCGGTACGTCGGTCTCGGCTGGCAGCGCGGGTGTGAGCACGCGGTTGCGGACCTCTTGGGCACCAAGGGTGATCCCGTCGACGGTGCGCTCGTCGAGCACCTTGCCGTTGGTGTCGTACACCGTGGACTCCACGGACAGGCCGGCCTCGATGCCGACCCCGAGGTTGTCCACGGCGACCGAGTCGTCGTCGTAGGCGTAGAGCACGTGCAATGGTTCGTTGGCCTTCTTGGCACCGTAGAAGCTGCCGGCCTGGTCACCGTCGGTGTTGTAGAGCGACCACAGCAACGTCGGCCATCCCTTGTTCAGCTGCCAGTAGATGACGCCGGTTGCCGGCGAGGAGGCGGTGTTCGTGGCGTGATCGATGAAGGCCTCGAACTGCGCCCGGGTGTTCTCATAGTTCGCCAGCTGGGCCAGCCGCACGTACGAGTCGAGGTCGGACCACGACCCGTATCTGTGGGACAGCGCGGTGTCGAAGGTGTACAGCGTGCCGAACCGATAGCCGCCGTGCCCCGGCTCGTAGTTGGCATGGTACTGGTTGTGGTCCGGCTCCCGCCACAATTTCTCCTGGTCATCCGGGGAGAGGAAGCGGCGGATCGAGTCCAGGGTCGGCACCGTGTCGCCGGCGCTGGACTCGCTGGAGAATCCCCATGAGCCGCCCACGTTGGTCCGGCTGTCGTCATCGGCGGCGAAGTGCGTCGTGTCGTACCAGTAGCTCGGCGGCACCCAGTCGTAGGGTCCCTCCTTCTCCCCGGACGGCCCGAGTGTGCTGGTGCCCTTGTACTCGGCGGAGGCGATGACCGGTTCGGAGAAGTCCGCCTCCCGAAAGCCGGCGAGCGACTCGCTCTCCTGCCTCGGGTTCGGGGTGCTGTCGCTCCAGCTGTAGTTGATCACGCTCGGGTGGTTGCGCAGCCGTGTTCCCAGGGTTCGGGCGGAATCGTGGATGACGCGGTAGTCGGCCTCGGTCACACCAGAGCCGTCGGCTGGCAGCTCCCACCGGTCGCAGCACAGGAAACCCGCGTCAATCATGATCCCGGCGCGGTCCATCCGCTGGTAGAAGTCGTCGGGCATGTCGTGGCCCTCCAGCCGGATGCCGTTGAGGCCGAGGTTGTGGATCAGCGCGATCTGATGGTCGACGTCGGCCGAGGAGTAGCGCAGGAACAGATCCGGTACGTATCCGCCGCCGCGGAACATCAGCTGCTTGCCATTCACCACGAACACGCGTACGCCGTCGGGTGCGGCGGGCGAGGGGCCGATCAGCCTCGAGGTGACCGTCCGGATACCGAAGGCCCCACTCGTCTGGCTGGTGACGGCGCCGTTCTCGGCGACGGTGGCGGTCAGGGCGTACAGCGGCTGGCCACCCAGCTGATAGGGCCACCACAGCCTGGGGTGGGCGACGGTCAGATCGGCGAAGCCGCCCGGCGTGAACGACACCGTCCTGGTGGAGTGCCCCGCGACGGTCGCCGTCTGGCTGACCCTGATCGGCCGATCGCCCCCTGGCGGCGTGATCGTGGCGGTGACCAGGGCCGACCGCGCGCGGCTGGAGCGGTTGGTGACATCGGCCTTCACCGTCAGCGCCGACCGGCTCAGATCCGCGGCGTTGTCCTGCACGACATGCGCGTTGGACACGGTCAGCGCGCCGGACATCCGCAACTGGACTGGGAACTGGATGCCGGTGTTGTTGTCCGGCGGGATCTGGCTCCAGTCGAACTGGTCCAGGGTGAACATCGTGTTCGGGTTGTTCGGGTGCATCCGGATGGCCAGTGAGTTCACGCCGGCACGCAGCAGGCCGGTGACGTCGAAGTCGCGCTCGACGTAGGCACCGGTGAGGGCGTCCGTTCCGGCTACCAGCGTGCCGTTGACCCAGAGATCGCCGGCACCGACGATCCCGTTGACGACCAGTTCGGCGGTTTGGCCGGCGTGCGGCGCCGCGGTAAAGTCGGTGCGGAACCACCACGGCACCGCGAAGCGCGGCACGGTGACCGGACCGCGTTCGTCCATGTAGCCGAAGCACTTGCGCATCGTGTCGGCGTAGAACACGGTGGGGCAGACACCGTTGCGCAGCAGCGCGGCGATCTCCGTTCCGGGAGCGCCCGCGTCGTCCGGCTTCACGGCAAGCCACGCCGTCGTGTCGAATCCTGGCGAGGAGATCAGACCACCCGCCTGCGGCACGAGTGCGCTGCTCTGTACCTGCCAGCCTCCAGCGCCCAGGGTCGTCGTGCCATCGGCTACCCACTCCTGGTTCGCGGCTGCCGGCGCGTCCACATCGGACACCGGCAGCATGGCCATGACGACGCACAGCGCCGCTCGCGTGATCACCAGCCGTCTCACTCGGCACTCCCCGTTCTGATTCCGCTGGCCGCTTCGGTGACGAACTCTTCGTGAATGTCCTTGGCGCCGAACGGCCAGGTACGCTCGATCCGCGCCCAGCCCAGGAACGCGACCATGCCCGCCGCCAACCATGCCAGCGACCCAAGGATGGCCATGGCGCCGGACGCGTTGTAGACGAACACCCACCCGACCAGCGCCACGATGCTGGGCACGGGATACAGCCACTGCCGGTACGGCCGGGGCAGCGTCGGCTGCCGGCCGCGCAGCACCGTCAGCGCCGCGACCTGGGCCACCGACTGGACGAGCACAAAGACCGCGGTGAGTGCCGCGATCACATCGTGCAGGGCGAACAGCGATCCGACGGCGGCGATCACGCCCATGGTGAACAGCCCCGCGGTCGGCAGCCCCAGCCTCGGATGCAACCGGCCGAACCAGGGCAGGAACAACCGGTCCCGCGCGGCCTCATAGGGCACCCGGGAACCACCGAGCAGACCGGCGAAGACCGACCCGAACGCCGTGATCACGATGGCCACGGTGAACGTCTTGGCCATGACCGCGCCCCACGTGGTCTCCAGTACCAGCGAGGCGACCGACGCGGTGTGAGCGACCTGGTCCCACGGCAGCACGCCGAGCACACCCATCTGAAGCGCCAGGTACAGCGCCATGATTGCCAGGATCGAGCCCATGATCGACCGAGGCAGCGTGCGCCCGGGATCGCGCAGTTCGGCGCCGAGGTAGGAGCTGGTGTTGTAGCCGAGATAGTCGTAGACCGCGATGAGCAGGCCCGAGCCGAGACCAGTCCAGAACGGACCACCGAACGCGCTGAAGGCTCCTGGGGTGAACCCGAAGGCCAAGCCCGCATGGAAATGGGTGAACGCGGCAGCGACGACGGCGAGCACCGACACCAGCATCACGCCGGCCAACACGGTGGCGAGCCGGGCGACCGTGTCGATTCCACGACGTAGGGCCACAACCACCACGGCGACAACGCCGATGCCAACAAGGTGCCCCAGCACGCTCAGGCGGCCGTCGGCGTCCAGCACCGCCGGCCACAGATAACCGAGGTACTGCACAAGACCGATCACACCGGTGGACATGATCAGCGGGATGAACAGCACGGCACTCCACGCGAACAGGAAAGGCATCAGTCGGCCCGTCCGGTACTGAAACGCCTCACGGAGGTAGACGTAGGTGCCGCCGGCCCTCGGCATGGCCGCGCCGAGCTCGGCCCAGACCAGCCCGTCGGCCAGCGCGACGACCGCACCGACCAGCCAGCCGAACACCGCCTGTGGACCGGCCATGGCCGACACCATCAGCGGGATGGTGACAAACGGGCCGATGCCGCACATCTGCGCCATGTTGATCGCGGTGGCCCGGATGGGGCCGATGCCGCGCCGAAACTCCCCGGCTCGAGATTCCCCGAGGCGATACTCCCTGCTCAGACCGGCGGACCGGGGCTGTGACGTCACGGCGAGCCTCCCTGACTACTTCGTAAGGATTCTTAACATACTGCCGTGATCGAGGAAAGGCCCGGACGTAAGATTGTCACAGCGGACCCGAAGGCAGGTCGACGTGACGGGGAACAGATCACCGGTGGTGGGCACTCCCACCACCATGCGGGAACTGAACCAGCGAGTCGTTCTCGAACGGCTGCGGTCCGCGGGCGCCGCGAGTCGGCCGCGGATCGCAGCCGACACCGGCCTGTCCAAGCCGACGGTCGGCCAGGCGCTACTCGGACTGGAACGGGCCGGCCTCGTGCGGACCGCCGGCCACGCGGCCGGCGGTCAGGGGCGCGCCGCCATGCTGTACGAGGCCAATCCGGCCGCCGGCCATGTACTCGGCATCGACATCGGCCGCCAGCGCATCAGGGTCGCGGTCGCCGATCTCGTAGGCGAGGTGGTGGCAAGACTCGACGAGGACAACCGGTGCCAGACAGCGAGCAAGCTGGTCCGAACCGTACGGGCGTGCGCGGACCGAGCCGTCGCCGACGCCGGGCTGCGGCAGGCCGACGTCGTGGCCACGGTCGTCGGCAGCCCCGGTGTGCCCGACGTCCGTTCCGCCGCGCTGCACAGGGCACCCAATCTGCCCGGCTGGGAACGCAAGGGCCTGCTCAATGACCTGACCACCGCCCTGGGCTCCGGTCTGGTGGTGGAGAACGACGCCAACCTCGCGGCGATCGGTGAACACACCACAGGCGCCGCCCGGGGTGTCGGCGTGGCCGTCTACCTGCTCGTCGGCACCGGCATCGGCATGGGCATCGTGATTAACGGAGCGCTGTTCCGCGGTGCGCACGGCGCCGCGGGCGAGATCGGCTACCTGCCTTTCGGCTGGCCCTCCCCCGAGGTTCCCGCCCAATCCCGCCAGGGCATGCTGGAGTCCGCCGTCAGCGCGGACGCGGTGATGAGCAACGCGCTGGCACATGGCCTGGCCGCCGTGCGCACGGCGAAGGACGTGTTCGACTTGGCACGGGCCGGCGACGCGGGCGCGATGCGCGCGGTTGACGAGGAGGCGAGCCGGCTGGCATTCGCGGTGTCCTCGGTGGTGGCCGTCGTCGATCCCGAACTGGTGGTGCTCGGCGGCGGCATCGGCAGCAACGCCGACCTGCTCGTCGAGCCGATGTGTCGGGCGCTTGCCGGGTGCGCGCCGCGGGTACCCGATATCGTCGCCGGCGAACTCGGGGACGAGGCCGTGCTCGCCGGAGCCGTGGCCACCGCACTGGGCACCGCTCGGGAAGCCGTCCTGGACCGGGCGGGGCTGACCGGCTGATCCACTCTCCTTCAGTACGCTGCTCCGGTCGGCGTGCTACCAGAGTTTCGCCTACGGCCGGGAAATCCGTGGGGCAACGGATTCCCAGTGCCGCCGCGGTGATCAGCGGAACAGAGCCTCGACGAGGGCGAGCAACTTGGACATGTTCTGCACGGTCCCCAGGACCTGCTCGCCCAGCGCCGAGGCCGGATACCACTCGATCAGGTCGGGCACGGCCAAGCCGATAGTGTCGATCCCAGCCGCGGTGCGGTAGGTGACGCGGTGCACGCTGGTGAAGTCATCGGGCACCGCGCCGGGCAAAACCCTGCACACCACGCACCGCCCCTTGCCGGCCTCCAGGTAGGCCGCGCCGGACAACACGGCCACGTGGATCGCCACGGGAGCCTTGATCGCCAACACCTGTCGAATCTCACCTTGCCGCAGCGTCACTGGACGGCCTGCCCGCGGGCCTGCTCCCGCAGCGCCATCTGCTCGGCCGTCCACCGGTCGTCGATGCCCAGTAGCGCGTCGATCTCCTTGCTGCGCTGCCACATCTCCCGGTCCAGCTGCGCTTGCAAGGCCTGCTGCACCCAGGCCGACACGTTCCCGCCGGCCGCAGCGCGCACCCGCTCAGCCAGGTCGTCGGCGAGCTTCACAGACAGCTGCTGAGTCATGCCGGTAATAGTACCATCGGCGTTACCACTGGTCCTACCGTGCGGCTTGCATGACGAGTTCCGTCGTCGTCCGACCCTCCGACAAGCCCGCGCTCCGAGGTGTGCAATCCGTACGTACGGATTGCACGGACTCACGGTGAGCTGGGACGATTCGGTGGTGCCCCGTGTCAGCCAGGACCACCTCGACGCCCGCCGCCGCCAGATCCTGGACGGTGCGCGCACGTGCTTCGCCCGGCATGGCTACGAGGGCGCGACGGTCCGCCGGCTCGAGGACGCCACCGGGCTGTCCCGTGGGGCGATCTTCCACCACTTCCGCGACAAGGAGTCGCTGTTTCTCGCCCTCGCCGAGGACGACGTGACCAGAATGGCCAACGTTGTCGCCGAACGCGGTCTGGTTCAGGTGATGCGCAACCTTCTCGACGGGCACCAGGGCACGGGTGACGACCCGGCGGGCTGGCTCGGCACCCGACTGGAGGTCTCCCGGCGGCTGCGCACCGATCCGGACTTCCGTGCGCGCTGGGCCGAGCGCTCGCACCGATTGACGGAGGCGACCCGCCAGCGGCTGCGGCGCCAGCGCGACGCCGGCAACCTCCGCGACGACGTCGCGGTGGAGGTGCTCGCCGACTTCCTCGAGCTGGTGCTGGAGGGGCTGGTCTCCCATCTGGCGATGGGCCTGCCCGCCGACGACCTCGGCCCGGTGCTCGACCTCGTGGAGGAGACCGTCCGCCGACACCGTCCGACCCCCTAGCTCAACGGCGTGCGGCCACGGCATTGGCGCGCCCGCCGCACCGCACCGTCCACACCAGCGTGAGGCCCGCGAGGACCGCAGTGGCCCACAGCAGCACACTCGCCGGCACGGCGCGCTGCGCCGCGGCGAGCACGAACGGCACGGCGAAGCCAAGATAGGTGATCGCCTGGTAGCTCGCGGTCAGCCTGGCCAGACCGTCCGGCGGGGCAAGGCGCTGCACCTCAAGCAGACCGCAGACCTGGCAACACCCGTAGCCCGCGCCGAGGACAGCCGCCGCGGTCAGAACCAGCGCCGGCTCGGATGCGGCCGCTGACACCGCGCCGATCAGCAGGCCGACCACGACGATCGCCATCGCGGTACCGATGAGCCGGGGTGTGCGCGGGTCATGCGCCCTGCGGGCCACCGGCTGCACGACGATGCCGGCCAGTGCGGTGAGCGTGCTGACCGCGGCGCTGAACACCAGTGTGGCGCCGCCGAGCCGGTTCCCGACCAGCCCGGGCAGGTAGGCCATGGCGATGGCCGCCGATCCGAAGACCCACGGCGCGAACGGCACCACGACGGTGCGGAATCGGCGATCGCGGACCGCGGACACGCCCGGCCTGGACCGGGCACTGTCGCGCCCATTCGGCAGGCGGGTCTCCACGGCGCCGAGGACCAGTGGGACGGCCGCCATCACCGAGGCGAGGTGGGGCAGGTACGGCAGCACGGTGGGCATCGGCGCCCACTGGGCGAGGGCTCCAGCCACGCACGGGCCGCCGGCGAATCCGGTCGTCATCGCCACCGTCGCCCGCCGCGCGCCGGGATTGTGCCCATCGGCCTGGCCGGTGGACAGTTCCTTGATCCAGGCGGCACCGGAGCTAAAGGCCGCGCCACTGGCGACGCCAGCCACAAGGCGGCCAGCGAAAAGCCATACCGGGGCCGAACCTCCGAGGATCAGCAGCGCGCTGCCGAGCATCGACATGACCAGCGCGGGCAGCATCACCCGGCGGCGTCCGTGGGAGTCCGAAATCGGGCCGCCGAGCAGCAGCCCCGGGATCAACCCGAGCGCGTACACGCCGAACATGGCCTGCACCGTGGTGGCCGACAAACCCAACTCCGCCCGGTACATCAGCAGCAGCGGGGTGAACTGGTTGGCACCCCACCCCACCACCGCCACGGCGATTCCGGCAGGCAGCCAAGCCTGTCCAACGCCGACAGACCTGCCGACGATCCACGCACTGATGCCCCGGCCACGTAGGTCATGTCTGGTCACGTGCTCATGCTGACCACGGTGGACCGTGACCACGAGTGTCTGGAACGCCAGCATGCGTACAATTACGGACATGGCTTCTGTCGCCGTCGCGGTGACCGACGGGATCCCCCTGTTCGGGCTCGCGGCATCCTGCGCCGTCTTCGGAACGGACCGGCCGGACCTCGTTGACCCCTGGTACAGGTTCACGGTCTGCGCCCCGGCCGGCACTCTGGTCGGCCGCTGGTTGCGCGCGGAGACCCCCTATGGCCTCAAGGACCTGGCGGCCGCGGACACGGTCATCGTGCCCGCCTGCCGCGACGCCCTCGACGATCCGCCGGGCGAGCTGGTCGACGCCGTGCGCGCCGCACACGACGCGGGCGCGCGGGTGGCCTCGATTTGCACCGGGGCCTTCGTGCTCGCCGCCGCCGGGTTGCTTGACGGGCGGCGTGCGACCACGCACTGGATGCACGCGAGGCTGCTGGCCGAGCGTCACCCGGACGTCGAGGTGGACCCCGAGGTGCTCTACATCGACGACGGAGACGTCCTGACCTCGGCGGGCAACGCCGCCGGTATCGACCTGTGCCTGCACATGGTGCGTACCGACCACGGCGCCACCGTGGCCAACGCGGTGGCCCGCCGGCTCGTGGTCGCCCCCCACCGCCCCGGCGGGCAGGCCCAGTTCATCGCCAACCCGGTGCCCTCGAGCGACGGCGATGGCATCGGGGACCTGCTGGCGTGGGCGATCGCGCATCTGGACCAGCCGCTGACCATCACCGACTTGGCCGAGCAGGCGCTGATGAGCCCACGCAACTTGAGCCGCCGCTTCAACGCCGCCACCGGCACCACGCCGCTGCAATGGCTGCTGACCCAACGGATCTATCGGGCACGAGAGCTGTTGGAGACCACCGAGGACAGCGTCGACCAGATCGCGGACCGGGTTGGAATGGGAAGCGCCGCCACTCTGCGCCGCCACTTCAACCGCTCGGTGGGCGTCGCGCCCGACGCCTACCGGCGGACGTTCCGGTCCACCGCACGGGACGGCGGAAAACCGGCATGACCTGACACATGGCCGGCGGCATCCGGCGGGGCACCGCTCCTGCCACCGTCGGCCGATGCGGCCCTGACGGCCGACTCAGGCGGCCGCGATGCGTTCGACTCGCGGTTTGGCGAGGCGGACATAGTCCTCGGTGGCCAGCGCGATCGAACGGTCCAGCCGGGCGGCGTTGAAGAACAGTTCCTCGCCGCACAGCAGGCTGGGATCGACGATGAGCTCCAGCCGGGTGTCGTAGCTGATGGGCAGCACCGTCCCGGTTACGCTGCCGGCGAGTTCCTCGGCCTTGTCCGTCGCGGCGAACGCCGCGTACGTGCCGCCGAGCATGTCCTTCACGGCGGCCAGGTCGAGCCGGGCGTCGCCGGGCACGACCGCCAGCACGTACCGGGTCTGTTTCTTGCCGAGTTTCACCATGACCACCAGGCATTTCGCGGCCTGGGCCACATCATGACCGCGCAGCGCGCTGACGAGTTCGGTTCGCCCCTCGGGTGCGTGGTCGATCAGCCGATACCGTGCCCCGGTCGCCTCGAGGTCCGCGAGCAGGCGCGTGTGGAGCTCCGTATCCGGTCCAGCGTGGGCGATTCCCGCTTCACCAGTCACTGCCCAGTACCTCCCTCGCTTCGGCGATCCGTTCTTCGTCACGCCGGTAGAACACCCACTGCTTGACCTTCTTGCCCTGAATCAGTCCGACGCGGCTGAGCACCTTCAGGTGCTCGCCACACGTGGGCTGGCTCACGCCGAGTTTCTCCGCGATGAACAGTGAGCAGACCCCGTCGCGGACCAGGTCGCCGTCACGCTGCGGCGGGAAGTGCCGCTCCGGATCGCGAAGCCACTCCAGTACCGCCAGCCGTTTGTCGTTGGCCAGCGCCCTGAGTAGTTCCACCTCCAGCACACAGTCATTATGCAAATTAGCTAAGCCTCTGTCCAGTAGCCGAGTCCTCGTGGCTCCGTGCCAGGTACCGCTCCAGGGCTTCGGCGCCGGCGTTGGCCCCACCGGCGGCGTCCAGCGCCTTCTTCATGGTCGCGAGGTTGTCTCGGATGGCGGGATCGGCCGCCACCTGATCGACGGCTTCGCGTAGCTGTTCGGCGGTGAGCGCGGCGGCGTCCAGGCACCGGCCAAGCCCCAGTTCCACGACACGGCGGGCGTTGACGACCTGTTCCCGCGCTTGCGGGACCGCGACGAGCGGCACCTGGTGGTACAGCGACTCCATCGTCGAACCCATTCCGGCGTGGGACACGAACACGGTGGCGTGCCGCAGCACCGCCAACTGCGGAACACGGGAGGCGATCTCCATGCTGGCCGGAAGCGGACCGAGGGTACCGGGGTCGACATGCTCGCCGACGGCCATCACGACGTGCCAGTCGGGGTCACGGAACGCCTCGACACAGGTGGCGAAGAACTGGGGCCGGTTGGTGAACGCGGTACCCAGGGACACCAGCACCACCGGTTCACCGTCACGGGGCGGTACCCAGTCACTGGCACGCGCGTAGCGGGGTATCGACGGGCCGATGAACCGGTAGGTGTCGTCGAAACTGTCACCGGCTATCTGGAACTCACGGGGCAGGAACACCAGCGTGAGCCCTGTCCCCTGCCCACCGGTGGGGTCGGCCGGGGCGGGCAGGCCGTACTCGGCGAACAGGGCGGCCAGGCGGCCGCCGTACTCGCGCAGTGCCGGGTGGGCGGGATCGAACCCGGGCACGATCTCGGCCAGCCGGACATGCTCGTTGGTGGCGAAGTTCGGCAGCAGCGACACCATCGGCACTCCGAGCACGCCGGCCAGCAGCGGACCGAGCACGACCGCGTCCGAACAGACCACATCGACCGCGCCGCGCTCGAACCGGCTGAGCAAGGTGGGCATTGCCGACGCCACGGCGTTCAGATATCCCCACATCGTGGCCACCAGTGTCTCGACGGAGAACTCGGCACCGGCGAGCGCGCCGGTCTCGGGTTCCCAGTTCAGGTCGACGGCACTCGCGCCAGCCGCCGTCACGGCGGGCCTGAGGGCCGGACTGGTGACGTAGCTGACGCGGTGCCCCCGCGCCACGAGTCGCTCGACCAGCGCCAAGGTCGGATGGACGTGTCCCGGCGCCGGCGGCGTCACGAACAGCAGATGTCTGCGCACGGACCGACTCGTCGCTAATGACATACTACCTTTATATACCTAATTACTAGATTTGTCTAGCTATAAGATCGCGCTACGATTCGTCCGTGGTTAGGCAAGAACCGCCCGCGCAGGACGATCCCGCGGCGCTGCTCGGAGAGCTGATCCGACTGTCCACCCCGGTCGGCCAGGCACTCGCGGCCGAGCTCGAGCTGTCGCTGAACGACCTGGCGGCCTTGCACCACCTGGTCGGCCGCCCCCCGCTGGGGCCGGCCGAGCTGGGCAAGCGCCTCGGGATGTCCTCGGCCTCGGCCACTGTGCTCGCCGACCGCCTCGAGCGGGCCGGATACGTGCGGCGCCACCGGGACCCCCAGGACCGGCGGCGTGTGCTCCTCGAGGTCACCGAGCTCACCGCGAACCGATCCTTTGCCGCCACACGCCCGCTTGTCGAGGCCATCGCCGCGGTCACCAGCGAGCTCGACGACGACGTGAGCAAGGCCGTCGCCGACTATCTCGCCAAGGCGGCGACAGCCATGCGGGCCTTTGCCGGCATCCCCGAACCGCCGAAGGATCCAGTCTGACCAACTCAGTGGTTCGGCTACATCGCCGTACTGCGCTCGTAGGCTTCGCGGGCGGCCCGTAGCTCTGGCAGGTGTTCCCGGTTCCAGGCGCAGTGAGCGGCCATCGGTTCGAACAGCTGTGACCGAGCGGAGTCAGGTGATACTCGACCCTGGGCGGAATCTCGGGATAGGCGGTACAGGTGATCATTCCGTCGCGTTCCATCGCCCGCAGCGACTCGGTGAGCACCTTCGGCGTGACGGCCCGCAGCGCCACCTGGAGTTCAGAGAAGCGGCGCGGCCCGTCCCGCAGACACACCATGATCTTGGCCGTCCACTTGTCACCGATCCGCATGGGCGTCGGACCGGGGTCGCAGCTGGCGAACAGGTCGGGGTCCAGCGGCTCGCGCACCGGCCCACGGTAGGTAACTATCGTTGCGGAAAGCAAGGGGTCGCGCCGTAGCGTTCGCCGCACCGGCGGGTGGACAGCCAACCGCCTCGACGAACGGAGTACGCCCGTGAGCAGGATTGCCGTCTTCGGCACCGGAGGCAGGGCAGGACGGCGTGCGGTGGCCGAAGCCGCGGCCCGAGGTCATCATGTCACCGCCGTCGTGCGCGACCCAGGCAAGCACGGGGACCTCAGCGGCGGCGCCGTGACCGTCGTGCCGGGCGACGTAACCGAGGCCGACAGCGTGTTCGCCGTCGCAAGAGGACACGATGCGGCGATCAGCATCGCCTACCGGGCGGACACCCCGCCGCGAGAGTTCTTTGTGGACGCGGCGCATGCCCTTCTCGACGGTCTGGCACGGGCCGGAGTCCCCCGGCTGGTGGTGGCCGGCATCGGCACCGTGCTGCAGACAACGCCCGGCGTCGCCGTGCACGACGGGCCTGACTTTCCAGCGGAGGCCCGCGCCCTCTCCCTTGCGCACATGGCCGAACTCGAGGTGTTGCGTGCGGCGGACACCGACGTCGACTGGCTGGTGCTCGCCCCACCGCCCACCGTCCTCGCCGACACCGCGCCGGCCGACAAGCGCTATCGGATCGGCGGTGCCATGGTGCTGCGCTCGGCCGGCGACGCGGATCCGTTCTCCTATGCGGACCTCGCGATCGCGCTGCTCGACGAAATCGACAATCCCCGGCACCACAGGACATTGGCCGCGGTCGCACTGTTCTGATCCCAGCGCTCACACCGTCCCATCAGGGACGTGGCGTCACACCAGTCGCCTTCC
This sequence comes from Kutzneria sp., assembly GCA_019239965.1. Taxonomy (GTDB): domain Bacteria; phylum Actinomycetota; class Actinomycetes; order Mycobacteriales; family Pseudonocardiaceae; genus Kutzneria. The sequence goes on along the minus strand of JAFAZC010000005.1, from coordinate 35,889 downwards.
ATCGAACACACCCAGTTCCTCGCGGTAGAACTCCAGGCCGACCCCGTTGGGATCACGGATGTAGAGGCTGTCGTCCGCACCCCGGTCCGGGCCGAGGTACTCCATGCCAACCGCGTCGAACTTCTCCTTCAGTTCGTCGAAACGCCCTGCCGACACCGACAGCGCCAGATGCTGCACGGCGCCGATCGTCTCGACGAAAGCCGGATGATCATGCCCTGGGAAGTCGAAGAACCCCAACAGGTTCCGGTTTCCGATGTCGAAGAAGAAGTGGCTTGAGCCCGCGTAGTCACGATTCTCCACCAACTCCACCAGGGGAAAACCGAGGAACTCCTGGTAGAACCTGATCGTGGTCTCCATATCACGACAGATCAGCGCCACGTGGTGCACGCCCTCGGTAGTCGCGCCCCGACGCTGCGACGCTGGGCCGAGGTACCGTGCCCGCACCTGCTCGCGTCGCAGCCGCACGGCCTCCAACGCGTCGCCTTCCGGTGGCGGCATGTCCGGCCTCCTTATCCGACGTCCAGGTCCGTGTCCTTCACCGTGACCAGGATCTCCGCTCACGGCCCGTGCCGCATCTGTTGGCCACCCCGGCTCCCGTTGTCACAGGTCGGCCAGCGAACCGTCCTCGGTCACGACGGGCCACGGCAGACCCGAGAAGTCCGCCGGGCGCTTGTCGAGGAACGCGGCGATTCCCTCCTCGTACTCCGCACTGCGGTACGAAGCCGTGTACCAGCGGTCAGCCCAACCGTCGGTGGCCGACGCGCCCTCAACCGCCCTGCGGATGAACTGTTTGGCGCCCGCCACGGACAGCGGCGCACGGTTGGCGAGCGTGCCGGCGAGCGCCATGGCCGACTCCGCCGCCGACTCCGCCGGATGGACCTGGTGCACGAGGCCGATCCGCAGGGCTGTGTCGGCGTCGAGAAGTTCGCCGGTCAACAACAGGTACCGTGCCCATGCCGGGCCGACTGTGTGCACCACCCGCGCCGTGGACACCTGGTTGTAGATCACCCCGAGCTTGGCCGGCGTGATACCGAACCGGGCCGTCTCGTCGGCGATCCTCAGATCGCACGCCAACGCCAGCTCGCAGCCTCCCCCGACGCACGAGCCCCGCACGAGGGCGATAGTCGGCTTGCTGAGACCGGCGATGGCGCGTTCGGCGCGGTGTACCGTCGCGGAGTATTCGGCAGCGGCCCGCTCACCGGTGCGTACGGTGGCGAACTCGGCGATGTCGGCCCCGGCCGAGAACGGTCCTCGCCCCGCGCCCCGAATGAGCAGTACCCGCACCCCCCGGTCGGCCTCGACGGCTCCGGCGACCGCGGGCAGCGCGGACCACATCCGCAGAGAGAACGCGTTGTGCCGATCGGGCCGATTGATCGTGAGGGTGGCCACCGGCCCCCGCGTCACAAGGGACAGCTCCTCAGCAAGCTCGGTCATGATGACGCACGGTATCGCCATCCATGGGTGCGGCCGTCCGCGGTGCACTCGGTATCGATCTCTACTGAAGTAACCAAACAGTCAGAATCAGCTAACTATCGCACCGTGACCCTCGACAGGCGGGTGGCCTCGGACCGCCCTCACGGGAGATCATGGCTCCGCGATGCTCAGACCACAACGAGGTGATGGGATGCATGCCGAACTGACGGTGGCGGTGCTCCGTGAGACCGAGCCCGGCGAGCGGCGGGTGGCCCTCACCCCCGACGGTGTCGGCAGGCTTCGCGCCGAGGGAATGAGCATCCTCGTCGAGGACGGCGCCGGCGCGGCCGCGTGGTTCCCCGACACCCTGTACCTCCAGGCCGGCGCGGACGTCGTCCGGCGCTACGACGCTCTCCGGCGGGCGGACGTGGTGCTGGCGGTCCGCCGACCACCGCCCGAGGAACTACACCGGGGCCAGGTGGTGATCGGACTGCTCGCCGGCGCGGACTACCCCGACCTCGCCGACCGGGGAGTCACGGCGGTCAGCCTCGAGGGCCTGCCCCGGACTCTCACCCGCGCCCAGTCCATGGACGCGTTGAGCAGCCAGGACAACGTCGCCGGCTACAAGGCGGTGCTCCTTGCCGCCAGCACCTTCGCGCGCTACGTACCCATGCTGATCACGCCGGCCGGCACCGTCCGGCCGGCGAAGGTGCTGGTGCTCGGCGTGGGTGTCGCGGGCCTGCAGGCGATCGGGACCGCGCGGCGGCTGGGTGCGGTGGTCAGCGCCTACGACATCCGGCCGGAAACCGAGGCCGAGGTGCACTCGCTGGGCGCGTCGTTCCTGCCGATGTCCCCGATCCCCACCGGGACCGGGGTCGACGGTTACGCCAGGGCCCTGACCGCCGTGGAGGAACAGACACAGCGCCGGGAGCTCGGCGGCCACATCGCCAAGCAGGACATCGTCATCACCACCGCCCGCGTCCCGGGCCGCACGCCGCCGCTGCTGGTCAGCGAGCAGGCCGTCAGCGACATGGCGCCCGGCTCGGTCGTGGTGGACCTCGCCGCCAGCCCACTCGGGGGCAATGTGGCGCTGTCCAAACCCGGCACGACGCTGATCACCGACAACGGGGTGACCGTCATCGGCGCGGACGGCCTGGCCTCGACCATGCCGACCGCGGCGTCGACCGCGTACTCCCGCAACATCAGCGCGCTTCTGCTGCACCTGATGCGCGACGGGGACCTGCGCATCGACCTGAAGGACGAGGTCCAGGCGGGCGTCGTGATGACCCACGACGGCGCCGTGCTAAAGGGAGGCCAAACGAATGCTCGCTGACCTGAGCGTGTTCGTGCTTAGCCTGCTGATCGGTTTCGAGGTGATCAGCAAGGTTCCGGTGACCCTGCACACGCCGTTGATGTCGGCCGCCAACTCGATCCACGGCATCATCGTGGTCGGCGCGATGGTGCTCGCCGCGTCCGTGGACACCCCGCTCGGCTATGTGCTCGCGTTCCTCGCCGCCGCGTTCGCGGCCGCCAACGTCGTCGGCGGCTACGTCGTCACCGGTCGGATGCTCAAGATGTTCCGGAGCCGTCGATGATCACAGTGATCCAGCTCGTCTACCTCGCCTCGGCCACCTGCTTCGTGGTTGGCCTGCACCTGATGAACTCCCCGGCGACGGCGGGAAGGGGAAACCTGGTGTCGGCGGCGGGCATGGGCGCCGGCGTGCTCGCCACCGTGCTGTTGATCATCCGGTCCGGTATGATCACGACGACCGGCTGGGCCGTGCTGCTCGCCGGCATCGCGGTTGGCTCGGTGGCCGGCCTGCTGTCGGCACGGACCGTGCGCATGACCGCGATGCCGCAGCTGGTGAGCCTATTCAACGCCGTCGGCGGCGGAGCCGCGGCACTTGTCGCCGTCGGTGACGTGCTCCGTGGAACCGGTGCCGGCGCACCGGTCGCGCTGGACGTGGCCATCGGCGCCGTGACGTTCACCGGTTCGCTGGTGGCGGCCGGCAAGCTGCAGGGGCTGGTGCCCGCACAGCCTGTGGTGCTCACCGGCGCCCGCGCGATCAACCTGGCACTGGTGCTCGTCATGGTGGTCGGTGGCGTCTCGCTGGCCGTGTTCGGGCCCAATCCACTGGTGACCACAGTGGTCGGCGTCGCGGCGCTGGCCTTCGGCGTCACGATGGTGATGCCGATCGGCGGCGCCGACATGCCCGTGGTGATCTCGTTGCTCAACGCGTTCACCGGCACCGCCGTGGCGATGGCCGGATTCGTCATCCACAACGACATGCTCATCATCGCGGGCGCGCTCGTCGGCGCGTCCGGCACGATTCTGACCAAACTCATGGCCACGGCCATGAACCGCTCACTGGCCAGCATCGTCATCGGCGGATTCGGCACCGGTGACGACAGCGGCCCACTCACGGCCGAACCGACCGCACGGGTACGCGAGGTCGCCGCCGACGACGCCGCCATCCAGTTGGCCTACGCCGACCGGATCGTGGTAGTGCCCGGTTACGGCCTCGCCGCGGCACAGGCCCAGCACGAGGTCCGCGAGCTGGCCGAGGTTCTGGAGAACCGGGGCGTGACCGTAAGCTACGCGATCCACCCGGTAGCCGGGCGGATGCCGGGGCACATGAACGTCTTGCTCGCGGAGGCGAACGTGCCCTACTCGCAGCTGCGGGACATGGAGGAGGCCAACCCCGACTTCGCCCGCACCGACGTCGTGCTGGTGGTCGGCGCCAACGACGTGACCAATCCCGCCGCACGGCGGCCGGGAACACCGGTGTCGGGAATGCCGATTCTCGACGTCGACCGGGCCAAGTCGGTGATCGTGATCAAACGATCCATGGGGCACGGCTACGCCGGTATCGACAACGAGCTCTACACCAATCCCAAGACCGGCATGTTCTTCGCCGACGCCAAGGCCGGCCTCGCCTCCCTCACCGCCGCGGTAAAGACCCTGGCATGACGGAATATCCCCCATACTCGTGTACAGGTCCCCCACACGTGAAATTCACCAACGGTGAGAGATCGTGGTCTCGGCCATGCCGCCGTAGGATGTCGGCAGGTCGAGTGAGAGGCAGATGACCCTATGCACGGGCCGCATGCAACGTCATCCGTAGGAGTTGGCAAGATAACCCTTACGGATGACGGTTGCGGCTCGCGCTGAACGCGAACGCGGGAAAGGACCCCGGTGAACGCCCGGACCACGCAAATGGATGACCTGCGGCTGATCGCGCTGCCGAGCGCTGTGAACTGCGCCGATCTTTTCGTCCGCTTCTCTCTCAGCGAGTGGGCGCTCAGTGCGCTTGTCAACGATGCCACCTACGCCGCTGGCCAGCTCGTCGGTGCCGCGGTGGCCAGCGCCGACCCCCGGTCACCGGGTTTCATCACGGTGCGGCTTCGACTGCGCGGAGACTGCCTGGTCATCGAGGTCGAGGACGAGCGACGGTCCTCGACCATGGTCCTACCGGCCACACTGCCGGACAGCCAGATCGGTATCGTCAACCTGGAGCAGGGTGGCGCGCTGATATGGTGCGAGCTTCCGCTGCCCATTGGGCTCACCGCCGCCGAAGTCCGTCTGCCACGCCGCGAACAGCGGCGTTCGCCGGCGGCGCAACGACTGGCCAGTGCGCGGCCCTCAGAGGAGGACGCCGCGGTGGACCCCCAGGTCATCCAGCGGATCTTCACCGCGCTGAGCAGGCCGTCCGGACCAGATCGCCGCTAACACACGGCCGATGACCCGGTCGTGTGGAATACCGACGACTGTGTGCTACGACAATTGGCCGAGATGATCACCAGGTAGGCGGTACTCCTTCACCGTTGACGGCTTGTACGTTACTGCCGGACTTTTCTCCAACTGTTTCGGAGTAGTGAGTAGTCATGGCATCGAGGGCATTGACACTGCGCGGTCACACAGCACGCCAGCTGCGCGGTTTGTGCAATGCCGTTGGCCTCTCGGACAGTTCGGCCGTGACAGCGCTGCTGGCGGAGCTTCTCGGATCCGCCACCGATCATAGGTTGAGCGGTCCACCGCCCTGGTCGACGCACATCGCCGATGACCACACGCCCGTCGAATACTCGGTTTCCTTCGAGGACAAAAAGGCGCCGACTCTGAGGGTCATGGTGGAAACAATTGCTCCCGTGCCGGGCATCGGTACCAACACAGCGGCTGCCGAACAGCTCCTCAGCTCCTTGGCTGTCCGATTTGGACTCTGCCTCGACCGCTTCGATCGGATTCGGGATCTTTTTCTTAATAACCCAAGAGGGCGATTTGGTCTGTGGTTCTCGGCCATATTCCGTCCTGGTTCACCGCCTCGTTTCAAGGCCTACTTCGACCCCGAAGCGGCTGGGCCCGACATGGCACCAGCCCTGGTCTCAGAGGCTCTCTCCCGCCTGGGTCTTCACCAGGCCTACGCGCTGGTGGCTGACCACGCACTGCGGCGCGCGGGTCAGGACAGGTTGTCATTCTTCAGTCTCGACCTGCACAGGGATGCCGCGTCTCGGGTGAAGGTGTACGTCTCGCACGACGACGCCGGAGTCCGTAGTGCCCTACTGGCAGCCGCGGCCGTGCCCAGCGCGAACCCCGACCTCGTCCGCGCGTTCTGTGCGTTGCTCGGCGAGGGGATCAGCGTGTTCGGCGGGCGTCCCCTGATATCTAGTTACACGTTCACCGAGGCCAACGCGGCCGCACCGGCCACCTATTCGCTCTACTTGCCGATCCGGGCGTTCGTTCCCGACGACCAGACGGCGAGGGACCGGGTGCGGGCACTGCTGGATCGGCACGGCATCGACAGGAGCGTGTTCGATCGTGCCCTGGCCGAGGTGTCCGACCGAGAACTGCGCGACGGTGTCGGCCTGATCCCGCACGTGGCGCTGCGCACCGGTACGGTGCGTCCCGGCATCACCGTCTACCTGTCCGCCGAGGCGTACAGCACAACACCGGCGCGGGCCCGCTTCGACCAGCTTGCCCATGCCTGAACGGACACCGGGAAAGACTGTGTCACTCATGGGGCTGCGCGGGGCCGCTGCCCGCCCCGTTGTCGCCGGTGAGCGGCCTGATTAGGGGAGAACACGATGACCGACACGCGGATCCACGAAGCGAAGGTCCGTCGCTTCTACGACGCTGATGGCGAGGGCGCCGGCATCGCCTACGAACGGCTGATGGGCACGATTTGGCACCATGGCGATCCGACCGCCGAAGCCGCCGGCATGTCGCCCGTGGAGGCCGCGCTGATACTGGAACGTGATCTGATGGCTGTCGCTGGCTTGGGGCTTGGTGATCGGGCCCTCGATTTCGGGTCAGGTCCAGGGGGTGCCACACTGAACTGTGCCCGTCTCACGGGCGCCACGTTCGTCGGGGTTTCCAACTCCGATTCGCTCAGCCAACGGGCCCGTGCGCTGGCGGTCGAACAAGGCATGGTACAGCAGGCTGTCTTCCTGACCATCGGCGATCAGGACTACCGCACCTTGGCCGCGTGGCCTGATTCCTGCTTTGACGCGGTGACCTTCTTCGAGTCCGTATGTCATCTCCCCGACAAGAACATGTTCTTCGAAGCGGCGTTTCGACTTCTCAAGCCCGGAGGTCGGCTGGTCGGCATGGACTGGCTGCAGCGCCCCTGGGGGGTTTGTCAGACCGATGAACAGATCCAGCGCGTCATCGGGCCGGTCTGTGAGCACATCCGCTTGGCGGGCTTGGGCACTGTGGACAGCTATCCGGTCATGATGCGGACCGCCGGATTCGAGGTCACTCATGCCGTGGACCTGTTCGCTGAACAGCTGTGCTGGGGCAGCACACCACCTGAGGACCGCGAACGGTGGCTGACCTACGACGGTCCCGCTGGCGACGTGTTCCAGGCGGGTAAACGGGCGTTGGACGCCGCACGCGGCGCTGGGGTGTTCACGGTCGGCTGGTTTGCGGCTACCCGCCCGCGCTGACAGCCGTTGGCCCGGTATCCAGGCCACCGAACACAGGCTGACGGGACGTCACGGCCGAACAGGTGGCCACACCACTCGATTGCAGGCGGGTCCGTCACCTGTTCGGCCGTTTGATCAACTGTCGGTCGGTGCGGAAGGCTGACCATGCGCCAATGGCCGGTTGCAATGCCTCCCTCGAACCGGGACGACCGCATGGCGCCCGCATGAGCACAGAAGGAGACGGCGTTGCCGGCAATGGAGCCCTACCGCATCAAGATGGTCGAGCCGATCCCGTTCCCCACACCGGCCGAGCGCCGGCAGGCATTCGTCCGGGCCGGATACAACGCGTTCAACCTGCCAGCCGATGTCGTCACCATCGACCTGCTGTCCGACTCCGGCACGGGTGCGACGTCCAGCCGACAGGACGCGGCCGCCGTGCTCAGCGACGCCAGCTACGCCGGCCGTAGCAGCTGGTTCGCCTTCCGTGACGCGGTCAGGGATCTCACGGGCTACCCGCACATCCTGCCGGTTCACCAAGGCCGCGCCGCCGAACGAATCCTGTTCTCGGCCCTGTTAGGACCCGGCAAGATCAGCATCAGCAACACGCACTTCGACACCACACGATTCAACGTCGCGGCCACGGGGGCCACCGCACTGGACCTGCCCTGCCCAGAATCCGCGGACATGGACAGCGCCTACCCGTTCAAAGGCAACATCGACCTGGACACTCTCGCCACCACACTGGCCGGGCCGGACGGCCCCAAGGTGGCTTTTGTCCTGATGACAGTCACCAACAATGGCGGAGGCGGCCAACCGGTGTCCATGGCCAACCTGCGAGCAACCCGTGACTTGTGCCACCGCAACCAGGTGCCGTTGTTTCTGGACGCGGCCAGATTCGCTGAGAACGCGTGGCTTGTCACGCAACGCGAACCTGGTTACCAACACCGCACCCCGAAAGAAGTGGCCAGCCTGGCGTTCAGCATGTCCGACGGTTGTACGGCCAGTCTGAAGAAGGACGGCATTACCGCCGAGGGTGCGTTCATCGGTCTGCGGGATCCGAAGTTGGCCAGACAGTGCGAAATTCAACTGATCGGCACCGAGGGGCACCTCACCTATGGCGGGCTGGGTGGGCATGACCTCGCCCGGCTGGCACAGGGCCTACGTGAGGTGGTCGACCCCCGCTACCTCCGCGCCCGCGCCGACCACACCGCCCATCTGGCACGCCTGGTCAACGACGCCGGCGTCGCCATGGTGCAGCCGCCCGGCATCCACGCCCTCTACCTCAACGCGGCCCGCCTGCTCCCCCACCTGCCACCGAGCCAGTTTCCCGGCCATGCTCTGGCCTGCCAGCTGTACCTGGAAGGCGGGATCCGTTGCAGCGAGGTGGGTTCGCTGTACCTGGGGAGCATTGACGACAACTTCGACCTGACCATCCCGGCTCCCTTCGAACTCGTCCGGTTGGCAATCCCACGGCGTGTCTACACCCAAAGCCATCTGGAGTATGTCGCCGGCGTGATCGCTGAGATCGCCAAAGCCCCAGAACGGGTACCGGGCTACCGGATCCTCGACGCGGATCCGTTCCTACGACCCTTCACAGTCGTGATGGCGCCGCTAGCCGTGTGATCTCCGGTCAGTCGCGTCTCCTGGACCTTGTGACCGGGCAAACGCGGCCGGACAGACTCAGCGATGTCAGAACAGGCGCCCCTCACCGTAGGGGCGCCTGTTCGACCGTGCGGTGCCTTACTCCACCGGCAGTTTGCTCATGGCGTGCTCCAACAGCTTGATCAGTGCCAGCTTGCTGGAGTCGCTCTTGCGAGCGTCGCACACCATGACGGGGATCCCGTCGTTGATGGCCAGTGCCTGACGGACCTCGTCGGGTGTGTAGTCGTAGGCCCCGTCGAAGCGGTTGACCACGACCACGAACGGAATGTTTCTCCGCTCGAAGAAGTCGATCGCGGCGAAGCTGGTCTCCAGCCGGCGGGTGTCGATGAGCACGATGGCCCCGATGGCGCCGTTGGCCAGCTCGTCCCACATGAACCAGAAACGGTCCTGTCCCGGAGTTCCGAACAGGTACAGCACGATGCGTGGGCTGATCGTGATACGCCCGAAATCCAAGGCGACCGTGGTAGTGGACTTGTCTTCGACCCCGGCCAGGTCGTCTACCCCGGCGCTGGCCTCGGTGAGCATCTCCTCCGTACTCAGCGGCGGGATTTCACTGACCGAACCGACCAAGGTGGTCTTGCCGACACCGAAGCCGCCAGCCACAAGGATCTTGACGGATGCGGGAATCAGGCTCATGGCCTGCTGGCTAGAGTGCACGGACACCATCGAGAACCGCCTGGAGTAGATCACGGGCCGGGGCTTCCAGGGCCCGCTCGGGATGACGAACCACCACATCGCCGCGTTCGATCAGGTCGCCAAGGAGCACCTTGACCACACCGAGCGGAACGTTGACGTATGCGGCCAGCTCGGCGACCGAAAATGGACGTTGGCACAACTGAAGGATCGTCAGGTGTTCGGGCCCGAGCCCCAGCGAGTCCTCGCCGGACACCACGGACACCACCTGGGTCGCCACATCCAGCCAACCGGCAGCCGGCTGGGTGCGGCCTCTGGTCATGGCGTAGGGGCGAACCAGCGGTCCAGCCTCATCGTCAAACCAGCTGTCCTGTTCGTCGGTCACCATCAGGACCCTTGCCCGTTGCCGGACACGGCCGGAGCGTGGCGTGGTGCCGCGCTCAGATAGACACCGACCTGCTTGACGAGCAGGTTCATCTCGTAGGCGATCTGGCCGACGTCGGCGTTGCCCTCGGCGAGCACGGCGAGGCAGGCACCATGGCCCGCCGCGGTCACGAAGAGGTAGGCGTGCTCCATCTCCACGATGGTCTGACGCACCTGACCGCCGGCGAAATGCCGGCCCGTACCCCGTGCCAGACTCTGGAAGGCCGAGGCCATTGCCGACAGCTGGTCGGAATCGTCCCTGGACAGTCCGCCGGACTTCCCGATGAGCAGGCCGTCGGTGGAAAGCACGATCGCGTGCTTGGTGTCCACGACCCGCTCGACCAAGTTGTCCAGCAGCCAGTTCAGATCCGTCTCGAAGGTGGCCTTGTCGTTCATCGAATCCCGACTTCCCTGTTACCGCTCACTGATCTTCCATCGACGCTGCCTGGCGGCCGAGAAGCGAGCCGCGCTGGAACGCCGTCATGGTGTTCCTGATCTCTTCTGCGGATCGTCCGCCGTTGACCTCGGCCTCCGGTTCGTCGAAGACGTCGCCACGCAGCTGGGGGGCGATGCTGCGTTGCGGGCTCCGTCGTGGCAGGACCGGCCGGTCCGTCGCAGGCACCTGCAGCTGTTCGTTCTCCCCGTTGATGGCCTCCCCTAACTTGACTCTCTCCGGATTGATCCACTGTGGGTCGACCCCTTCCGAATCGGGTCTTTCCGGGGAGTAGCGGTGGGGCCGCGTCGACTTCGGCGCGGTCAACGGACCACTGGTGATCGCGGACAGGTCGGTCAGCGTCACATCGGAGGCCTCCTGCGCGGCGTCGGCGCTCGGCCATCCCTCGATGGTGTGCACCTCGTTGACCAGTCGCGACCGGCTCAGTGACCAGAACTCGTCGAGCTCCGTGCCCTCAAGCGAGTCAGCGGCGTCGGACTCGACGAGAGCTTCCTGCCGGTGCAACCCGGAACTCCGGTCGTCACCATCCAAGTCGTATGCGCTACGACCGGCGGGCACCTCGGGGTGTTCGGGCGACTCCGGACCATCGGACACGTCACGAGACAGGATCTGCGACGGTATCAGCACGATCGCTCGGGTACCGCCATACGGCGACACCCGGAACTCGACATTGATGCCGAGTCGCGAGGCCAGTCGCGCGATCACGAACAGTCCGAGCCGAGAGTCGGCCTTGAGTGCCATCGCGTCGAACTCGGGCGGAGCGGTCATCATCGCGTTGGCGCGGTCCCGGTCCTCCTTGCTCATGCCCAGTCCCTGGTCCTCGACCTCGACCACGACTCCGCGGGCGACCAGGGTACTGCTGACCAGCACCTGGGACCGGGGCGGCGAGAACGACGTGGCGTTGTCGACCAGTTCGGCGATGAGGTGGATGGTGTCGGCGACGGCCGAACCCGCGATCGCGATGTCTGGTCCCCGTTCCACCTGGACCCGGTGGTAGAGCTCGGTCTCGGACACCGCGGCGCGCAACACGTCGACGAGCTTGACCGCCTTGAGCCAGCGCCGGCCCGGCTGCTCGCCACCGAGGATGATCAGGTTTTCGGCGTTGCGGCGCGCCCGGGTGGCCAGGTGGTCCAGTTGGAAGAGCCGTTCCAGCTGACGGGGGTCCTCCTCGCCGCGCTCCATGGCGTCCAGGATCTTGAGCTGACGGTGCACAAGGCCCTGGTTGCGGTGCGCGATACCGAGGAACACGTTGTGCACACCCTCGCGGGCCTGTGCCTCGGTAACCGCGGCCGACACGGCGGCTGACTGGGCCGCGTTGAACGCCTCGGCGACCTGGCCGATCTCGTCCGAGCCGTAGTCGAGTTCGGGCAGCTCCTGCTCGACGTCCACGGGTTCGCCCGACCTGATCCGGCGGACGATGTCGGGCAGCTGCTGACGGGCGAGGCCGAGTGCCTCTCCCCTCAGCCGGGCCAGCCGGGACACGAGGGTCTTGCCGACCAGCGTCCGGGAGACCCGGATCGCGGCCACGATGGATCCGACGGCCGCGAGCAGGGCGACGATACTACCGATGATCACATCGAGGAGCTCGGTGTTGGCGTCGGTGATGGCCTGGTTGGAGACCTCGTCCGCTTGAGCGATGGTGAGGTTGACGAGGGAGTCGGACACCTGCGTCGTCAGCTGTTGCCAGTCACCCTCGCTGATCGGGAGTCCACCCGCCCCACGGGTCCACGGGCCGCGCTCGATGAAGGCGTTCTCGGTGTCGCTGAGATGGTGCCACGGGTCGCTTCCGGTCAGCGTCTTGACCCGGTCGGCGACATCGGGACGCAGGAACGGCATGGCCTTGTCCAGCTCCGCGTGATAGGAGCCGACCAGGTTGGTGTAGGTCAGATGTTCCTGGGTGTTCAACGATCCCGAGGAGAACGCTCCGCCCATGAGCGCCGCCGACCGTGACAGCATATCGCTGGCCCGGAACACCGAGACTCCCGCGATGCCGCCATTGGTGATGCTCACGTTGGGCAGAATCCGCGCCTGTGTATCGAACAGTCTGGTCGCCGCGTCGAGCAGGGTGTTGTAGTAGTTGAACACCTCGCTCTTGTCGATGGTCCGGCTGTCGATCTGCGAACGGATCGTTGGCAGCCGGTCCAGACTGTCGTTGAGGGCCTTCATGCGCTGCTGAAGCTCGTCGGGAGCGTGCTGCTGGGCCGAACTGATCGCGGCCCTCATGGGGACCAGTGCCTTGTCGGTCTGCTGCTCTTGGTCGTGCAGCTCCCGCAGCCCAGTAGCCGCCCTGCCGAGATAGGTCATGCTCAGCTGGCGTTCCTTCTGCGAGGAGGCCAGCGCGGTCACGGCAGGAAGTGACGCCTCCCGCACACTGGAGGAAACAGCCTTGACGTACACGGGATTGAAGACCAGGTACGCCGCGGCCGCGGTCCACAGCACGAGCAGGCTGATACTGGGGATCAGTACCGCGCCGACCAGTTGCGTCCTGATCGACTTGTACTCTCGGGTGGAGTCACTGTCCTTCTTCACGGCTCTCCACGAAGTCTCCGAACGCTCAGCGATTGCGGTGGCAACGGTGTCCACCGGGTGAAATCAGGGTGATTCCCACCGCGGAACGACCCATGGCGACCTGCACCAAAGTTGATCTTCGTCAAATACGTCAGGGAATCTAGCACGTCTGGGACAGCCCTGGAGCGGCCGGGGAGCGCCGAACAGGCATTGTTCGACAGCACTGCGGCGAACGTACCGAGAGCTGCGCCGAGCGGTCCACATACCCCGTCGAAGTCTTTAGCGCCACCGATCACACATTATTAACCGCCGATCAGGAGTACTGTTCACCCTTTCGGCGGTGCGTTGCACACGTCCACCGACCGATTGGGCCGCCAGGGCCTCTCACGAACACCAAGCAGGGCCAACCCCGCTGTTCGGCTCACCGCCCGCCCGTCCCCGCGAGCATCAGGGCTGGACGGCCCGGACGTGAAATGCCGCGCCGACTCGTGTGCCTATCCGCCAACGACTTTTCCCATAATCGCGTGCTCGCGACGCGGCGAGGCCCCGTAACCGAATCGTGTCGGCGGTTATCGCGAGTTCGGTTCTCCACAACGGTAATCCCGGGATGACCGGGCCCGTGCTCCGCTCACGTCGTGCGGGTGCGCTTCTGCCTCACCCGCACGGAAATGCGCACCGGACTACCCACGAACCCGAACTGTTCTCGGACTTTGCGTTCGACGAACCGGCGGTAGCCGGCTTCGAGGAAGCCCGTGGTGAACAGGACGATCGTCGGGGGCCTCGTGCCCGCCTGGGTCGCGAAGAGCACCTTTGGCTGCTTACCGCCCCGCACCGGTGGCGGAGTGGCCGCGATCAGGTCGTTCAGCCACGAGTTCAGGACGCCCGTAGGCACACGGGAATCCCATGAGGTCAGCGCGGTCCGTAGGGCAGGGGCCAGCTTGTGCACGGCCCGCCCGGTCAGCGCCGAGACGTTGACCCGCTGCGCCCAGGGCACCCGCACCAGGCCCCGGTCCAGCTCGCGCTCCAGCTGGTGCCGGCGGTCCTCGTCGACGAGGTCCCATTTGTTCAGCGCCAGCACGCAGGCCCGACCGGCCTCCACCACCATCGTGAGCACCCGCAGATCCTGCTCACTAATCGGAGCGGAAGCGTCGAGCAACACGACGGCCACCTCGGCCGCCTCGATAGCGGCCTTGGTGCGCAGCGAGGCGTAGTACTCCATGCCGCTGGCGAACGTGACTCGCTTGCGCAGACCCGCGGTGTCCACGAAACGCCAGACCTGATTGTCCAGTTCGACCAACGAATCCACCGGATCGACCGTGGTACCGGCGACCGCGTCGACCACCGAACGCTGCTCACCGACGAGCTGGTTGAGCAGACTCGACTTGCCGACATTGGGCTTGCCGACCAGGGCGACCCGACGCGGCCCGGCATGCTCGGTGACCGCCTCGCGAGGCGTCTCAGGCAGCGCACGCAGGATCGCGTCGAGCAGGTCACCCGACCCGCGGCCGTGCAGGCCGCTGACTGGATACGGTTCGCCGAGCCCAAGCGACCACAGCGACGCGGTGTCGGCGAGCAGCCGGTCGTCGTCGACCTTGTTGGCCGCGAGCAGCACTGGTCGGCGCGACCTGCGCAGCACCTTGGCCACGGCCTCGTCCGTGCTGGTCGCGCCCACCGTGGCATCGACGACGACGAGCACGGCGTCCGCACTGGCCATCGCCGACTCCGCTTGCGCCGCGACGGAGGCCTGAAGGCCCACGGCGGCCGGCTCCCAGCCTCCGGTGTCCACGACGGTGAACCGACGACCGTTCCACAGTGCGTCGTAGGCCACCCGATCCCGTGTCACACCGGGCACGTCCTGCACGACTGCTTCCCGGCGGCCGAGGATCCGGTTGACCAGTGTGGACTTTCCGACATTCGGTCGGCCGACAACGGCGAGCACCGGCTGCGGCGGGTCGCCCGCCTCGGTGTCCCGCTCGGCCCCGGTGTCCAGGACCGTCCACTCGGCCTCGTCGGCCCAGGTTCCGTCAAGGTCGGTCACACGTCCTCCTCGGGGCCACCGGCCCTGCGTCGATCCAGCTCGTCGACAAGAGCGGCGAGCTCGGTGCGTAGCCGCCCGGTCGAGGCGGCGAGCGCGGCACGACCCCGTTCGGCCGGCAGCGAGAACGGGGCACCGATCACGATGTCGACGACTCGCCGGGAACACCGGTTCCTCGTCCCGGCCCCCCATGTCGTACCGCGGCAGGCCACCGGAAGCACCATCGCGCCGGTCGCGCGTGCCAGCCAGGCGGCGCCGCCGTGTGCGTGCTCGACCGCGCCCGAGCCCCGGGTGCCCTCGGGAAAGACACCGACGACGCCGCCGGCATTCAGGACCCGGGTCGCGGTCGCCAGAGCGCCGCGATGGGGCTCGCCGCGGCGCACCGGGATCTGACCGAGCCGGCACAACCCCCACCCGAGCGGTCCGAGGAACATCTCGTTCTTGACCAGGAACACCAACCGCCGCGGCAACACCCCGAACAGGATCGGTCCCTCCAGCATAGTGCTGTGGTTGGCGACGACGACCACAGGTCCTTCCGCCGGCACGTGCTCGCTGCCGCGCACGCGCAGCCGCAGCCTCGGTATGTAGATCCATCCGCCCACCCAGCGCGCGGCATCGTGCAGCCACGGCCAGGAGCCGCTGGGCAGATCAGTGCTCACTGCCGCTCCCAGCCCGTGCCCGGCACAGGCCACGCTGCGCGATCATGGCCAACAGCGCGGCCTGCACCCCGGCAAGGTCGAGGTCGGTGCTGTCCACCGTGACGGCGTCCTGCGCGCGGCGCAGCGGCGAGGCGGTCCTTGTCGAGTCATAGGTGTCCCGGCGCTGAACGTCGGCCAGCGTCTCCTCCACAGTGGACAATCGCCCGTCGGCGCCGTCCTGCCGCGCCCTGCGCTCGGCTCGCACGCATTCCGACGCGGTCAGGTAGATCTTCAGACCGGCGTCCGGCGCCACCGTGCTGCCGATGTCGCGACCCTCGACGACGATGCCGCCCGCGTGCAGCACCGCGTCGGCGATGATCCGCCGCTGCTCGGCAACCAGCTGGGCCCGCACCTCGGGCACGGCGGACACCGCCGACACCGCGGCGGTGACCTCATGGCCACGGATCTCGGCGGAGACGGTGGCTCCGTCCAGCGTCGTCGTCGGAGCGGCCGGATCGGTCGCGACGGCGATCTCGGCGGCCGACACCACCTCGGCCACTCGCACCCGGTCTGTCGGGTCGACGCCGGCCCGCAATACGGCAAGAGTCGCCGCCCGGTACATCGCTCCGGTGTCCAGATAACGGGTGGCGAGCGTGCTCGCCAGCCGACGCGCGACGGTGGACTTGCCAGTGCCGGACGGACCGTCCAAGGCCACCACGCCACGCAGCTCGCCCTGTTTCACCGCTCGTCCTTCCCGCCGCCACACGACCGTGCGGCGTCCATTCTGCCCCGGGCTCACGTGGGACGAACCAGCCGGTCTCCACGCCGGCCGCCCGTGACCAGCCTCAGTGCGGCAGATCGGTGCGCAACGCCGCGGCACCCCGCAGGTAGACGTGTTTGATCTCAGCGCGGGCGAGATCGGTCTCGACATGGGCGAGCAGCCGGATCACCCGGGGCATCGCGCCGACGACGTCGAGTTCGGTCGCGGACAGCAACGGCACGTCGGCCAGTCCCGCCATCCGCGCGGCGTAGGCGGGAAACTCGCTGTGCAGGTCCGGTGTCGCGGTCAGCACGACGCTGATCAGGTCGTCGGGGGTGAGGCCGTTGCGTTGCAGAACCTCGGCGACCAGCTCGGCGGTCGCCTCGAGGACCTGGATCCGGTCGTCCGCGTCGACCTGCGTCGCCCCGCGCACCGCTCGTACTGCCATGACTATGACCCTAGTGTCCCGGCAGCCAACCCCGGTCAGCGGCCAACCGTACCATCGGAAGCCACCCCGTGATCTACTTGACCCGATGCCGCGACCTGAGCTGCACTCCGCTGACCGTATCCTCGACGCCGCGCGGGATCTCGTGCTCGGCCGCGGTGCACGAGCGGTCACGCTCGACGGTATCGTCGCGGCCAGTGGTGCACCCAAAGGGTCCATCTACCACCGGTTCGGGACACTCAACGAGCTTCTTGCCGCCATGTGGCTGCGTGCGGCACGCCGCTCGCAGCGTGAGTTCCTGGCCGCACTGGACCATCCCGATCCTGTCGAGGCGGCGGTTGCCGCCGCCATGAGCATCCACGACTTCTCCCTGCGGCACCGATCGGACGCACGGCTGCTTGCCTCGTTGCGCCGGGAGGACGTCGTCGACGGGGTCGCCAGTGCCGACCTGCGACGTGAGCTGCACGAGATCAACGGTCCGCTCAATGCGGGTCTCACCGGACTGACCAGGCGGCTGGCCGGGCGGGCGCACCAGGCCGCCGTGCAGCGGACGGTGTGCGCTGTGGTCGATCTTCCCCAGGGGGCGGTTCGGCGGCACCTCGTCGCCGGCACACCGCTGCCGTCAGGGTTGCGCGCCCAACTCGAAGCCGCCGTGCGCGCCGCCCTGGCCGTCGCGGGCTGATCCCGTCTCATTGGCGCGCGTCTGACCGTGTCAGCTGGCAGGCTCGACCCGTAATAGACGATATGGTCTAATACTGTGACACACCCGGAGAATAAGAAACAGGACGAGGGAACGGCAATGTCACGCACCGTCGATGTCGTGCGGCGCCTGTTCACCGCCGTGGCCAACCGCGACCTTGGCACACTGCTCGACTGCTACCACGACGAGGTGGAGATCCACGAATCGCCGGCACTGCCCTACGGCGGCGTCTATCGAGGGCTCGACGGTGCCGGAAGGCACGCGAGGGCGTTCGCCGAGGCGTGGGGGCCGTACCAGTCCACTCGGGGCACTCCGCTCGACCCGATGTTCTCCGAAGGAGAGGACGGCGCCGTCACCGTCATGTTCCGGCACAGGGCCGTCGATGTCGATCGCCATCGGCGCCTCGACACCGCCGAGGTCGGGATCTACCACGTCCTGGACGGCAAAGTCGCCCGTGCGCAAATGTTTCACTTCGACCCCAGCGAGCTGACCCGATTCCTGGCGTCCCGCTCGGCGTAGTCAGACCTCGGCGACCGGGGTGTCGGCACGTTTCGTCGCGAACACCAGGACGCCCCGCTTGGTCAGCCACAGCGGCAGGCCCACCTGCTCGGCCCGCTCGGCGGGTATGAGGTGGTGGCGACAGTAGGCGCGGATCTCCTCGCGCGTGGACAAGGGAAGGAACCTGCCGTCCCAGGGCCACACCTCGACCTCGCCGAACACCGTGGCCACGACATCGGCAGCCTCCTCGGCGTCGAAGGAAGACGGCGGGTAACCCTCGGGCATGATCTCCGGGTCATTGCTGCGTGCCGCCGTACAGGCGAAGTAGCGTCCGCCAGTGGCCAACACGCGGGCTGCCTCCGCGACCGCCGGCACCGGATCGGCGAGGTGGTACAGGCACCACAGATGTGCCACCTCGGTGAAGCTACCGTCGCCGAACGGCAACGCCCTCATGTCGCCCCGCACAAGCGGCCGATGCGGATTCGCGGCGAGCTGCGCTGGCGAGGAGTCCAGACCGACCCAGCGGGTTCCACTGGCCAGCAGGGACGCCAGCCGTCCTTCACCGCAACCGACGTCCAGGACCGGTCCACGCAGCCGCGGGACGAGCATCTCGTGCACATCGCGAGGCGACTCCCACGACCGCCAGCGTCCGGGATCACTGTCGTAGTCCGGCGGAAGGACACCCATGGACCGGAGTCTAGCTCCGCGCTTGGCAACGTCAGGTCTCGGCGAGCAGCAGGCCGCTTCGGGGCTTGGGCGTGAAGTAGGTCGCCTTACGGGGCATCCTGCGGCCGGCGGCGTGCACCGCGAGCACGTCCCGGTACGGCACCGGCGCGAGCAACAGCACGGCGTCGGCGCCGGGCAGCGTCCGGCCGGCCGGCAACGGCCGCAGCGCCGGCCCGTCCGGATCCACCCCCAGTGCCCGCCTCACCAGCAGGTGTTCTACCGCGGCGTGGTCGATTCTCGGCACCGGGTCGGATGATCCCGGCGCCGGCAGGTCCACCCGTAAGGTCGTCCCGCCGGCGATGACGACGACAGAGCCCGGCCGAGTCGCAGGCGTGCGGTCGGTCAGCCGGTGGACCGCGAGCCCGGCGGCACGCCACCGGCGTTCCAGCTCGTCAGCGTGCAAGCCGGTGCCGACAAGCGCCCGATGGATGGGGCCGACTTGGAGCCGGGGGCCACCGGTGACCAGTGCCAGCAGCGATCCGCGCCCAGCCACTGCCGCGGCGGCCACCCGGTGGTTGCCGTCGGCGACGAGCAACGACTGGCCCCTGAGCAGATCGAGCAGGTCGTCCTGCTGCTTTCCCTTGCCGAGCAACCACATCCGGTGTCGACGCGCGGAAGAGTCCACAAGGGACACCACGGGGTCGCCGAGCTCGGTGCACACGCGGCCGACCATGTCGGTCAGTGCCGCACCGCCGGCCGCCGGAACCAGCAGCGCCGCACTGGTGGCGCAGCCAAGCCCGTCGAGCATGGCCGCCCGTTCGGCGACCACCTCCGGATACACCTCCTCGGTGTGCCGCACCCGGTTCACCCCGTCGGCGCCGACCGACGTCGGATCGACAATGCACAGCACACCATGTGCCGTCCCGTCCGGGCCGTCGATCTGGTACGGCGCGACCACATCGGCCACTGGCCGATAGTGGTCGGCGCGCAAGCGGTCGAGGGCCGCGCGGGCGATCGGCAACGCCGCCGGCAGGCCGAGCCCCGCGGCCAGCGCCTGCGGCGTGCGATGCGGATGCTGCACCGCGAGCAGGGTCACTGGGCCGGTGGCCCGCGCGGCCAGCGCCGCTGTCACCTGCTCCGGCTCGGCGAACTCGTCGACATCCGGTCCGGGAGCGACGTCCCGGACCACCCAGCCACGCCTTACCGGGCGTACCCAGGCGTCGGTCGCCGCCATCGCGGCCGCTACAGGCCCACGGCTCGGTAGAGCAGCCCGACCTCGGTTCTGCTGAGCCGTCGCAGCGACCCGGGACGCTGGTTGCCGAGCCGGACACCGGCCAGCTCGGTGCGCACCAGTCGCTGCACCGGATAGCCCACCTCGTCAAGCAGGCGGCGCACGATGTGCTTGCGGCCCTCGTGCAGCACGACCTCCACCAGTGCCTTGCCCGGCAACGAGTCGACGAGCCGGAACGCGTCGACTTTGATGGGTCCGTCCTCAAGCTCGACCCCGGCGCGCAGCCGCTTGCCGACGTCGCGGGCCACCGGACCGGGCACCTCGGCCAGATAGGTCTTGAGCACCGCGTACGAGGGATGCATCAGCCGGTGCGCCAACTCGCCGTCATTGGTCAGCAGCAGCAATCCCTCGGTCTCCACATCGAGCCGGCCGACGTGGAACAGTCTCGCCCCGCCGGACTCGGCGCGCTCCCGCACATAGTCGCCGACGCAGGGCCGGCCCGCGTCGTCGGACATGGTGGAGTGCACGCCCTTGGGTTTGTTCAGCATCAGGTGCACAGTGTCGTCGCGGACGATCACCCTGCTTCCGTCGACGTGGATGACGGCCGAGTCGGGATCGACACGACGCCCCTGCGACCGAACGACCTTGCCGTCCACGCTAACCCTGCCGGCGGCGATCAGTTCCTCGGCCGCTCGGCGCGAGGCCACACCGGCTCTGGCGAGCACCTTCTGCAGCCGGACGCCTTCGGGCGCCGCGTCGGACTGGGAACTCCTACCGGGCTCAGACGACATCGTCGATCGCATCCACTTCGGGCAGCAACGGGGCGATCGGCGGCAGGTCCCGCAGCGAGGACAGGCCCAACCGCTCCAGGAACAGTTCGGTGGTCCGGTACAGGATGCCACCGGTGTCGGGATCCGCGCCGGTCTCCTCGATCAGTCCTCTCGCCACCAGGGTACGGATGACTCCGTCGACGTTCACACCACGGACCGCGGCGACCCGCGCCCTCGTCACGGGCTGACGGTAGGCGATCACCGCGAGCGTCTCCAGCGCGGCCCTGGTCAGCTTGGCGCGCTGACCATCCAGCAGCAGCCGCTCCACGTAGGGCGCGTAGCGGTCCTTGGTATAGAACCGCCATCCCTCCCCCACCCTGCGCAGGTCGATACCACGACCGGACTCGGTGTACTCGGCCGACAGTACGCGCAGCGCTGCCTCGATCCGCTCCGCCGGCTGATCCAGCGCACTGGCCAGAGTCTGTTCGTCGACCGGGGAGTCGACGACGAGCAGCAGCGACTCCAGCACGCCGTGCAGCACCGCCTGGTCGGCGAGGTCGGGCAGATCGGGCCCGACGGTGGGCACCTCGTCGACCGCCTCGTCGGCTTCGGCGTCGATCAGGTCGTCCACCATGTCACTCATCGGCACCGCGCTGCTCCTCCTCGCCATCAGTGGGCCCGTCAGCGCCGGACCGCACGGCATCTCCCGCCCAGTACACCGTCAATTCGGTCAGCGCGTCCTCCTGCACGAACCGCACGGCCGCCTCCCGGTAGAGGTCCAGCAGCGCGAGGAACCTGGCCACCACCTCGAGGGTGTGCGCGCAGTCCGCCACGAGCTCACCGAACGTCGCGACGCCGCGCTCGGTCAGCCGCTCCCGCAACAGGACGACCTGCTCGTGCACCGAGACCGTGCCGGCGTGCAGATGGGTGAGGGACACCGAGGGCGGTGGCTTGGGCCGGAACACCGCGGCGGCCAGCTCGGCGAAGCGCTGCGGGCTGACGCCAAGCATCACCTCGGGCAGCAGCGCGCAGTAGCGGTCCTCGAGTGCCACCGAGCGCGGGTAGCACCTCAGGGCGCCTGCCTCCAGCTCGCCGAACAGGACGGCGACCTGCTTGTAGGCGCGATACTGCAGCAGCCGGGCGAACAGCAGGTCGCGCGCCTCCAGCAGGGCGAGGTCCTCGGCGTCCTCGACGTCGCCGGCGGGAAGCAGCCGGGCAGCCTTCAGGTCGAGCAGTGTCGCGGCGACGACGAGGAACTCCGTGGTCTCGTCGAGGTCCCACCGCTCCCCCATGGTCTTCAGGTGGGCGATGAAGTCGTCGGTCACCTGGTGCAACGCGACCTCGGTGACATCCATTTCGCGCTGGGAGATCAGCTGCAGCAACAGGTCGAAGGGACCCTCGAAGTTGGACAGCCGGACGGTGAACCGGCCGGTCCCGGCCGGCCCTGGCAGGTCCTCGACCATCGTGCCCACTCCCGCCGAGCCGCCGTCCCGGGCCGGCGCGCGGCCCTCGGGTTCGGTCACTGGCAGGGCTCCCGACGCAGTCTTCGCACCAGCTGCGACTCCTCGCCGCGCTCGGCCAGTTCGGCGAGGGCGGTGGCGATCGCCTCGCGCACCACCCGTCCCCTGTCGACGGCCAAGCCGTGCAGGGCGCGCAGCGCGAGCCTGGCCTGTTCCAACGCGAGCAACTCCTCGTCCGACAGATACACGGTGATCTTGGCGTCGTGCCGGCACCGCCCTGAACTTCCCCTGCCCGAACTCCCCTCACCGTGAGGCTGGTCGGACTCGGCCAAGGATACGGGCTGGTGTCCCACGGTCGGCACAGGGTGGCCGATTTGCGCGGGAGGGCCGACCGGCGGGGTGGGGCTGGTCGGACGGAACAGTTCGGCCGCGCCGGGCAGCGAGGCGCGCCGAGTCACCGGGCGATCACCTCGCGGGCGAGCGCGCGATAGGCCTTGGCGCCCGAGGAACGCGGCGCCCACGTGGTAATGGGCTCACCGGCGACGGTGGTCTCCGGGAAGCGGACCGTCCTGTTGATCACGGTGTCGAACACGACCTCACCGAACGCCTCGACCACACGAGTCATCACTTCTCTCGAATGCAGGGTGCGCGGGTCATACATGGTCGCCAGGATCCCGGTGATGGACAGTTTGGGATTCAGCCGCTCTTTGACCTTCTCGATCGTGTCGATGAGCAACGCCACCCCGCGGAGGCTGAAAAACTCACATTCCAGCGGGATGAGCACGCCGTCAGCCGCGGCGAGCGCGTTGACCGTGAGCAGGCCGAGCGAAGGCTGGCAGTCGACGAGCACGTAGTCGTAGCGGTCTATCACCGGCCGCAGCGTGCGGACCAGCGTGTGCTCTCTGCCCACTTCGGACACAAGCTGCACCTCGGCCGCTGACAGGTCAATGTTGCTCGGCAACAGATCCATGTCCGGAACACAGGTGCCCATCACGACATCCTCGATACCGACCGTGCGCTCCATGAGCACGTTGTAGATCGTCCGCTCGAGCTTGTGCGGCTGGATGCCGAGTCCGACCGACAGCGCGCCCTGCGGATCGAAGTCGACGAGCAGCACGCGTCGGCCGTACTCGGTCAGCGCGGCGCCGAGGTTGATAGTGGAGGTGGTCTTTCCGACTCCACCCTTCTGGTTACACACCGCGAGAACCGTTGCGGGACCGTGGGCACCAACCGTCGCGGGTTCGGGCACGTGGCGCCGTGCCCGGCCAGTGGGGCCGATCTCGCCGTCGGCGACGACGTCCAGGCCGTCGTCGTCGGGGCGGCTGTGCGGCGCCAGGGTGAGGTCCACCGCGGCGTCGGGAAGTCGCCGCTGCTCGCGAGGCTGCGGTGTCGACATGATGGCCTGTCTCCTTGCCTCCATGAGCGCGTTTCTTCCCTTTGCGCAGCCTAGGGTGCCGCGGTGATGGCAGCAACGCGCCTCGCCGTAAGACTGCCTCACTTCAGCGGTGGCGGCAGTCGTGAATGTCCTCGTCAACCGAGCGCGCGGGGATGCGCGGTGGCATAGACCTCACGCAAAGTAGTCACGGTGACCAGCGTGTAGATCTGCGTCGTGGTAACGGAGGCGTGACCGAGGAGTTCCTGCACGACGCGCACGTCGGCACCGCCCTCGAGCAGATGCGTGGCGAACGAGTGCCGAAGTGTGTGCGGAGACACCTTGGCGTGCAGTCCGGCCCGTTCCGCCGCGGTCTTGAGCGCCTGCCATGCGCTCTGGCGCGACAGGCGTCCCCCGCGAGAGTTGAGGAACACGGCTGGGCCGCCCCGCCCGCGGCGGGCGAAGATTGGCCTGGCACGCACCAGGTAGGCCTCGAGCGCGGCCAGCGCCGGCCGTCCGACCGGAACAAGACGCTGCTTGCCTCCCTTGCCGGCCAGCAGCACGGTCCGCTCGACCCGGTCGACCTCGTCGAGGTCGAGCCCGACAGCCTCGGAGATGCGGGCCCCCGTGGAATACAACAACTCCAGCAAGGCCGTGTCCCGCAGCGACTTGACGTCCCCGGCGCCGACGTCCGGCCCGACTCCGGCCGCCAGCAACCGGAGCACGTCGGCCACGGGAAGAGCCTTGGGCAACCGACGCGGCGGCATCGGCGGGCGCACGGCGACGGCCGGATCGCTTCGCACCAGTCCTTCCCGCTGGGCGAACCGGTGCAGGCCGCGCACCGCCACCACGGCGCGCGCGGCGGAGGACGCCGCGAGAGGCGGATGATCGGCATCCCCTTCGCGCAACGCCGCGAGGAAGGCGGTGACGTGTGGTTCGGTGACCTCGGACAGGTCACTGACCCCGGCGTCGGTCAGGTGCTCGAGGTAGCGACACAGGTCGCGCGCGTAGGAGTCCACCGTGTTGCGCGCCGTACCGCGCTCGACGGCAAGGTGGTCGAGGTACCCGGCCAGCACCGCACACAGCGCGGGTGGAACCACGTCGGATCGGGACACGCTCAGCGGGCGTTCACCTCTTCCGGAGTGACTACCCGGCCAGCGTAGCCTCCTCGCCGGGTGCCGAGCCGGGTGCACGGCGGGCGGCGAAGCGCGTCGGACGGTCCGGCCACGCGGCCTCGACCGTCCTTGCCGGAAGCCCGCCGGCCACCACCGCCCACGCGGCGAGGATGCCGGCGACCGAGGAGGCGTTGACGACCTCGCCGGCGAGCACCATCCGCACCGCCTGCTCCAGCGGAAACCTGCCGACGACCAGATCGGTCTCCTCATCGCCGTCGGCGATCTCACGACCGACCGACGACAGCTCCCTGGCCAGGAACACCCGCACCACCTCGTCGGTGAATCCGGGCGAGGCCGCGACGTCGACCAACACCGACCAGCTCTCCGCGGCGAGTCCCGCCTCCTCCGCGAGCTCGCGGCGGGCGGCGTGCACCGCGGTCTCCCCGGCCACGTCCAGCAGCCCGGCGGGCAGCTCCCAGAGCCGCCGACCGAGTGGATGCCGGTACTGGTGGACCATGGTCACGGCGTTCTCGGTGTCAAGGGCGAGCACGGCCACCGCGCCGAGATGTTCCACCACCTCACGGGTCGCCGTGGCCCCACCGGGCATGCGCACCTCGTCCGCGCGCAGCGCGATGACCCTGCCGGTGTAGACGTCCCGGCTGGACACCACGCTGAACGGATGGCTGCCCGGCTCGCCACAGCTCACCGGGTCACCGCCGTGGCGGGCTCGACCAGTTCGACGGGAAGTCGGTCTGCTGCCCGATAGTCCAGCGCGGCCCGCACGAACGCCGCGAACAGCGGGTGCGGCCGCGTCGGCCGGCTCTTGAGTTCGGGATGCGCCTGGGTGCCGACGAAGAACGGATGCTTGTCGGTGGGCAGTTCGACGAACTCCACCAGCCGGCCGTCCGGGGAGGTACCGGAGAACACCAGACCGGCCTCGCTCAGTCTGGCGCGGTAGGCGTTGTTCACCTCATAGCGGTGTCGGTGCCGCTCACTGACCTCCGTCGAACCGTAGGCCTGTGCCACCACCGAGCCCGCGGTGAGCGTTGCCGGATAGGCACCCAGCCGCATCGTGCCGCCCATGTCCCGCTCGCCGGCGACCACGTCGGTCTGGTCGGTCATCGTGCTGATCACCGGACTGCTCGTGTGCTCCACGAACTCGGCGGAGTTGGCGTCGGCGATACCGGCGAGCCCCCGCGCGGCGTCGATCACCATGCACTGCAGGCCGAGACAGAGCCCGAGGACCGGGATGCGCCTTGTGCGTGCGTGTCGGATGGCGCCGATCTTACCCTCGATGCCGCGAACGCCGAATCCACCGGGAACCAGAACTCCATCCACTCCGGACAGTGCGTGTGCCGCTCCCGACTCGGTCTCACATCCGTCGGAGGGGACCCACACGATCCGCACCTCCGCACGGTGCGCGAAGCCGCCCGCACGCAGCGCCTCGGTCACCGAGAGATAGGCGTCCGGAAGATCGACGTACTTGCCAACCACGGCGATCCGCACTGTCTCGGCCGGATTGTGCACACGTTCGAGCAGATCGCCCCACATCGCCCAGGACACGTCCCGGAAGGGCAGGCCCAAACGGCGCACCACGTAGGCGTCAAGGCCTTCGGCGTGCAGAACCTTGGGGATGTCGTAGATCGAGGGCGCGTCGGGCGCGGCGACGACGGCGTCCACGTCGACGTCGCACATCAGTGCCATCTTGCGCTTGAGGGTGTTGGGGATCTCCCGGTCGGCCCGGCACACGATGGCGTCGGGCTGGATGCCGATGTTACGCAGCGCGGCCACCGAATGTTGGGTCGGCTTTGTCTTCAGTTCACCGGAGGGCGCCAGATACGGCACGAGGGACACGTGCAGGAAGAAACAGTTGTCCCTGCCGACGTCATGACGCACCTGACGGGCCGCCTCGAGGAAGGGCAACGACTCGATGTCACCGACGGTGCCGCCGATCTCGGTGATCACCACATCGGGCGAGTAGCCGTTGGTGCCGTCGCCCGGCAGCGCCATCGCCCGGATCCGTGACTTGATCTCGTCGGTAATGTGCGGAATGACCTGCACGGTGTCGCCGAGGTACTCGCCACGCCGCTCCTTGGCGATGACCGCGGAGTACACCTGGCCCGTGGTGACGTTGGCCGATCCGGACAGATCGCGGTCGAGGAACCGCTCGTAGTGGCCGATGTCGAGGTCGGTTTCGGCGCCGTCCTCGGTGACGAACACTTCCCCGTGCTGGAAGGGATTCATCGTGCCGGGGTCGACGTTGAGGTAGGGATCCAGTTTCTGCATGGTGACCCGGAGGCCACGGGCGGTCAGCAACTGGCCGAGGCTGGATGCCGTCAGCCCCTTGCCGAGCGAGGAGGCGACGCCGCCGGTCACAAAGACATGCTTGGTCGTCCGTGTGTACAACACCAAGGAGGCTCCCGCGGTTCATAATCATGGCTGGTCGGGATGTTCACATGCTGTGGACCCGAACCGCCCATCCACGGGACTTCACGGTAGCACCAGTTGGACCGCGACACTCGCTCAACCGGTAACCGATGTTGGCGCCGGCCCCTGCGCGGTGCCCGCGGTGCCGTACCGACCGGCGTGCCCCTTGGCCTGTTCGGCCAGGGCGAGCACCGTGACCACCTGGCCAGCCGCGGTGTCGAGATCGTCCACAGTGGACAACTCGGCGGCGCCGCCGGCGTCGGCGCGGACCACGGCGATCGAGCCCGATCCGTCCGCGGAGCCGGCGCGTCCGGCCAGCACCGCACCGCTACCGGCGCGCTGCAGCTGTATCGCGAAGCGTGCGACGACCGCCGAACGGTCCGCGACGTCGCTGCCTCCCGGCGATCCTCCGGTCAGCACCACGGCGAGCTGGCCCTGATGGAGATCCTGGCCGCTGCGGATGTACCCGCCGCTGGACAGGCCGGCCAACGCCGCGTTGATCTCGTCGGCGGAGGCCTGCGGCTTGCCGGTTCCCTTGTCGAGCAGCAGCAGTGGTCCGATGAGCCCGGCGGCCAGGGTGCCCGGATCCGCCGCGGTGGGCAGCTGGACGCCGGCCGGCAGCAGCCGGGTGCACAGTCCGCGCAGTTGGTCTGCCCGTGCCGGGTCGGTGAACGCGTCGGTCAGCGCGAGCTGACCGGTCACTGTCCCGCCGGCGGACCGGATGAGGCCCGCGACGGCGTCCCGGTCGGCCGGCTTTACGTCCGCGGTGGTGACAATGACCACCGATCTGCCATCCAGGGCGCCCCGCACGGCGAGCGGACCGATGCCAAGAGCGAACCGGTCGGCGTCGGTGAGTCTGTCCTGCAACGTGTTCCGCTGCGTCTGCAGGTCGGTGACCTGACTGCCGAGGGTGGCCTTGTCGGTGGCCAGCCCAGACAGCAGTCGGTTGCTGATCGCCGAGGAGCCGAGCACGACGCCGACGGCGAGCGCGAGGAACACCGCGGCTATGGAGATGATGTGATTACGCATCGAGATCATGAGAAGAGTCCCCCAAGCCAGGCCATGCACGAATGCCACGCGGAGGCCAGCAGCGCGGGATAGCTGCCGGCGAGATCGGAGACCGCCATCGCGACCGCCATCGCGGTCGCCACCGACGCCACCAGCAGCACAACCGTGCCGAAGGAGACCCGCGAGCGGTGCAGGGCGACGACGGCCTCACCATCCACGAGCTTGCCGCCGAGTTTGAGCCTGGTCAGGAAGGTCGACGGATTGGAGCCGGACCGGCCGCGGTCGAGGAACTCCCGCAGGCTCGCCTGGAATCCCACGGTGACCACCAGGCTGGCTCCGTGCGCCTCAGCGAGCAGCAGGGCGAGGTCCTCGGGATTGGCGGTGGCGGGGAAGGTGACCGCACCGATACCCAGATCCTGGATACGGTCGATACCAGGAGCGTGCCCGTCCGGACGTGCGGGAATCACGACCTCCGCACCCGCCCTGAGTGTCTCGGTGCTGATCCCGTCCGGGTCGCCGACGATGACGTCGGGCCTGAAGCCGGCGGCGCGCAGGGTGTCGGCCCCGGCGTCCACGCCGATCAGAACCGGTCGGTACTCCTTGATGTACCGCTTGAGCCGCTTGAGATCGCCGTCGTGACCGTACCCGGGCGCCACCACGAGCACCTGGCGACCGTGCATGGGCACATAGACCTCGGGTACGCCGTGGCCGTCGAGGACGAGGGTCCGTTCCCGGCGCAGGAACTCGATGGTGTTGGCGGAGAACGCCTCCAGCTGCACCGACATCCCGGCCTTAGCCTCGATCAGCTGGTCGGCGACGGACTCGGGTGTCTGCGGGACACCGCGGGCGATCTCGCGCTCACCGGTGTACACCACACCCTCGTGCAGCCGTACCTTGGCCCCTTCCTTCAGCGCGCGCAGGGCATCGGAACCCACGTCGTCGATGAGCGGGATACCGGCCTGCAGCAGTGCTTCCGGACCGAGGTTGGGAAATCGGCCGGAGATCGACGGCGAGGCGTTGACGACGCCGACCACTTCGGCGTCGATGAGCGCCTCGGCCGTTCGCCGGTCGAGGTCGACTTGGTCGATGACGGCGACGTCCCCCGGCCCGACCCTGCGTAGCAGGTCACCGGCTCGTCGATCGACCCGGGCGATGCCGGTCGTCCCTGGCAACGCCGGGTGCGACCTGGTCAGCAGTCCGGTGAGCTTCATGCCACCGATGGTGTCCCAGTGGTGCTCGGCGCTCCGTCCGCCACGCCGGGCGAATGGCACGAGAATGACCGTTATGGGTGAGTTATCCCGCGGTAGTGAAACACTTGCTTGACGTTGACGCAGCGTCAACTTCTATCGTCGTATCCGTCATGACATTGATGGGCGCCACTCAGGGGTGTGATCTGGGGGATGGCGATGGAGTGGTCGATCCAGGACATCGCGCGCACGGCCGGCACGACAAGCAGAACCCTTCGCCACTACGGCGACATCGGACTGCTGCCGCCGAGTCGGGTGGGCGGCAACGGGTATCGGTACTACGACCAGGACAGCCTGGTGCGGTTGCAGCGGATCCTGCTACTGCGCGACCTCGGCCTCGGCCTCGCGGCCATCGCCGAGGTGCTCAGCGGTGAGCAGGACACCGGGGCGGCACTGCGCACCCATCTGGCACTGCTCGAACAGCAGCGACGGCGAATCGACCGGCAGATCGAGTCGGTGCGCACGACGCTGCGCAAGACTGAGGGAGGTGAACAACTGATGGCACAGGAAGTCTTCGACGGGTTCGACCACGTCAAGTACGAGCAGGAGGTGGTCGAACGCTGGGGCCGGGACGCCTGGGAGAAAGGCGACCGCTGGTGGCGCTCGCTCAGTGACCACGAGCGGAAGGGTTTCCAGCAGCGGCAGCTTGACATCGCCGCCGACTACGGACGGGCCTGCCACGCGGGCCGGTCCGCCGACAGCGCCGAGGTGCAAGCGATCACTCAGCGGCACTTCGAGTGGTTGTCGGCCACGGTCAGGCCCACGAAGGAGTACTTCATCGGGCTCGGCGAGATGTACGTGGCCGACCCGCGGTTCGCGGCGAACTACGACAAGCACGGCACGGGCACCGCGGTACTCGTTCGGGACGCCATGAAGGTCTACGCCGAGCGCAACCTCGGCGCCTAGACCAACCTCGGTGGGCAGGGCTGCAGACCTGTCCGCCGGGCCGGGATCATCGCTGAAGGAAGCGGACCTGGCGTTCAGCGACGGCGTCGGACTGGGACAGCAGCTTGTCCAGGGCGGCCACGATGGCACCGTGACTTGGTGTCATTCGTACACGACAAGCAACTACCTTGTCGTGCTTCGTCGATACTTGCGGGCTGGTTCGGCCTTCTTGTCCGCCCTGGCCGCGTCCAGCAGCTCCTCGGCGTGTGCCCGCCCGGTATACGTGTAGTCGAGGCCGGCCAGCATGCGGGCCAGTTCGACGACCCGCTCGGACTCGCTGAGCACGCGTACACCGCTGCTCGTGACCCCGCCGTCGGCGGTCTTGTCCACCACCAGATGCCGGTCGGCATAGGCGGCGACCTGGGGCAGGTGGGTCACGACGATCACCTGGTGGGTCCGAGCCAGCCGGGCGAGCCGGCGACCGACCTCGACCGCGGCTCGCCCACCCACACCAGCGTCGACCTCGTCGAACACCAAGGTCGGCACCGGATCGGCGTGCGAGAGCACAACCTCCAGCGCCAGCATCACCCTGGACAGCTCCCCACCGGACGCGCCCTTGTTCACCGGCAAGGCTGGTGCGCCTCGGTGCGCCACCAGCAGCAGTTCGACGTCGTCGACACCGCTCCGCCCGGCATGCAGCAGGTGACCGTCGATCGGCAACGCCACCGGGTCGTCAGCCTCAGCGAGCCTGGGCCGCACCGCGACCTCGACCCTGGCCTGCGCCATGGCCAGGCCGCCGAGCTCCTCGGTCACGGCCTTGCCCAGCTCGTCGGCCGCGGCCTTGCGTTCGGCGGTGATCACCGAGGCGAGCTCGGCCAGCCGTGCGGCCAGTTCGTCCCTGCGCCGCGCCAACTCCGCGAGCGCCTCGTCCGAGTTGTCCAGCCCGGCAAGGCGCTGCTGGGACGTCGCGACCCAGTCGAGGACTCCGTCGATGTCCGCGGCGTACTTGCGGGTCAGCTGCTTGAGCTCGGCCTGCCTGGCGAGCACGTGTTCCAGGCGGGCCGGGTCGGCGTCCAACCCATCGAGGTAGCGCGTCAGCTCCGCACCGACATCGGTGAGCAACACGGCCGCCTCGGCCAACCGGGGGGCGAGCTCGCGCAGTGCGGGGTCGTCGACGCCGAGCAGCTGGTGGCGCGCCCGCGCCACCAGGCCGAGCGCGCCGACTCCCGCGTCGGCCAGCTCGGTGGCCTCACTGTCGGCACCACCACTGATGTCTGACTGTGCGGACGTCGCCGACTCACGCAGCTGGTCGGCGTCGGCCAACCGGCGGGCCTCGGCGTGCAGGTCGGCGTCCTCCCCCGGCTTGGGGTCAACCGCGGCGATCTCCTCAAGCCCGTGCCGAAGCAGGTCGGCTTCCCGGACCAGCTCCCGGGACCTCTCGGTGCGCTCGGTCAGCTCGGCGCTCACACTCAACCACTTCTCACGCAGCTCCCGGTAACTGGCGAGCGGCGCACCAACCGCCTCGCCGGCGAAACGGTCGAGCAGGGCGCACTGTTCGGCCGGCCTGGTCAGCCTCAGCTGGTCGTTCTGGCCGTGCACGGCGAGCAGTTGTTCGGACAATTCGGCGAGCACCCCGACCGGCACGGACCGACCGCCGAGGTGGGCTCGCGACCGGCCGTCCGCGCCGACCGTGCGGACGGCGATCAGGCTGCCGTCCTCGTCCGGTTCCGCACCGGCGTCCGCCGCGACCTCACCGGCCGCGCTGTCGCGCTGAAGGTGGAACCGTCCTTCGACGACAGCCCGCTCGGCACCCACCCGCACCCTTGACGCCTCGGCTCTGCCGCCACCGAGCAGATGCAGGCCGGTGACCACCATGGTCTTGCCGGCACCGGTCTCGCCAGTGACCACCGTCAGGCCGCTGTGGGGTTCGAGGACGGCCTCATCGATCACGCCCAGACCCTGGATACGCATCTCGATCAGCACAGGTCGAACACTAGTGCCAACCCCTGACGGTGCACGACTCGGCCGCTTGGGTCCGAGTCACGACATCACCGGGCACGGGTCGGACGGATCAGTCGATGGCCGGGCCGCGCCATCCCTGCACCGGCAGCGAGAACTTGCTGACCAGGCGGTCGGAGAACGGCGCGAGCCGCAGTCGCACCAGCTTGACCGGCGTCGAGCTGCCCGCGACCTCGACGCGGGTGCCTGCTGGCAACTCGACGGTGCGCCTGCCATCGCAGCACAGGACGGCCGGATGGCCACCAGGGTCGATCTCGAAGGCCACCACCGAGCTCGGTGATACCACGAAGGGCCTGGAGAACAGAGCGTGGGCGTTACTGGGAACCACGAGCAGGGCATGTACTTCCGGCCACACCACGGGGCCTCCCGCGGAGAAGGCGTACGCCGTGGATCCGGTCGGGGTCGCGCAGAGCACGCCGTCGCAGCCGAAGGCCGATACCGGCCGGGAGTCGATCTCGAGGACGACGTCGAGGATCCGCTCCCGACTGCTCTTCTCGACACTGGCCTCGTTGAGCGCCCAGGTGTGTGCGATCAGCTCGCCGTGCAGGGATGCGGCGACATCGATCGTCATCCGCTCCTGGACGTGGTAATCGCGTTCGATGACGCCCCGGACAGCCTCGTCGAGATCGTCGAAGTCGGCCTCGGCGAGGAAGCCGACGCGGCCGAGGTTCACTCCGAGCACGGGGGTGCCGAACGGTCTTGCCAACTCCGCGGCACGCAGCAGCGTGCCGTCCCCGCCAAGCACGAACACCAGTTCGGTGCCGGCGGCGGCGACACTGGCCGGCACGACAGAGTTGTAGCAGGAGGGGTCGAGGTCGTCCGACTCCTCCTCGACCACCCTCAGCCGGATACCGGCGGAGGCGAAGCGGCCGGCGACCTTCTCGGCCAGCCGTAGGTTGGTCGGGCGGTTGGCCTTGACGACCATCAGGATCTCACGGTCACCGCTGCTGTTGTGCTGAGTCATTGCGGGCCCTCCTGGACCGCGATGGCGACGAGCTCCGCGACCTGCTCGGCCGGAAGTGGCTCGCCACGCCGCAACCACACGAAGTATTCAACATTGCCTGACGGGCCGGGAAGTGGACTGGCCACCACTCCGCGCAGGCGAAGGCCCAGTTGCCCCGCGACGGCGACGACCTCCCGCACCGCCTCGGCGCGCACCGCTGGGTCACGCACCACGCCGCCGGATCCCACCCGGGCCTTGCCGACCTCGAACTGCGGCTTGACCATCGGTATCAGGTCGGCATCGTTACTCGCGCAGGACAGCAGCGCGGGCAGCACCAGATGCAGGGAGATGAAGGACAGGTCGGCGACCACGACGTCGACGGGACCGCCGACGGCCTCGGCGGTCACCGTACGGACGTTGGTCCGGTCCAGCACGGTGACCCGTTCGTCGGTCCGCAACCGCCAGGCCAGCAGGCCCCTGCCGACGTCGGCGGCGACGACCTCACGTGCTCCCCCGCGCAGAAGCACGTCGGTGAATCCCCCTGTGGACGCGCCAGCGTCCAGGCAGCGCCGGCCCTGGATCGGCACCCCGAAGGCATCCAGGGCACCTATCAGTTTGTAAGCGCCGCGGGAGGCCCAGTCCGGATCATTGGCGTCCTCGCGGACCAGCACCGGTGTGTCCGACTCGACGGCCGTCGCCGGTTTGGTTGCCGTGGTGCCGCGCACGGTGACCCGTCCGTCGGCGACGAGCCGGCAGGCGTGGTCTCGCGACCGGGCCAGTCCTCTGCGAACCAGCTCGGCGTCCAACCGCGCGCGGCGAACCATGGCGGGGTCAGACCCGATCGATGGCCGACAGTGCGTCGGCGAGTGCGGAGTGGACCGCCTCGAACCTGGCCGGGTGATCCGCCACAGCCACCGTGTCGAGGTCACTCAGCGCACCGATCGCGGCGTCGACGGTGGTGGTGTCGACTTGCCCCGCCGAGGCACGTGGCACCGCCGAGGCGGCATTCGGCGCTGGCGTGCTGGTCACCGGCCGGGTCGGCCACGGTCCAGGAAACGGCTGATTCATGATCGACCCTTCGTGCGGTTTCCCACGTTTACCTGTCAACGCTAGCCGATGTTCAGCGTCGCCAGTGCGGCCTTTGCGCCTTCGTTCGTGGGACAGGGCTCGACCTGGCCGCCTCCGACCGGCCACCATGCGGCACACAGCGCCCGCAGCAGTGCGATCGGATCGCCGGAACCGGTGACGGTCAGCGTGTCATCGGATGTCTGCACCCGCCATCCGGGTTGTTCACCGATCTCGACCTCGGCGGATGGTCGGAACAGGCCGCCGAGGTCGGCGGCGACATAACGGGGCCGTAGTCCGGCCGGGGCGGCCAGCAGTTCCTTCGGCGTGCACACCCCGGTCAGAACCAGCAGCGCGTCCAGCCGGGCCGCGGCGGCACCGGCCACATCGGTGTCCAATCGGTCCCCGACGACCAGCGGCCGCCTGGCGTCGGCGGCGGCGATCGCCTGGTCCAGCAGGGGACGAGCGGGCTTTCCCGCGGTGAGGGGTTCCCGGTCGGTGGCGGCACGCAGTGCGGCCACCATGGACCCGTTGCCGGGCAGCTCACCACGTTCGGTCGGCAGGGTGGGGTCGGTGTTGCACGCGACCCACAGAGCACCCGCTCGGATGGCGAGGCATGCTTCGGCAAGGTCGGACCAGGCGGTATGAGGCGAGTGCCCCTGCACGACCGCTGCCACCTCGGCGCTGAACACCCGGGCGGGCACCAACCCGACCGCTGCCACCTCGGCCGCGAGGGCATCGGTGCCGACCACGAGTACGGTGGCGCCGGCGGACAGCCGCTCGGCGAGCATGGCAGCGCCTGCCTCGGCGCTGGTGTTCACTTCGGATGCCTCGGCGGCCAAGCCCAGTTCGGTGAGGTGGGCCGCGACCTGCTCCGGCGAGCGCGCGGCGTTGTTGGTGACGAACCGGATGCCGACACCGCGTCCCCGACTCTCGTGGATCGCCTCAGCCGCGCCGGGAACCGCCTCGCCACCCCGGTAGACGGTGCCGTCCAGGTCCAGCAGCAGTGCGTCGTGGCGGGCGACGAGGTCACCCGCCGAGGCGGCATCGGGCACCGCCGAGGGCACGGTCATGGGGTCGAGTCCTGGCTGAGTTCGACAGCACGGGTGGACGCGTCCGTCTCATCGTCATCGTCGACGTCCGCCGCGTGCATGAACCACTGGACGGCGTCGTCGATCCGGCCCGCGGCGGCGAGGTTGTCGGCGTAGGCGTAGAACAGTCGCGCACTCCACGGCTCGTGGCGGGTCGGGTCGAGGTCGTGGCCCTGTAGTGCCACCACGGAGGCGTCAACCTGCCCCATGTCTCGCCGGGCGCCCGCCATGACGATACGGAGTTCCACCTGCTCAGCCTTGGTCAGCGGGAGGCTTCCCGCTTCGCGGGCGAGATCGATCGCTCGTTCCGGCCGGCCGAGAGCGCGTTCACAGTCAGCCATCACCGCGATGTGGGTGGGACCGCCCGAGATCCGCCGGGCGGCTCGGAGTTCGGTGAGCGCCTCTGCCCACTCGCCCGCGTGGTAGGCGGCCAGTCCAGCGGCTTCGCGAACCACGCCGACTCGTGCCGCCTTGGTTCGTGCGTATCGGGCGTGCACAAGCG
>JAFAZC010000105.1 GCA_019239965.1 Kutzneria sp. | reverse complement strand
GACGATCACGGTGACGTTGTCCGGACCGCCGGCACGCAGCGCCAGCTCGATCAGCCGGTCGGCACAGGACTGCGGGTCATCCATCCGCAGCGCCTCGGCGAGCGTCGCGTCGGTGACCACATCGGAAAGACCGTCCGAACACAACAGGTACCGGTCACCCTCGCGCGCCTCGCGCATGCTCAGCGCGGGAGACACGTCCTCCTGACCGGTCAGCGCGTGCAGGATCAGCGAGCGCATCGGATGCAGGTGCGCCTCATCCGCGGTGATCTTGCCCTCGTCGACGAGGGACTGGACGAAGGTCTGGTCCTTGGTGATCTGGCTCAGCTCGCCGTCCCGCAGCAGATAAGTGCGTGAGTCACCGACGTTGATCAGGCCGAACCGGTCGCCCGCGAACAGGATGGCGGTCAGTGTGGTCCCCATCCCTTCCAGCTCGTGGTTCTCGGCGACCTGGACGGCGATGCCGGTGTTGCCCACGGAGACGGCCTCGTGCAGCCGACCGAGGAGGTCGTCGCCCGGATCAGTGGTGTCAAGAGGGGTCAGCGCGTCGATGACGATTCTGCTGGCCACTTCGCCCGCGGCGTGTCCCCCCATGCCGTCCGCAATGGCCAGAAGGCGAGGACCGGCGTACACCGAGTCCTCGTTGTTGGTTCTGACCAGGCCACGATCGCTGCGTGCAGCGAAATTCAGGACGAGGGCCATGGCCACAGGATGTATGTGCTCAGGGTCGGTTACTCCGCTCGCTGCTGTCCGGTCACTGCCGGTAGTATCGACGATAGGGGAGAGGGACGCCATACCTGAGCACCGTATCCACGATCACGATGCGGCACAGGGTTGGCCACCGAGTCGTCGGCATCTTCCAATTGTCTGGGAAAGAATCCGTGCGCGATGCGGGCCCGCGGTCGAAGCGTGCTTGACAATTAATTGTGTACCCCCGAAAGGCGGATTGTCCTTAGTTGGGGAAAGCGGTCCCATTGCACGGCGAAAGGGGCTGGCCGTAGCGGGCCGGTCGGTGCAGGATACCGCCATCGTCACCCACTACGCCGACGACGGCACCGAGGACCCTGTCTGGAGGCCGCTGTGCTGCTCCGCTCACTGTTCGTCGCGACCATGGCCATGGTGGTGCTGCCGGTGGCCGCCAACGCCGCACCGACTGGTCACCCCCCTTCGCACCAGGGCGCCGATCGCCGTATCGCCGCGACGACCGCGTTGATGGGCTTCTACGACACCGGCACGGGGCTGTGGCGGACAACCGGCTGGTGGAACTCGGCGAACGCGCTCACCGCCCTGATCGACGAACAGCGTGGCACCGGTACCGACTCCTACCGGGCCGCGATCGCCACCACCTACGAGGCGAACCGCTCCGCCCAGGGCGGCGACTTCACCAACTCCTACCTCGACGACACCGCCTGGTGGGGCCTGGCCTGGGTGGACGCCTACGACCTGACGGGAGACTCGCGGTACCTGGACACCGCGCGGGCCGACGCGGACTACATGGCCCGCTACTGGGACGGCGTGTGTGGCGGCGGAATTTACTGGAGTGTGGCCAAGACGTACAAGAATGCCATCGCCAACGAGCTGTACCTGGAGCTGAACGCCGCGCTGCACAACAGGATCGCGGGAGATTCAACGTATCTCGGCCGGGCGAACCAGGAGTGGTCGTGGTTCCTCGCCAGCGGCATGATCAACGGTACGCACCTGATCAACGACGGGCTCGACCTGAACACCTGCCTGAACAACGGGCAGCCGGTGTGGTCGTACAACCAGGGCGTGGTGCTGGGCGGTCTGGCCGAACTACACAGGGCCACCGGCGATGCCGCGGTCCTCACCAATGCGCGTACTCTCGCCGATGCCTCGACCGCCGACGCCGCGCTCAACCCCGGCGGCGTGCTGACCGACCCGTGTGAGCCCAACGGTGACTGCGGTGCGGACGGACCGTCGTTCAAAGGAGCCTACGCGCGGGGTCTCGGAGTGCTGAACACCCGGCTTGCCGACCACCCGTACACGGCTTACCTGCACCGGCAGGCCGACACGGCCTACGCCAAGGACAGGGACGCCACCGATCACTACGGCCTGCACTGGGCCGGGCCGTTCGATTCCGCCGACGCCGCCCGACAGCAGAGCGCGCTCGACCTGCTCAACGCGGCGTCGTGAAAACGGCTTTCCGCGCAGACGCGGGGCGATCCGGCCGCCGGAAACATTCCTCAGGGGGAGACGCCTGATGCATCGCTTGTGGACAGTGCTGACCGCGATCATGCTCTCGATCGCCGGGCTGGTGGCGGTGTCGCCAACAGCGGCGGCCGGCGGCGAGGACATCGTGGACCGGCTCAAGACCGTACCCGGCCTCACCGTGATCGCCGAGCGACCCGCCCCCGCGCCGTACCGGTTCTTCCTGCTCAGCTACACGCAGGACGCCGACCACCATAACCCCGCCGCCGGCACCTTCCAGCAGCGGCTAACACTGTTGCACGTCTCGACCGACCGCCCGATGGTGTTGCACACCACCGGCTACAACGTCCCGGAGACACCGTTCCGCTCCGAACCGACACAGGTGCTCGACGGCAACCAGATCTCGGTCGAGGAGCGATTCTTCACCCCGTCCCGCCCCGATCCGGCGAACTGGTCCGATCTGGACATCTGGCAGGCAGCCACCGACCACCATCGACTGGTCGAGGCGCTCAAGCCGATCTATCCAGGCGGGTGGATCTCCACCGGGGCAAGCAAGGGCGGCATGGCGTCGGTGTACCACCACAGATTCTACCCCGGCGATGTGGACGGCACAGTCGCCTACGTGGCCCCGGACGACGTGTTCAACGACGAGGACTCCGCGTACGACAGGTTCTTCGCCACCGTCGGCACGCCGGAATGCCGGGCCGCCATCAGATCCCTGCAGATCGAGGCCCTGCATCGCCGTGACCGGCTGGTGCCACGGTACGCGGCCTGGGCGAAGAACAACGACGAGTCCTTCACCGAATTCGTCGGCGACGTCGACCATGCCTTCGAATACCTGGTCGCCGAGGCTGCCTGGGCGTTCTGGCAGTACAGCAAGGCGGCGGACTGCGCCGCGGTGCCGCCGACCAACGCCCCCGACGACCAGGTCCTCGCCTGGTTCGACAAGGTCAACGGCTTCACCGGCTACACCGACAGGGACAACCAGAAGTTCGTGCCGTACTACTACCAAGCCAGCACTCAGCTGGGATACCCGCTCGTGCACTACCCACACCTCGCCGGGCTGCTGCGCTACCCGCCGAGCACCGCCCGCACGTTCGTGCCGCGTGAGATTCCCACCCGGTTCCATCCCACCGCCATGGTCGGGATCGACCTGTGGGTGAAACTGCGTGGCCAGCGCCTGATGTTCGTGTACGGCCAGAACGACCCGTGGGGCGCCGAGCCCTTCCGGCTGGGGCCAGGCACCCGTGACTCCTACTGGTACCAGGCCGTAGGCGCCAACCATGGGGCCAACATCAGCCAACTCACCAATGCGGAGCGGGATCAGGCCACCAGTGCGTTGCGGCGATGGGCAACGGTGAGCACGCCGACGTATGCGGCACGAGTTGCCGGTCTCGACGACTGGAATCCAGCACTGGACCGGTCATTCGCGACATCGCGTTGACGGTGGGCGACGCGGCCCCGAATACGGTGGCCGCGCCCGCCGCAGGGGGCGGATGCCGCACGAAGGGATCGCCATGATCTCGATCAAGGATGTGGCCCGGTACTGCGGAGTCTCCATCGCCACGGTGTCGAACGTGATCAACCGTCCAGAGCTGGTCGCGGACCACACCAGGCGCCGCGTGCTGGCGTCCATCGAGTCCCTGGGTTACGTGCGTAGCGAGTCCGCCCGCCAACTGCGGGTCGGACACGGCCGCATGCTCGCCCTGCTCGTGCTCGACATGGGCAACCCGTTCTTCACCGACGTCGCCCGGGGAGCCGAACGCGTCGCGCGCGCGGCCGGTGTTCGCGTCATGGTCTGCAACAGTGACCACGACTTCGTTGAGGAGGCGGAACATCTGAAGCTGTGTGTGGAGCAGCGGGTACGCGGAGTGCTCGCCACACCGGTCGATCCGAAACGGGTCGGCTACGACGCGCTGCTGCGGCACGGCATTCCTTACGTGCTCGTCGACCGTGACGCCGACGGTGACCAGGTCTGCTCGGTCTCGGTCAACGACGTGGCGGGCGGCGTGCTCGCCGCCCGGCACCTGGTCTCCCTCGGCCACCGGCGGATCGCCGCGGTGATCGGACCGGCCTCGTTGCCGCAGTGTCGGGACCGTCTTGCCGGCGTGCGGGCCGGACTGCGCGAGGCAGCTGCGCCCGGTGGCAACCTGGTGGTCCTACCGGCGGCCGGGATGGATGTGACCGTTGGTCGGCGGTCGGGTGCGCGTCTGCTCGAGCTTGTACCGCGCCCGACCGCTGTGGTGTGCGTGAACGACCTGGTGGCGTTCGGCGTGCTGCAAGAGATGTTCCACGCGGGTGTTCGAGTGCCAGAGGAGATGGCCATCGTCGGCTACGACGACATCGAGTTCGCGGCCGCCGCGGCGGTGCCGCTGACCTCTGTCCGTCAGCCCGCCCGCGACCTCGGCCGGACGGCCGCGACCCTGCTGATCGAGGAGACCGGGCCGGACAGTGCCGCGCATCGCCATCAGCAGATCGTCTTCGAGCCGGAGCTGATCGTGCGCGGCTCCACAGTGCCGCGCCTGGCGGGGATCCGCCAGCGTGAACGTGGACCGGGGCCTCAGTCCACGTAGTCGACGACGACCAGCGGGATCTCCCGATCGGTCCGGTCCTGGTGTGCGGCGGCACCGGGGTTGACGGCCTTGAGGATGCCGAAGAGGCGGTCGCGTTGCGCCCCCTGTGCGGTCGAGGCGGTGCCGTCGAGCCGTGTCACAACACCGGTGTCGGTGGCGAGTTCGATCGTCACCCGCGGGTTGGCCACCAGGTTGCGATACCAGGCAGGGTGTGCGAGAGCCGCCAGTGCCGAGGCCCACAGGACAATTCGGCTGGCGCCGTCGCTGAAGTAGGCCAGCGGGGTCGTGCGCGGCTGGCCGGTCCTCACCCCGATCGTGGTGAGCAGGACGAGCGGGGCATGCCGCAGTCGCTCATCGCTCACTCGGCCGTTGTTCGCGCGGAACTCCTCGATGACCGAGCGGTTGAAGGCTCGGATATCGCTGGGCATCGCCATCTGCTCGCTCCCGGATGACTGACTCGAATGGTCACATGCGCTGTTACATCGACTAAGTTCAGCACCCACTCGACGTTGTGACCAGGACCGTTTCGATCAGCGGCGATACCCTGACGGCATGGATCTCGTAGAAACCCGCGAGCTCGCCTACTTCGTTGCGGTGGCCGAGGAGCTGCACTTCGGGCGGGCGGCGCGGCGGCTGGGGATCACCCAGCCGCCGCTGTCGCGGGCTATCGGCCGGCTCGAGCGCCGCCTCGGCGTGCCGCTACTGATGCGCACCAGCCGCCATGTCCAGTTGACCCCCGCCGGGGAGGCCCTGCTACGCGACGGGCGTGGTGTGCTGGGCGCCGTCGCGGCCGCGGTGCGACGTGCCAGGCGTGCCGGGCATCCCGAACGCCGATTGGTGCTCGTGATGAAGGCGGGCGCGGACGGCGGGGTTCTCGCCCGCCTTCTCGAGGCCTATCGGCGCGAGCCGGAGGCGCTGCCAGTGGAGGTCCTGCACAGCGTTGACGAACGGGGTGCGATGGTGCGTGACGGCCGGGCGGACGTGGCGCTGTTGCACCGGCCGAACAACGACCTCGAAGGCCTGGACACCGAGGACGTTCTGGTCGAACGCGGACAGGTCGTCGTTTTGTCCCCGGCGCATCGCTTCGCCGGCCGTCGGGACGTCACCCTTGCCGACTTGCGCACGCAGACGTTCCTGCGGTGGCCCGAAGCGGCGGCCGACCAGCTCGGGCCGGGCGATGTCGTGGTCGGTGACCTCGGACAGCTGATGCATCTGGTCGCGACGGGTGAGGGGATCGCGGTCATACCGGAGTCGGCGGTCGGCCTTGTTCCGCGTGGGTTGAGCTGCGTGCCCGTGCGCGACGCCCCACCGGTCGTCCTGGTGCTCGCGTGGCCTGAGGACAGCCAGTCCAGACCACTCGCGGCGCTGGTGCGGACAGCGGCACGGTTGTCCGGTCAGCACTGAGAGTCTGACGTTGTATGACCCCGCTCAGCGCGCCGATCGGCATTACCCTTCGCGGATGACCGTTCTGGACTGGTTGC
>JAFAZC010000065.1 GCA_019239965.1 Kutzneria sp. | reverse complement strand
GAATCTGGTCGATACCGGCCGCCTTCATCCGTGCGTTCGCCTCGTTCATCCGCCGGACCAGCGTGCGGAAGTCCCTATCCCGCACCAGTTCGACGAACTCGATCCATGCCTCGACCTGTTCGACGGTTGGATCGTCGGGCAGGTTGGCCCGCACAGTGCGCATCCACGCCGCGGAATCGGAGACATCGAGCCCCACGCTCACCTCGTGCCAGAACTCGTCGAGAATCCGCTGCCGTTCCTCTTCGGTCATCCTCGCCAGTTCGTACACCATTTCGAGTTCTTGCGGGCTGGACCCGCGTGTGGCCACGGCGCGCAACACGGCACGGCGCAGGTGAAGTGTCCTGATCTGGACATCAAGGGCCTTGGCATGCTCCGCGGCCAGATGAGGAATGGTCAGTTCGCTCGTGAGCACTCGCTGAACGGTCGGTAGGTCGACACCGAGTTCGCGAAGTGTGCGCACGAATTTCAGCCTGGTCAGCGCCTGGATGTCATACAGCCGGTAGCCGGCGTTGGTACGCGCGCTCGGCGGCAACAGGCCCGAGTCGGAGTAGAACCGGATCGTCCTGACCGTGAGCCCAGTCAGCCGAGCCAGTTCCCCGATTCCGTAGAGCCGTTCGTCCGCGTGCATACCCATAACGGTGAAGTCTCCACCAACTAGAGACTCAACCGCATTACAGGGAAGCGGACTGCCACGTGGAGTCCGGCACGCCGTTGACGATCCCCGCACTTTCGAACGTCTTTATCCACCTGGCTCGATTACCACGAGGGGAGCAGATCGTGACATCCGCTACCTCAGACGCCCAATGGACGACATAATTGCCGGCGGCTACGCAAGCGCGGGTGATCAACAAGCAACAGCTATAGCCAACGGCGATTACAGCCGCTCTAGGCGACAGGCCGTGGGCGGTGTACAGTCCGGACATCTCGGCCGCCGTCACCTCGACTGCATTCAAGACAAGAAGGGTTCGACAGTGCCGCTCAGCAAGCGCAACCAGCAGACGCTCGGCGAGTACTACGAGCACACCAACGTAGGTGACTTCGCGGGCGCCCTGAAATATTTTACGGACGACGTGACGTACTGGCTTCCCAATGCCTCGCAGAAAGTACCGTATGCTGGAGAATGGCACGGAAAAGAAGGTGCCGCAGAAGTATATGCCGCCTTCGGCGAAGCATTCAGCCTCGTGGACATGACAGAAATATGCAGCATCTCCACCGACGACGAGGTCTTCTCGGTCAATGACGAGATCTTCGTCGCGAAGGACACCGGACAACCGTGGCGGTTGGGGGTGGTGCACCACATCCGATTCCGGGACGGCCTGATCGAAAGGCTTGCCGCGCACCTCGATCTAGGTGCGGCGCACGAGGCTCTCAGCGGCCGCACGCCGTTGCCGAGTCCGATCCTGCCGGTGGACGCGCTGCCAGGTGCGGACACTGTCCCGCTTGCGAAGGCCGAGGAGGTCGCTGCCGCTTACCTGAGCGACTTTCCCGCCAGGTCGGACCTGCTCGCGTCACAGGCCACCGCCTACATGCCGGGTGATCAGCGCCGGCTGCGTTTCGCCGGCACCTGGTCTGGCCGGGACGAACTCTCCCGCATGGCGACGCATTGGACGAACTCGCTGGATGTGTCGCTCACGGTGCAGCACATGATTGCCGAACGCGGCAACGTGGTCGCACTCGTCGCACTGAACGGGACGTTTCTGCCCACAAGGACACCAGTCAACCTGGAGACCGCTGTTCTGTTCCAGATCACCGCCGATGCCCGTATCGGCAGAATGGCCTGGTACCTGAACACGTACCCTCTTGTCGCGCTGCCGAACTGATCGCATCACCTTGTCGGCATGGAAGCAGGCCGCTTCCATGCCG
Organism: Kutzneria sp.; assembly: GCA_019239965.1. Lineage (GTDB taxonomy): Bacteria > Actinomycetota > Actinomycetes > Mycobacteriales > Pseudonocardiaceae > Kutzneria. The sequence continues at coordinate 19,228 of JAFAZC010000065.1, read as the reverse complement.
AGAACCGTTCGACGGTCAGTAGGTGACCGCCATCGCCGGGTCCGCCAACAGGGCACCGACGTCGGCGAGGAACTGAGATCCCTGCTGACCGTCGACGACCCGGTGGTCGAAGCTGAGTGCTAGCTGGAGCACCTTGCGCGGCACGACCTGTCCGCCAACCACCCAGGGCATGTCGCGGATCGCCCCGAAGGCGAGGATCGCCGATTCACCGGGGTTGATGATTGGCGTTCCCGTGTCCACTCCGAACACCCCGACATTGGTGATCGTGATCGTGCCGCCGGTCATATCGGCCGGCGCGGTCTTACCGTCCCGGGCCGTGGTGGTCAACCGTTCGAGCTCCTCGGCCAACTGCCTCAGCGACATGGCATCGGCGTCCCGGATATTGGGCACGATGAGCCCACGTGGGGTAGCCGCGGCGACGCCCAGGTGCACGTAATCCTTGTAGACGATCTCGCCCGCCCCGGCGTCCCAGGTCGCGTTGACGTCCGGGGTCCGGCGGACGGCGAGGCACACCGCCTTGGCGGCGAAAGCGAGTGGGGTGAGCCTGACGCCACGGAAGTCCGCGGAGTCCTTCAGCTTCGCCCGCAGTTCCATCATGGGCGTCACGTCTACCGTCAGGAACTCGGTGACATGGGGAGCGGAGAACGCACTGTCCACCATGGCCTGTGCGGTCATCTTGCGCACGCCTTTGACCGGCACTCGCCGTTCCCGACTTCCGCGCACCGACACCGGAGCGCCGATCGCCGCCGTTTCGACGTCGACCCGCGTGATCACGCCGTTGGGCCCGGAACCAGCCAGGACGGCGAGATCGATTCCCAGTTCCTTGGCCAGCTTGCGGACCGGCGGCTTGGCGAGCGGAACGTGTCCGCCCGTCGCGGCGGGGGCGACCGCCGGTTCGGCTGCCGGCGCTTCGGCAACGGTGACCGGTGCGGCACCCTTGCGGGCGCGGCGCTTGGCTGTGCTGGACTTGGCGCCGTAGCCGACCAGGTTGGGTACCCGTTCCTCAGCGGCCGGAGGAGCGCCGTTGGCCGGCTCGCCGTTCGGATCGGTGTCGATGACCACGATGGGCACACCGACGTCCACTGTCTGCCCCGGTTCGGCAAGCAGCTCACTGACCACCCCCGAATAGGGGCAGGGCAGTTCAACGGCCGCCTTCGCGGTCTCGATCTCCACGATGATCTGGTTCACCGCGACTTCGTCGCCCGGCTTCACGTGCCAGGCCAGGATCTCGGCTTCGACAAGTCCCTCGCCGACATCGGGCAGGGGGAAGTTCTTGAACTGCGGCATCGCTGCTGTCCCCTCACCACGCCAACGAACGGTCAACGGCGTCAAGCACCCGGTCGAGGTCGGGCAGGTACCCCTCCTCCAACTTCGCCGGCGGGTACGGTGTGTCGAACCCGGTCACCCTGAGCACGGGCGCCTCCAGGGAGTAGAAGCACTCCTGCTGGACCCTGGCGGCGATCTCGGAGGCGATCGAGGACTCACTCGGCGCCTCGCTGACCACGATCAGCCGCCCAGTGCGCCGGACCGACTCGTACACGGGCCCGAGGTCGAGCGGTGACAGCGTACGCAGGTCGATGAGCTCGAGGTCAACGCCGTCCTCCGCGCCGGCGATCGCGGCGTCCATGCAGGTACGCACCATCGGCCCGTAGGTGGCGACGGTAGCCGTCGTTCCGTTGCGCAGGACCCGGGATTTGAACAGCGGGTACGGCTTCGCCGTCGGATCCAGCTGAGCCTTCTCGTGGTAACGCCGCTTCGGCTCGAAGAACAGCACCGGATCGTCGCACTCGATCGCCTGCTGGAGCATCCAGTACCCGTCGACGGGGTTGGAACAGGCCACCACCCGCAGGCCGGCGGTGTGTGCGAAGTAGGACTCCGGCGATTCAGAATGGTGCTCGACCGCGCCGATGCCACCGCCGAACGGGACCCGCACCACGATCGGCAACTTGACTCGGCCCTGGGTGCGGTAGTGCAGCTTGGCCAGCTGGCTGACGATCTGGTCGAAACCGGGAAAGATGAACCCGTCGAACTGGATCTCGCACACCGGGCGGTAGCCCCTGACGGCGAGACCGATCGCGGTGCCGATGATGCCGGCCTCAGCCAGCGGTGTGTCGAGCACGCGCTGCTCGCCGAAGTCCTTCTGCAGACCGTCGGTGACTCGGAAGACGCCGCCGAGCTTGCCGACGTCCTCGCCCATCACCAGGACCTTGGGGTCACGCTCCATGCATGTGCGCAGGGCGAGGTTGAGGCCCTTGACAAGTGAGATGGTCTGGGTGGTCGACTCGGTGCTGCTCTGCCGGTCGATGGTCGGCGTCGCCATCAGTGGTCACCTCCGGCGAACCCGGACACGTAGGACAGGTACTCGTCGCGCTGGGCGTCGAGTACCGGGTTGGGTTCGGCGTAGACGTTGGAGAAGATCCGCTCCGCGGGCGGGTCAGGCAGGTTCATGCAGTAGTCGCGCATGTCGGCGGCCATCACGTCTGCCTCGGCCTGTATCGATTCGAAGAAGTCGCTGTCGGCCATGCCGGTGCGGGCGAGGTGCACGCGTACCCGCTCGATCGGGTCCTTGAGTTTCCACTCCTCCAGCTCGGTTGACAGCCGGTAGCGGCTGGCGTCGTCGGAGGTGGTGTGCGCGTCCATCCGGTAGGTGAACGCCTCGATGAGCACGGGTCCATTGCCGGTGCGGCACTCGTCAAGTGCCCACCTGCTGACCGCCAGCGTCGCGATGACGTCGTTGCCGTCGACCCGGATGCCGGGGAAGCCGTAGCCGCGGGCCCGCTGGTAGAAGGGGAGTCGACTCTGCCGCTCGGTCGGCTCGGAGATCGCCCACTGGTTGTTCTGGCAGAAGAAGACCAGCGGCGCGTCGTAGACCGAGGCCCACACGAACGCCTCGTGCATGTCACCCTGGCTGGTGGCGCCATCGCCGAAGAAGCACATCGTGGCCTCACCGTCGGAGTCGCCGACCTTGCCGTCGAACCGCTGTCCCATCGCGTAGCCGGCGGCGTTGAGACACTGGTTGCAGATAACGATGGTGTAAGGATGGAACCGGTACTTCATCGGGTCCCAGCTGCCGTGGTCGATGCCCCGCCACATGCCAAGGATCTCCTTGGGGCCGATGCCGCGGCACCAGGCGACACCGTGTTCCCGGTAGCCGGGGAAGGCCATGTCGGTCGGTCGAAGCGCCCTTCCGGCCCCGATCTGCGCTGCCTCCTGGCCAAGCAGGGGAGCCCAGAGCCCCAGCTGTCCCTGGCGTTGCAGCGCCTTGCCCTCGCGGTCGATCCTGCGGATCAGCACCATGTCCCGGTACAAACCACGGAGTTCCTCCGCGGTGAGGTCGATGTCGAACTCCGGATGACTCACCCGCTCACCCTCCGGGGTGAGCAGCTGGACCAGCTCGGAGCCGCCTTCGCTGGTTGCCCGCAGCCCCGCGATCACCTGCTCCGCCGATGGCTTGGCCGCGGTGGCGGCAACAGTGCCGTCCGGCTGCGGCTGTGTCCAGCGTTCTGGGGACGACATTCGCCTACTCCTCGTCTACGAGGCCGCCCAGCCGCTCGTGGCGGTCGTGCACGGCTCAACCGTCGGCCACCCGCCGACCCTGTGGGGACGGAGCAGTGACCGTCGGCACGGACGCTTCTCTGCTCCATCCTGACACGTGCTCACCTGATTCAGTGAGCACGCCCACGGAAAAGGCAGCACAGAGTAGCCCCCCTTCACCACACTGAGCTGCGGAAACCATGGCACTCCCAGGCTATCCACCAGCGGGGAGCAGTACTCGACGACACCGATTCAGTACTCAGTCCCAGTGACGGGACCGCATGCTGAACCCCGCCTGTCTCCGCCCGTCGTCGGGCTAAGCTCGATCGGTGGACCGCGCCGCGCTCACCAGTACCGTTCGTACGCTCTGGGACGAGGACATCGTGCCGAGCCTGTCCGAATTCGTCGCGATACCCGCCGTCTCGATGGCCTTCGACCCGAACTGGGCAGCGAACGGGCACCTCAACGCCGCCGTCGACCATCTCAAGTCGTGGATCGCCGGTCGCGGTCTTCCCGACACCGATATCGACATCGTCCAGCTGCCGGATCGCAGCCCTCTGCTGCTGGTCGACGTGCCCGCGTCGCCGGCAGCCGATCCGGCCGCGGGCACGGTGCTGCTCTATGGGCATCTGGACAAGCAACCTCCGGTAGGTGGCTGGTCGGACGGCCTTGACGCGTGGACGCCCGTGATCAGGGACGGTCGGCTGTACGGACGGGGCGCAGCGGACGACGGCTACGCGGGCTATGCGGCCGTCGCGGCGATCGAGGCGCTTCGCACGCACGGTGCCGCACACGCCCGGTGCGTGGTCCTGCTGGAGACCGGCGAGGAGTCCGGCAGCCCCGATCTGCCCGCCTATCTCCGCCACCTCAGCGCGCGCCTCGGCACGGTCTCCCTGGTCATCTGCCTGGACTCGGGCACCGCCGACTACGACCGACTGTGGCTGACCACCTCGCTGCGCGGCCTTGTACAGGCCACCGTCACGGTGCAGGTGCTCGAGTACGGCCAGCACTCGGGCATGACCAGTGGTGTCGTGCCCAGCTCGTTCCGAGTGCTGCGGACGTTGCTCGACCGGCTGGAGGACTCGGACACCGGCCAGGTCAGGCTGGCCGAGATGCATGTAGACGTGCCAGCGCACCGAATGGCCGAGATCCGCGCGGCCGTTGCCGCGGCGCCCGGCGCCGTCAGTGCCGGGCTGCCGCTGGTGGACGGCGTGTCCCTTGCCTCGGACGACGAGGTGGAGCTGGTGCTGAACAGCACGTGGCGGCCGACGTTGTCGATCACTGGCGCCGACGGGCTGCCCGCTCCGGAGGATGCCGGCAACGTATTGCGCCCTTACACGACGCTGTGCCTGAGCTTCCGTCTGCCGCCAACGGCGGACTCCGCCGCCTGCCTGGCGGCGCTGCGCGAGGCGGTCACCGAGAACGTGCCCTACGGCGCTCGCGTCGAGCTCAGCCGACTCGAGAGCGCCGACGGATGGAACGCCCCGGAACTGGCGCCCTGGCTGCGAACCGCACTGGACGACGTGAGCACGAACGTATTCGGCGCCCCGTGGCGAACCCTGGGGGTCGGCGGTTCGATCCCGTTCATGGGTCTGCTGCACGAGGCGTATCCGCGCGCCCAGTTCGTCGTCACCGGCGCACTCGGCCCGGGAAGCAACGCACACGTGCCCGATGAGTCGCTGGAACTCGGCTACGCGGCGAAGGTCACCGAGTCGATAGCCCTGTTACTGGACGCGCACGCACGGCGGTGACCGAAATCAAGCAGATTGCTTCGAGGAGTGACTGTTGACCGGGCGGAACAGATATCGGGCACTGGCGGCCCTTCCGGCGCTGACGCTGGCACTGAGCGCCACCGCCTGCGTCGAGTCGGCCAACTCGACGGGTTCGGTCGACGGCGGCAAGGTCCAGCTCGTCGAGGCGGGCAAGCTGCTGACCTGTAGCCACCTGCCCTATGTCCCGTTCGAGTACCGGGACTCCGCGGGGAAGATCGTCGGCTTCGACATCGACCTCGTCGACCTGGTCGCCAAGAAGCTCGGCGTCACCCAACAGGTGATCGACACTCCGTTCGACGGCATCCAGTCCGGCGCCGACCTTGAGGCCAACCAGTGCGACGTGGTCGCCGGCGCCATCTCGATCACCCCGCCGAGGGCGGCGAACTTCACTTTCTCCACTCCGTACTTCCACGCGACACAGGCGTTGCTCACCAGGAAGGGATCCGGGTTCGCCTCCCTGGACAACCTCAGGGGCAAGAACGTGGGCGTCCAAACCGGCACTACCGGCGAGAACTACCTCAAGGACTACAACGCGAGGACCGGCAACACGGTCACAGCCGTCGCCTTCGAAGACTCCGCGCTCCTGGAGACCGCGGTCAAGACCGGCCAGGTCGAGGCGGCGATCAACGACAATGGCATCTTCTACGACTACGTGAGGAAGAACTCGGAACTCGAGGTCAGCAACGAGTTCGACACCACCGACCAGTATGGCTTCGGTGTACGCAAGATCAACAGCGCGCTGCTCGCGGAAATCAACACCGTGCTCACGGACTCGGCGAAGGACGGCAGCTATGCCCGGATCTACCAGACATGGTTTGGCAAGCAGCCGACCTGGATGCCGGGCAAGGGCTGACCGGTGGCACTGACCGGACGGCAGCGGCGCTCAGCGGGGCGGGCCGCGCAATACCTCCTGCTGGTCGCCGCCGTCGTCACGCTCGCCCTCATGGCCAACTGGGGCGATCTGCAGCGGGGCTTCTTCGATCTGGCCGTCGCCGCCGCCCAGTTCCCTGACATCGTCACGACCGCTCTGATCAACACCGTCGTCTACACGGCCGTCGGGTTCTCGTTCGCGTTTCTGCTCGGACTCGTGCTCGCGCTCATGCGGCTGTCCTCGGTGGGGCCGTACCGTTGGATCGCGGCCGCGTATGTGGAGCTGTTCCGCGGGCTGCCGGCACTGCTGGTGTTCATCGCGTTCGGGTTCGGCGTGCCTATCGCCTTCCACCTCCGCTTCACCACGCTCTCCACGGTGATGCTGGCGCTGGGCCTCGTCGGCGCGGCGTATATCGCCGAGACGTTGCGCGCCGGCATCCAGGCCGTGCCGACCGGACAGATCGAGGCCGCTCGCTCGCTGGGCATGTCCCCTGGAAGGGCAATGGTCTCGATCGTCATCCCGCAGGCCTTCCGGATCGTGCTGCCCTCGCTCACCAACGAACTGATCCTGCTGGTCAAGGACTCCTCGCTGGTGTACCTGCTCGGACTGACCGGAGCCCAGTACGAGTTGGCCAAGTTCGGGAGGGACGCGATGAACACGAGCCCGACGCTGACCCCTGTCGTGGTGTCCGGCCTGTGCTACCTGATCATCACGATCCCACTGTCCTACCTGTCCCGGTCCCTTGAGCGGCGCGGCGGAGCGGCCGCACGCACGCCGGAGGTGCTGGCGTGACGAGTGTCATCGAGGTCTCGGGCCTGCACAAAGCCTTCGGCTCGACCCAGGTGCTGCGCGGTATCGACCTCACCGTCGACAGTGGCGAGGTGGTGTGCGTCATCGGTCCCTCCGGCTCGGGCAAGTCGACCCTGCTCCGCTGCGTCAACCTGCTGGAGCGGCCCGATGTCGGCAAGGTCGTCGTCGGGGGCACCGACCTGACCGATCCGGACGCCGACATCGACCGGGCCCGTCGCCGTATTGGCATGGTTTTCCAGGGTTTCAACCTGTTCAGCCACCTCACGGTTCTGGACAATCTGACGATCGCGCAGCGGAAGGTGTTGCGTCGCGACAGATCCGAGGCCGAGCACACAGCACGCCACAATTTGGCCCGGGTCCGCCTCGCCGACCGGGAACAAGCCATGCCGGCGCAGCTGTCCGGCGGCCAGCAGCAACGGGCGGCGATCGCCCGGGCCCTGTCCATGGATCCCGAAGTCATGCTGTTCGACGAGCCCACATCGGCACTGGATCCGGAACTGGTCGGCGATGTGCTTGGCGTCATGCGCCAGCTCGCCGATGACGGGATGACCATGCTGGTCGTCACGCACGAGATGCAGTTCGCGCGGGAGGTCGCCGACACCGTGCTGTTCATGGATGGTGGCCTGGTCGTGGAGCAGGGGCCGCCGACGCAGGTCATCGGCGCTCCCCAGCAGGAGCGGACCCGGTCCTTCCTGGCCCGTGTACTGCATCCGCTGTGAGGCTGACGCTCACTCGTGCGCCGCGTTGACGCTGCGTACGGCTTGGACCTACGGTCTGAGCTTGTCCGTGATCCAGGTCTCGGCATGACCCTGAGGGGGACACCGTGCGGCTCAAGGCGATCACTACCGGGCTCGCGGTCATCGCATTGGCGCTGACGGCCACGGCCTGCGGATCGAGCACGGCCAACGCCAACACGATCAAGATCGTTTATCGGGTCTACAGCGATTTCCCGCAGATGGACGACTTCATGAAGTCCGTGAAGAAGGAGTTCGAGGCGGCGAACCCGGGCGTCACCGCCCAACTGGATCCGATCACCGCTCTCGACGACTACGTGACCAAGGTCCAGCTGATGCAGCGCTCCCCCTCGACGGCACCGGACGTGCTGTTCGAGGACAGCTTCTACGTCAACGCGGACGCCGCCGCCGGTTACCTGCTCCCGCTCGACGACCGTCTGAAGAGCTGGCCGGACTGGAACCAACAGTTCATCGACGCGACCAAGCAAGCGGGAATGGCTGCGGACGGCAAGACGTACGCCGTGCCGATGAGCACCGACACCCGTGGCTTGTGGTTCAACAAGACGGTGTTCACCAGGGCCGGGCTGCCGACCGACTGGCAGCCCAAGACCTGGGACGACGTGCTCGCCGCGGCGCGCCGGATCAAGGAGACTCAGCCAGACGTCGAGCCCATGTTCATGCCGCTCGGCAAGCCGCAGGCCGAGGCCATGTCGATGCAGACCTTCGAAATGCTGCTGTACGGCACCGACACCAAGGATCTCTACAGCACGGCCGACAAGAAGTGGGTGGCACCGAGCAAGGGCATGGAGGATGCGCTGGGGTTCGTCTCGACGGCGGTGCGCGAGCACCTCACCCAAACGCCCGCACAGGCCGAGGACACCCAGTGGTCACAGACGCAGATGACCACTCTGATGTCCCAGAACAAGATCGGCTTCATGATGGACGGCGGATGGTACGCGAGGTACTGGTCACCCGGCGGCGTGTCACCGTGGCCGGAGTGGTCGAAGGTCCTTGGCGCCACGGCCTTCCCAACTCAGCATGGGCAGGCGCCAGGCAAGGTCACGCTGTCCGGTGGCTGGACGCTGGCCATCGGGGCGAACACTGGAAACCCGGACGCGGCGTTCAAGTTCGTCACGACCGCACTGAACAGGGCGAACTCGGCGACCATCGACGTCGCCCTCTCCTGGCTTCCGGCGCGCAAGGACGTCCAGACCGACCCGAGGCTGGTCGAGAAGGACCCGACGACCCCCTTCTGGGCGAGTCTGCTTCCGATCACCCGTTACCGTCCCACGATGGCGGAATACCCCCAGGTTTCCAACGCGATCCAGGTCGCCGGTGACGCGGTGCTCAACGGCGATGACCCGCACCAGGCGGCCCGGAAGTGGGCCGAGGACGTCACCAAGGCCGTTGGCGCGGACAAGACCAAGGCGGGCTGACCTTGGCGCGTCGCGAACACCAGCGGATCGTCACCTGGCTTCCGCCGCTGTCCCCCTCGTTCGTCCTGTTGGGACTGTTCGTGGTCGGCCCTATTCTGTGGTGTTTCTACGCGGCCTTCACCAACACGGCGATGAGCGGCGTCGCCGCACGCAACCCCAGGTTCGTCGGACTCGAGAACTTCGCGAACATAGTCAGCGGCACCGACGTCGGTGCGTCGCTGTGGCTGACGGTGCTGTTCGTGCTCGGCTCCGCGGTGGTCGGGCAGAACGGTCTCGGCATGCTGCTCGCGGTGTTCATGCAGCGCAGGGGCCGCCTGCTGCGAGGCGTGGTCAGTTCCATCGTCGTCGCCGCGTGGGTGCTTCCCGAGGTGGTCGCCGCGTTCGCGGTCTACGCCTTTCTCAACTCGCAGGGCACCCTCAACGAGGTACTGTCCGCTTTGGGACTGGGGCAGCAGAACTGGCTCTACACCGCACCTATGTTCGCGATAATCCTGGCCAACGTGTGGCGCGGCACGGCTTTCTCAATGTTGGTGTACCAGGCCGCTCTCAGCGAGGTACCGGGCGACCTCACCGAGGCGGCCGAGGTGGACGGTGCTGGTCCGGTCAGCCGGTTCTGGCACGTGGTGCTGCCGACGATAAGGCGCACCGTCGTCACCAACCTGATGCTGATCACGCTACAGACCATCGGCCTTTTCGGCCTGATCTACGTGTTGACCGCTGGCGGCCCGGACAACAAGACGCGGACGCTGCCTCTGCTGATGTACGAACAGGCGTTCAAGTTCGGCCAGATCGGGTACGGCACGGCGATAGCCCTTGTCCTGCTGGTGCTCGGCGCCGCGTTCTCCATGGTGTACATCCGCAGTCTGAGAGCGGAGGTGTGAGACCGTGCGTCCACGAGTGGTGGTGAACCTGGTACTCGCCTTCGTCGCGCTGCTGTTCCTCGCGCCGCTGCTGTGGTTGGTCACCGCGTCCTTCGACGCCAATGGCGGGCTTTCGACAAGGCCGCCAACGCGGTTCACGCTGTCCAACTTCGATGCGGTGCTGACCTGGGATGTCGGCGGCCGGCCGCTGGTCAACGGGTTGCTGCTCAGCGGCGGCGCCGCGCTGATCACAGTGGTCGTCGCGGTGTTGGCCGCATATCCCCTCTCCCGCTACCAACTCCGGTTCCGCAGGCCGTTCCTGTACTCGGTGCTGTTCACAACGGGACTGCCGATCACCGCTATCATGGTGCCGGTCTACGGACTGTTCGTCCGACTGAACCTGATCGATTCGCTCGCCGGCACGACGGTGTTCATGGCGGCCACCGCACTGCCGATGGCGATCTGGATGAGCAAGAACTTCATGGACGGCATCCCGGTCAGCCTGGAGGAGGCTGCCTGGGTGGACGGCGCGTCCCCGATGCAGGCACTGCGTCGGATCGTGCTTCCGCTGATGCTTCCCGGACTCGCCGTGGTGGCGATCTTCAACTTCATCTCCGCCTGGGGCAACTTCTTCGTGCCGTTCGTGTTGCTGCTCGATCCGGCGAAACAGCCGGCCTCGGTGAACGTCTTCCTGTTCTTCGGCGAGCACGGCGGAGTCGCCTACGGTCAGCTCGCGGCCTACTCGATCCTGTACACCACTCCGGTGATCGCGCTGTACCTGGTGGTGTCCAGGGCACTCGGCGGCGGCTTCACCATGGCCGGCGCGGTGAAGGCCTAGCACGGTGGCCGACAGGGTGCTCGCCCTCGACATCGGAGGAACCAAGATCGCCGCCGGTCTTGTCGACTCGACCGGATCAGTGCTGCGCAAGGCGACATGTGCCACGCCGGTGGGGGACGCCGAGCTAATCTGGGCCGCCGTAAGCAAGACGATGCACGTCGTGCTCGACACCGGAGGCGTCAGGGCGGTCGGGATCGGTTGCGCCGGTCCGGTTGACGTCGTCACCGGGACCGTCGGCCCGATCAACATGCCGACCTGGCAACGGTTCCCGCTTCGTGACCGGGTCGCCGGGGAGGTTCCTGGCGTACCGGTGGAGCTCGCCGGCGACGGGATGTGCATAGCGCTCGGCGAGCATTGGGCGGGCGCTGGGCGGGGCAGCCGATTCATGATCGGCATAGTGGTGTCGACCGGGGTTGGCGGCGGGCTGGTGCTCGACGGTCAGCCATTCGGTGGGCGGACCGGGAACGCGGGGCACCTCGGGCATGTCGTTGTCGAGCCGGACGGTCTGCCGTGCACCTGTGGTGGGCGAGGATGCGTCGAGACGGTGTCCAGCGGTCCGATGATGGTCCGGTGGGCCCGCGAGCGGGGCTGGCCGGGTACTGACGCGATCGAGTTGGAACGGTCCGCCCGCGCCGGCGATGGGATCGCCGTGGCGGCTTTTGACAGGGGCGGGCGGGGCGTCGGTCTTGCCATCGCCGCCACCGCGGCGGTCTGCGACCTCGACCTAGCGGTGGTCGGCGGTGGCGTCGCCCGCGCAGGCGATCTGTTGTTCGACCCAATCAGGCTGGCGCTGTCAATGCATGCCGGTCTTTCCTACCTCGGCGGGTTGCGGGTGGTCCGGGCCGAACTGGATACCAACGCCGGCCTTGTCGGCGCGGCTGGCCTCGTCGCTCGGTGCTGACCGCGAACTCAGTGCACACCTATCGGCCTGAGCTTCGGATCACCTTCATCGACGTGGTAGTCGACGGGGTTGGTCTGGTCGGTGCCGTTGAACCACCTGTTCCTGCGGCCGAACAGGGTGACGACGACGGCGACGGCCAGGTTGGCGACCAGTGCCACCGCGCCGACGTAGACCTGCAGCTGTGATCCGGCGAAAGGATGCCAGCCGAGCAGCGACAGTTTGTCCATGGTCAGCGCCGATCCACCGAAGTGAGCCTTTCCGTTCGTCGGGTTGGGGATCGTGTACAGCAGATACAGGCCCCAACCCATGCCGACGAACCACCCGGCGACAAGGCCCCACCGGTGCAACCAGCGGGTGTACAACGCGATCGCCACAGCCGGCAGGGTCTGCAGGATCAACACACCACCGATCAACTGCAGGTCGATGGAGAACTGCGGGTCGACGAACAGCACGAAGGCGACGGCGCCGAACTTCACGACCAGCGAGGCCAGCTTGGCCTGTGCGGCCTCCTGACGTGGCGTGGCGTTCTTGCGGAAGTATTCCCGGTAGATATTGCGGGTCCACAGATTGGCCGCGGCGATCGACATGATCGCCGCCGGTACCAGTGCGCCGATGCCGACAGCGGCAAAGGCGATACCGGCGAACCAGGCCGGGAACTGGCCGCCGAACAACACGGGAACGATCGTGTTGGAGTCGGGTCGGCCGGTGGCCTGGTTGACGATCGGCTTGACTCCGGACACCAGAGCGACGTACCCGAGCAGTGCCAGCAGACCTAGCACCAGCGAGTACGCCGGCAACGCCACCATGTTCCTCCTGATCGCCTTGCGGCCCTTGGATGCCAGGATGCCGGTCAACGAGTGCGGGTACAGGAAGAGCGCCAGCGCGGAGCCGAGCGCCAACGTGGCGTACTGCAATTGGTTGTCCGAGCTGAGCAGGATGGAGCCGGACGGCTTTCCCGTTACCGGGTTGGGCTTGGCCAGCGCGGCCTGGGCGCCGTCGAAGATCGAGCCCCAACCGCCGAACTTCGCCGGGAGGTAGACAACCGCGACCAGGATGACCAGGTAGATCAGGGTGTCCTTGACGAAGGCGATCAGCGCGGGAGCGCGCAATCCCGACTGGTAGGTGTACAGGGCGAGAATCACGAACGCGACGAACAGCGGAAGGTGGCCGAGCAGTCCGCCACCGTTGACGCCCATCGTGCGCAGCACGGATTCCAGGCCGACCAGCTGCAGCGCGATGTAGGGCATCGTCGCCACGATCCCGGTGACCGCGATCAGCAGCGCGAGCAGCGAGGAGCCGTAGCGGCCCCGCACGAAGTCCGCCGGTGTGACGTAGCCGTGCACTCTGGATACCGACCATATGCGCTGCAGCGGCAGGAAGACGATCGGATAGAGGACGACCGTGTAGGGCAGGGCGTAGAACCCGAGGGCCCCGGCGCCGAAGATCAGTGCGGGTACGGCGACGAAGGTGTACGCCGTGTAGAGGTCGCCACCGACGAGGAACCAGGTGATCCAGGACCCGAAGCCTCTCCCGCCAAGCCCCCATTCGTCGAGATGGTCGAGGGCGACACTGCTCCGCCACCGTGACGCCACGAAACCAAGCACGGTGACAAGAACGAAGAGCACACCGAAGACGCTGAGTTGGACAATCTGCGCGGTGGTCATCGGTCCTCACCACGGCTGGTGAGGTAGACGATCCCGACACAGATCACGCCGACGGGCACATAGGCGAACTGGTACCAGTAGAAGAACGGGAGCCCGAACAGTCGCGGCTGGTCGGTGTTGAACCACGAAGTGATCAACATCAGTAGCGGGACCAGCAGCAGCAGGTTCCACGGGTTCCACCGCCTCGATGGTGGAGCAGATGGCATGTCGTCCTCCCGGCCCATCCTGGTCTGACGCGGATGGTAGGCCGGGAGGATCAACCATGACCGGCGAGCCCGCCCTGGTATCCGAATCGTGATCCGAACTCGGCGTTCGGCTACTTCGGCGTCTGGTCGAGCTGAACGGCCTTGACCGCGTTGGCCACCTGGACACAGTCGTCAGCCGTGACACCCGCCGTGCCCTTGCCGGCCAGTGCCGAACACGACGAGTTCAACGCCTTGCCCAAATCAAGGAATGTGGCCGCCGGCGTCAGCATGTTCTCGACCCCCCACCAAACCTGCACCGCCTTGTCCACACCGATACCCCGCACCGTCTGACCATTGAACGTGTCCCCGTCCACCATCAGGTAATCGGCCTTGATCATCACACCCATGTTGATGTGCGGATCGGGGTTCTTGGTGTTCCACCCGGGGCCGTTGACCCGGTCCGGCTGCGGCGGCCGGGACGTGCGCGGGTCCTTCATGTTGCGGATGACGCCGGTGGCGGTGCCCGCGCCGATGTTCCAGCGGTTCACCCCGGTGTCGTTGGGATCGTTCGCGGACAGGGCGATGAACTTGCCGAAGACGTCGGACAGACCCTCATTGATCGAGTCGGCCTGGCCGCCCTCCAGTCCGGACGTGTGCTGGGTTACCCCGTGGGTCAACTCGTGCCCGGTGACGTCATTGGTGGTGATGCCCTCGCCAAAGGCCATCTGCTCGCCATCCCAGAACGCGTTCAGGAACGGGCAGTCCTCGCCCTGCACGCAGATCCGCACGGTGCCACGCAGTGCCTTGCCGGTGCCGTCGCCATAGTCCGCCCCGACCAGGTTGGTCAGGTCGACGCCAACGGCCTTGGCATAGAACGTCGAAGCGTCACCAAAGAACTTGTACACGTTGTTGACGTCGGCGACGGTCGAGTCCGCACTACCCTCCTTGCGGGCGACGGTGAACGAGGTGCCGCAGCGCACCGAGTTGTTGTCGCCGACGACGATCTTGCGATTGGCGTCACACACGTCACGGTCGAGTGCTTCGTGCACGTCCGACCAGGAGGCGAGTACCTCATCGGAACCGGCGCGGACCACCTCGGTCCACTTCTGGTCGAACAACTTGCCGCGCACGGTCACCTGGTAGGTCGGCACAGCCACCGAATCACCAGCCGCGCCACCGAGAGTGGCGTCGAACCAGTACGGCTCAGCCTTACCAGCGGTCAGGTCACTGACCGCAAGCCCGCTTCGCTTGGCCACATCCGCCACCGCCGCGGGCGCGGCGCCCGAGTCACTGGCCGGAAACTCACCAGTCGTCGTCCTGGTGGTCTTGCCCTGGGTGGACAGCAGCTTTCCGGAAGAGTCGAAGATCTGCACCGTTTGGCCACCGAACACCGGCACACCGGCGATTTCCTGCTGATACCGGACGACGCTGCCGAACGGCATGGCCACCGAGTCGAGCTGGCGCATCGACGGCTCTCTCGAAGTGGTCGGCCCGGTGGCTCCGAACGCACTGGCCGCGAGCGCGACCACCCCTGTACCGGCAATCACCATGCCGGTTTTCATCCTTTTGTGCGACATTCATGCGCCTCCACTCCGGCGTACCCATACGCAACGTGATACAGAGTGGGGTTTACATCATCCTTGCAGGGGGAAGTAGCAACCAAAGTAGGTAAATGTTGTCTCTAGGGGTTGCGTCATCCGAGCGACAAGTACCGACGTTCGGCCGTCGCGTCGACCGACATGACGCGGTGAGGTTGATATGTCCAATCTGACGTGTTCGAAGGGATGAGACGTGCGCAGGACATTGCTTGCCGCGCTGATCGCGGCGGCATCAGGCGCTGCCGTGATCACCGCACCCGTCGCGGCGGCCAACGAGGGACAGGTGCCGGCGAGGTACCTGTCTCAGCAGATCGACTGGAAGCCGTGTTTCGATCCGAACCATCTGCCGCCGGGTCTTCCCGCCGACGCCGCACGACTGGAGTGCGGTTCGTTCACGGCCCCACGGGACTGGAACCGGCCCGATGACAAGATCGACCTCACGATCGCTGTGAGCCGGCTGCGGCCGAAGACGGGAACCCCCAAAGCGAGCGTGCTCGTCAACCCCGGCGGCCCCGGCGGCCCGGGTCGGACCCTGCCGCTGAACTTCCTCGGCCGCACCAAATTGGTCGACAACATGGAGCTCGTCGGCTTCGACGTGCGAGGAACCGGCGACAGCACCAACGTCACCTGCGGCGGTGGCCTCGACATCGGTGCGGACCTCGACTATCGCGACCGCAGCGCGGGGAACGTCGACCTGATGCTGGACTCCGCCAAGCTCACCGCGCAGTACTGCCAGGTGAAGTCCGGAGAATTAGGCAAGTACGTCAACACCGAGCAAACCGTGAGGGACCTCGACCTGCTGCGCGCCCTGATCGGACGGGAGAAGATCGACTGGATCGGCTACTCGGGCGGCACCTGGCTCGGCGCTTACTACGCCACCTACTTCCCGCAGCACGTGGACAAGTTCGTACTCGACTCCAACGCCCAGTTCACGACCACGTGGCAGCAGTCGTTCCATTGGCAATCACTCGGCTTCGAGCGGCGTTTCCGCGAGGACTTCCTGCCATGGCTGGCCCGCTACGACTCGACTTATCATCTCGGCGCCACACCCGAGCAGGCACGGCAGACCTATGAGACGCTTCGGGCGAAGCTGGCAGCCAACCCGCTGACCCTCAACGGCCAGAAGGTCGGGCCGGTCACGTTGGACGTTCAGATCGTTAACGCCATGTACTCGGCAAAGCGGTTCGACGGCTTGGCCAGGGTGATCGGCGCGCTCCGTACGCTCGCCGACCAGCCCGACACCAGTCCTGCCAGTCAGGGCGTACTCGCCGCCCGGGCGGCACTGTCCGCCCTGCCGCGCAACGAGATGGCCAGCGGCCCCAAGCCGGTTTCCGACGACGCGTACCTGTCTACTTTCATGGCGATCACTTGCAACGACACCCCGTGGCATGGCGGCAGGGCAGCGCTGGTTGAGGATTCCGCGAAACAGGGTGCCAAGTACCCGCTCCTGGGGTGGGCGACCATCAGTCAGCCTTGCGCCTCCTGGGACCGCCCCGCGCTCACCATGCCAACTCCGAGCGGTGCGGGCGTTCCTCCCATCCTGATGGTGCAGGACACACATGATCCGGCTACCCCGTACGAGGGTGCTCTGCTCGCACACCAGTCCTTCGCCAACTCGCGACTGTTGACCGCCGTCGATCAGGGTGATCACGGGGTATACGCACTGTCCGGGAACACGTGCGTCGACACGGTCGTGGAAGCCTTCCTCGTCAACGGAACCACGCCGGCCAGCGACGTGACCTGCGGCGGAGTTCCGCTGCCAGCGCCGGGTCCCAGTGCCGAAGGCCTGTCGGCCAATGGGGACAGTTCACTTGACCAGATCGCCGAATACCGCGACGCGGCCGGCAGGATGCCTCGCTGACCTCAAGGCCCAGGCCGTGGCGGGTGTCGTTTCGGCACCGCCACGGCCGCCCGGCCACTGTCTTGTCCCGTGCCCCGTGACCGTAGTCCCGCAGGATAATCCTGCCCGACCCACCAGGCGTCCTATCGGTGTTCACCAGTACGCAACAACGAGCCCGCATGTGGTCACCAATGACTGGATGCTGTCTCTCCTGTCCGTAAGTCCTGGGAGACACGTCGGACGAGCGTTGCCGAACAAGACGGGACAGCGGAGTGCTACTGGACGGGTTATCAGCGTCACGGTCCATCAAAGGCAATCCTGGTCGGTTGGCGGCCCGAGGACGCCGTTGGGCGCTCCCGATGCTGCTCGCCGCGGCCACACTGTCCATTGCCCTATGGGCTCTCCAGGTCTGGCATTGGCCGGCGGTCAAGTACTTCATGTTCGACCTGAACATTTACCATCAGGCCGGCGCGGACGTCATTGCCGGCGGGTCGCTGTACCAGGATCGTTTCCTGGATCACCCCTTCACCTACACACCTTTCGCCGGCATCCTGTGCGCCGGGCTGTCGCTGATGTCGATGGAATCCGCCCGGCTTTTCCTGGCGACCGTGACCATCGGCTGTCTCGGAGTCGCCGCCTTCTGCTCGGTGCGCGTCGCCGGTATCCGGCCCGGACGCCGAGCGACCACGGTCGCCGTGGCGATCGGCGCCATCGGGCTGTGGTCAGAGCCCGTACAGGACAACCTGACCTTCGGTCAGGTCAACGTCGTTCTGATGGCGCTGGTGCTATTGGACTTCGCCCTGCCGGACAGCTTCCCCGGCAAGGGTGTCGCCATTGGTCTTGCCACCGCTATCAAACTCACTCCCGGCTTGTTCGTCGTCTACCTGTTGATGACACGAAGGTTCCGGCCCGCCGCGACGTCTTCGGTGACCATGGCCGCCACCATGGCGCTCGGTTTTCTTGTTCTCCCAGCGGACTCGAGCCGGTACTGGAGTGGGATCTTCGCGGACTCCGGCCGGGTTGGTGACCGGTTGAACTCGGGAAACCAGTCCCTGTACGGTCTGCTCGGACATCTCGGTCTGACCGGCGCAGTGCTGACGACCTGTTGGCTACTGTGTGCCGCACTCGTCGGCTACTTCGGATCGCGCGCCGCGATCCGGTCGTATCGACGGGCAGACGAGCTCGGCGGTGTCCTGGTGTGCGCGTTGACGGCCCTGCTGGTGTCGCCGATCTCCTGGATCCACCACTGGGTGTGGATGACGCCACTACTCGCCTGGTTGCTGGCGCGAACCGAGTCTTCACGCCTGGCCGGCCGGCGGAGTAGGTGGCTGCCGCTCTGTCTGACCGTCGTGCTGTTCGAGTGCTGGCCGCAGCCAGGCAGCCAGGACTGGCCGATGCCACTCGGGGCGTTCCACTGGCATCTCGACAACACCAGCACACTGTGGACTAGGCAGCTCCTGCTCGCGGTCCAGCAGAACATGTACGCGCTGTTCGCCATCCTCGTACTGATCGTCGTTGTCCGTGCCGACCGAAGGGCCACTCGACCAGAGACGAGCCCACCGCGGCAGAACGGGGCCCCGCCTGAGCGGAGCCCCGTTCCCGAACTGTCACGCCGATGACGAACGCCGTCACCCCAGGCGCTGCTTGAGTGCCTCGAACTCGTCGCGCAGCGAGCTGGGGAGTTTCTGGCCGATCTTGGCGAACCATTCCTCGATCAGCGGCAACTCGGCACGCCACTCGTCGGCGTCGAAGGCGAGCGCCGCCGCGATGTCCGCGCGCGAGGCGGACAGTCCTGACAGGTCCAGGTCGTCCGCGGTGGGCACCCGCCCGATCGGCGTCTCCTCCGCGGCGGCCTTGCCCTCGATCCGCTCGATGGCCCACTTGAGCACTCGCGAGTTCTCACCGAATCCCGGCCACAGGAAGCGCTTGTCGTCGCCGCGGCGGAACCAGTTGACATAGAAGATCTTGGGCAGCTTGTCCGCGTCGGCGTGCTTGCCGACCGAGATCCAGTGCTTGAAGTAGTCGCCGGCGTGGTAGCCGATGAACGGCAGCATCGCCATCGGGTCGCGTCGCACCACGCCGACCTGGCCGACGGCGGCCGCGGTCGTCTCGCTGGACAATGTGGCACCCATGAAGACCCCGTGCTGCCAGTCACGGGACTCAGTCACCAGCGGAACAGTGGTGG
>JAFAZC010000048.1 GCA_019239965.1 Kutzneria sp. | reverse complement strand
CGGCCGCGGCGAAGGGGCCACCGGCGGTGACCAGCCGCCGGCCAGACGGTGTTGGCAGGCTCGCGCGGTCGACCTTTCCGCTCGGCATGGTGGGCAGCCCGGCGACAATGTCGAGGAATGAGGGCACCATGTAACCGGGAAGCCGTTGGCGCAGCACGAGATGCAGGCGGTCGGCGAGATCGTGTTCCTGATTCGGCGCGTCGGCTGAGGCCACGACATAGACGGCCAACTCGCTCGGTGCTCCGTCCTCGTCGGACAGTGCCGTCAGCGCCGCCACCGCCTGGGCCACCTCGGTGTCCTCGAGCAATACGTTCTCGATCTCGCCGAGGTCGACCCGATAGCCGCGGATCTTGACCTCGGCGTCGGCCCGTCCGAGGTACTCGATCTCGCCGTCGTCGGTGATGCGGCCGAGGTCCCCGGTTCGGTAGAGGCGGTTTCCCGCCGGTGCCATGGCGTGCTCGATGAATCGGTCGGCGGTCAGCTCGGGGCGGCCGACGTAGCCGCGGGCCACCCCGGGGCCCCCGATGCAGATCTCGCCCACCTCGCCGTCGGGCACCGGCCGGCGTGCCTCGTCGAGCAGGACCACCGAGTATGTCGGCAGTGGCCGGCCGATGGTGACCGGGCGACGGGGCAGCAGCTGGCCCCAGGTGGCCGTCACGGTGGCCTCGGTGGGCCCGTACGTGTTGAGAATGCGCCGGCCAGGGCGACTCCACCGGTCGACCAGCTGAGCCGGACAGGCCTCCCCACCTACGAGCAGGGTGCGCACCAGCGGCAGCTCTCGGGGAATGGTCGCCAGTAGGGTCGGCACGCAGTAGAACACGGTCACCCCGGTGTGCTCGAGGAAGTCCGCCAGTTCGGCACCGAGCCGCCGCGAGTCGGTCGGCCCGGCCACCAGCGTCGCTCCGACAGACCAGGTCGGCCAGATCTCCTCGATCGAGAAGTCGAACGAGATGGTCATGCCCTGGTAGACCCGGTCCGTTGGCCGCACGTCGTAGATCGCTGGCACGACGTCCAGGAAGTTGCGGATGCTGGCCTGCGTCACCTCGACACCCTTGGGGCGGCCGCTCGAACCCGAGGTGTAGATCACATAGGCGGCCGGATCCGGATCACGCTGGTTGGCGTCGTCCAGAACCACGCGGGTCGACGGCGCGGTCACCAGGAGGTCGGTGGAGGTGTCGATCTGGAGAATCGGGCAACTCAGTTCCGTGGCCGCCCCGCTGAAATCCGATGATGTCAGCAGGAGGTCGACGTCGGCGTCGGCCGCGATGTAGGAGATCCGGTCGGAAGGAGAAGCGGGGTCGATGGGAACGAATGCCGCGCCTGCCTTGCCTATTCCCAATAACGCTACGTAGGTGTGGATGGAGCGCGGCAGGAGAATGCCCACTCGCGCACCGGCGCCGATCTGGTTGTCAACGAGGTGATGGGCCAGTTGATTGGCTCTTCTGTCCAGCTCGTCATAGGTGAAGCGTCCCTGTTCGCACTCCACCGCGACCGCGGTCGGAGTGCGGTCACACGTTGTTTCGAACACCTGGTGCAACCGCCGCACCCTCGGCGCGGCCCGGTCGTGGGCAGGGTGTCCATGCTGGTACGCCCGTCGCGACGCATGCCGGCCGCGGTTTCCCGGGTGCGCGGCGTGTGCAGGTAGGACTTCCGTGTGACCGGACATCTCGTGGTGATTCCCCAGATTTCAGGGTCGAAAGACCCGCCCAGTTGCGCTGAACGTGTGATTCCCACTCGATCGAATGAATCCGTTTGTGTGTATAACATGCAAGCTAATATCGTTTTGTCCGTTTTGGTCGTTATATCCCAATCGCAGGGAATTGTCAGCGAACTGCCAGGTTGCATGCAGCTGTACGGCATGCACTCAAATGATCAAAATCCCGGGGTGTGCGATGACCGCGCCACGTGGAGTTGAACGGCGATAGCGACCGGATCAGTAAACCTGGCCGGCACAGCGGTGGCCGGAACAATGAGGTGCTCGGCCCAGCGGCCGTGAACCGGTGGTCGCTGTCCACGCCGTGACAAACACGACCAGACGCGAGGCCACATTGACGAAGAACAGGATCCCCAACACCGAACCGAACACCGAGATCGCCGCCGAGCCCCTGATCAGGTGGAAGTAACCGTTGCCGCAGAGCTTGAGCAGTTCGAAGCCGAACGCGCCGAACAGCGCCCCCCTGAACACCTGGCGATGCCGAAGCCCAACCCGTGGTGCCCTTGCCAGCAGCGCTACGAACACCAACCAGTTGGCGATCAGGCCCAGCGCCAGCGAAGTCGAGGCGAACAGAACGATCCCGGCGACGGTCCGCTTCAATCCGAGCAGCCCTAGCAGTTGTGGTCCGAGATTGAGGCCGACGACGCTGAGCCCCAGCGACACCACCAGCGCCAGTACCAGGCCGGCCAACGCGCGCAGGTCGATGAGCTTGACCCGCAGCCAGTCGGCCGGTCGGGTGCGGGGCGGCACCGAGCCGGTCCACTGGGCGGTCAGGGCGTCGCGCAGGTTGGTCATCCACCCCAGGCCCGACCAGACGGCGGCCGCCAGACCGAACGTCCCGAGTGCGGCCCGCACGTCGACTAGGGCGGCGATAGTGCCGGTGACCTGTCTGCCGAAGGTACCGGGCACCAGCGACAGCACGCTGCGCTCGACCTGCCTGAGTAGCTCGGGATCGCCCGCAAGCACATACCCGGCCACCGCGAACACCAGCACCAGCAGGTGGATCAGGGACAGGACGGTGTAGTAGGTGATCGCCGCGGCGAAGCGGTCACCGGTGCACTCGACGTACCGGGTCAGGGCTCGGACCACGTGATCCAGCCAACGGTGCTGGCTACGCATGCGGTCGAGCGGCGATGGTGTGTCCGGCACACCGGAAAGCTACCGAACGGCACTCAGCTGACCGACAGACCTCCGATAATCGCTTGCGGCCGCTGTCAGACTGTCCACGGCCGCCTCCCCCGAGATCGCGGCTCACTCGAGACCAAGGACCGCCGTTGCCCGCCGTCGCCACTAGCGTCGGCCGCCCCCAGGCCGACGTCCAGCTCTGAGCGTCCCCGCACGCACACCCGCGATTCCGCGCGGGTCCCCCCATGTCCTTGCCGATTCTCGAAAGGCTTCTCCCAGAAATGCGAGCAGTGTCAGCCGTGCAGAACTACGTCCGCGAGACCGCTCCGCGAGGCCGCGAGACCGCGCGGGTCGGCCCGTTCCTGGCGACCTTCACGCCGGGAACGGACCACCCGATGCTCAACTACGCGATTCCCGACAATGGCGCGCGGCCATCGCCAGCGCAGATCGTGGACCTGACTGAGGCATTCCGGTGCCGTGGCCTGCTGCCCCGGCTGGAGTACTTCCCCGAGGCAGCGCCGGCGCTGGAACACTTGCTGGTCAACGCCGGGTACACGCTCGAACGCAGGACCCCACTGATGGTCTGTGCGCCCGACGACCGGGTGGACGTTCCGCCGCCGCACGGCGTCGCGATCGGACAACCTGGGTCCGACGACGACGTCCGACGGATGCGGTCGGCGCAAAACGCGGCGTTCGGCGAGTCGCCGGACATCACCGACGAGGAGGTTGAAGAGGCGAAGGCGGCCATGGCCGGCGGCGTCGCGGTACTCGCCGCGGACCTCACGACCGGTGAGGTGATCGGTGGCGGGTTCGCGCTTGAAGTGGTGGACGGTGCCGCCGAGATCGCCGGTATCGGGGTGTTGGAGACTTACCGACGGCGAGGTGTCGCGGCCGCGATCACGGCCTGTCTGACCCGCGGGGCCCATCAGAGGAACGCGCACACCGTGTTCCTCACCGCGGGTGGCGACGGTGCCGAGCGAGTCTACGCCCGCGTTGGTTACCGGACCGTCGGCGCGTGTTTGCACTTCTCGAACCCCTCGCCGCGGGCGTGCCACAGTCGGCCTCGACACCGTGGCCAACCGGACCGTGAAGTCCATAGTGCACCGTTGGGCGCATGCGATCTGCTGAGAGCCGATCCGCGCACGGCAGAGACAGCAGCCAACGAAGCCGTGGTGACGGCATTGTCGGAGCATGACGAATGACGACAAGCGGCCGCTGTTCGACCACCGGCTCCGAGAACGATTCTTCAGCCAGCGGGTGCTGGTCCTCGACGGCGTGCTCGACGACGACAACGGGACAGTGCTCGCGACCCAGCTGCTCTGGTTGGCGAGCGAGGACCCTCGCAAGGACGTCGCGTTGTGGATCCACTCACCGGGCGGCTCGGTGCCGGCGATGCTGGCCATCCGCGATGTGATGCGGCTCGTGCCGTGCGACGTGACCACGCTCGTACTGGGGGTCGCGTGCAGCGCGGGCCAGTTCCTGCTGTCCGCGGGCACACGGGGTAAACGTTTCGCGCTCCCACACGCCCGCGTCCTGATGCACCAGGGCTCGGCGGGGATCAGCGGATCGGCGGTCGAGGTGGAGGTGCAGGCGGACGACCTGCGCCATACCAGGGACACCGTGCTCGGGATCATCGCCGAGGACACCGGTCAGCCGGCCGAGCGGGTCTTCGTCGATTCGCTGCATGACCGTTGGTTCACCGCGGAGCAGGCACGTGAGTACGGCTTCATCGACCACGTCGTTCACAGCCTCGAACAGGTTGTGCCAGTACGCAAACACGAGTTAGGACTGGGAGCCCGCGAATGAGCACCTACACCATTCCCAACATCGTCACTCGCGATGCGCGCGGCGAACGGATTATGGATGTCTACTCACACCTGCTGTCGGCGCGGATCGTCTACCTCGGCACCGCGATCGACTCGGGTGTGGCGAACGCGGCGATCGCCCAGTTGCTGCACCTGGAGGAGGACAACCCGGATCAGGAGATCAACCTGTACATCAACTCCGAGGGCGGCGATCCGTCCGCGATGCTCGCGTTGTACGACACTATGCGCTACATCAGGGCACCGGTGGCGACGACGTGCGTGGGCCAAGCGGTCGCGGCCGCCGCGGTATTGCTCGCCGCGGGCGAGGCCGGGCGCCGCTGCGTGCTGCGGCACACCCGAGTGGTGTTGCACCAGCCCGCGGCGCAGGGCCGCGGCACCATCCCGGACCTCATCCTGCAAGCCGACGAGGTCATGCGGGTGCGCTCCCAGCTCGAGGAGATCCTCTCAGCGCACACTGGTCGCGATATCGTCGATCTGCGGCACGACACTGACCGGGACCGCGTGTTCGACGCGGTGGGCGCCGTGGCCTACGGCCTCGCCGACCGCGTCCTCGACCACCGAACCTGAAACGGCGATCTCATGCGGCCATCAGCACGGGCCTCATCGGCCGGCGCCCGGACGCTAGGTCTGCCGGGAGCCGCTGGACTTCGCCCGCGACGGCGGTAAGCAAGCCGGCCAGATCGACGGACAGCGCGCCGGTGACCGCGGCGATCATCTCGCTCGACGGCTCCTTGCGACCTCGCTCGATCTCGGACAGATACTGGGGTGAGATGCCGGCCCGCTCCGCGACGTCGACGAGGCGGTCACCTTGCTTCTCCCTCATGGTGCGCAGAGTCCGGCCGAGCGTCTCGCGCCACAGCGGCTCCGGGGTCTTCGCCGGCGCGCGGTTTCGAGGGAAGTGGAGAATCTCCGCCATGCCGTCATCCTGGCACCGGTGTGATGTCCGGAGTGGCGGTTCCGCTCCTGGCGGAACCCGTGGCCTCAAGCCGGTACAGCGCGGGTAGCGAGACCTTGATCGGTTCCTGCGTCGTCCGTGCGATCACCACGACGACGGGCTCGTTCGGGTCGGGATTCTCCTCGCGATGGGGGACGAACGGAGGCACGAAAACGAAGTCACCGGGATCGGCGGAGATTCGTACCTCCTTCGTGCCGTCGTGGTAGACGAACACGGGGTGACCGCTGACCACGTAAATCCCGGCTTCCGAGTCACCGTGATGGTGGTTGTCCGTGGCGCTGGCCGGCGGGTTCCGTACCAGGCCCATCCACAGTCTCTTCGAGCCGACTGTGGTGCCGCTGATGGCGGCGTAGCCGATCAGCTCACCGGCTCGAACGCGGTGGACGCGGCTGCCAAGAGGAAAGTTGTTGTCGGTGCTCGATGCGGATCCGGTGTCATTGCGGGTGGTCATCGCAACCTCCTGAACACTGTCGACGACCCTTGTTCGAGCACAGGCTGCGACCGGCACGCCTACGATGACAACCGACGTTGCCATATTGGCAAAGTCACTGTGATCAGCCTGTGGGCATCGGTGGCGGGCAAGCGAGGGTTTTCGCATCCTCGGCGCGGAGGAGATGAGGTGGCAGTGGGCGAGATGAAGGCCCTGAACGTCGGTCCGTCGAATATTGAGGTGGCCTATGAACGTTGTGGTGATCCTGAGGCGCCGCCAGTACTGCTGATCATCGGCGGACAAATGATCAACTGGCCGGAGGGGTTTTGTGTCGAACTGGTCAACCGCGGCCTGCACGTGATCCGGTTCGACAACCGCGACGCCGGTCGATCGTCACACTTTCCCGACACGCCCGTACCGGATCTGCGGGCGGCCATGGCAGGCGACGTGTCGTCGGCGTCCTACACGCTGTCGGACATGGCAGCCGACACCGTCGGACTGCTGGACGTCCTCGGCCTCGGCAGTGTCCATCTTGTGGGCTCCTCCCTGGGTGGGATGATCGCCCAGACGATCGCGATCGAGTACCCCGGCCGGGTTCGGTCGCTGACCTCGATGTCGTCCCGCCCCGGCGATCCCACGACGGGCACGCCGGACTTCGATGCGATCGGCCCAGTGGGGCCGCCGCCGGAAGATCGGCACGGCTACATCGGCTGGCAGGTCCGCGCCTTTCGGGCGGTCGGCTCACCCGGGTTCGAGTTCGACGAGTCAGCGGTGGCGGAGCGGGCTGGACGCGTCTACGACCGCGGGTACGACCGCTTGGGCGACCTGCGCCAGAAGGTCGCGGTCGTGGCCTCGGGGGATCGGACCGAACAGTTGCGGCACCTGAGAGTCCCCACCCTGGTGATCCACGGCGCCGCTGACGTCATGTGCGACGTCAGCGGCGGGCGGGCCACCGCGGCGGCCATTCCCGGCGCGAAATTGGTGATCATCGATGGCCTGGGTCACAGCCTGCCCCGAGCACTCTGGCCCGAGTTCGCCACCCACATCGCCGAACTCGTCCACCGTGCCGAAGCGGTCACGCCCACCACCTGATCCACCGTGCGCACTGCCGCGGATGACGGGCACCCGGTGGAATATCAGTCACTGTGGCTTCAGTGGTGACTAAAAGTGCATCTCAACCACCACAAAACCAGCAAGGTAAATCGCAGGAGGATGAAGAACTGCTCACCGTGGCCAACGGTGAGGGTGAGCAGTTCTTCGGCGCGAGCATGATCCTTACGGCTGGCGGTAGTGAACCGCTTCGCCGCTCTCCAGATCGATGGGCAACGACACATGTTGGTGCGTAATCCGCCATTTGCCGCCGATCTTGCGCAAGCAGAAGGTCAGGCGTACCCAGTGATCTGTCGCTGTTCCGTTCTTCATGGTGCCGCTCACCCGGAACAGGCTATGAGTGAACGCTACATCACCGCCCACCGCGACGCGCAAATCACGAGTTTCAAAGGAAAGTGGACCTCGATACGAGTTCAGCCAGGCCACAATGCTTGTCCGGCATGCATAGTTTCCCAGGTACTGAAGCGGGGTCGGGATGTCGAACACGACGATGTCGGGCGAGTTGAGCGACATGACCCTGTCGACGTCCTTGGCCCGAAGTGCGTCGACCCTGTCGTCCAGCAGCCGCCGGACACAGGCTTCATCGGTCGTCACGTCGTCGATCGGTGGGCTGTTCGCGATCATCGTTTCTCCTCAACTGGTTCCTCTTGCCTCCGGCGGCGGCGCACATGTCCTGTGCCGGGCGGTGGGGGAGCGGGCGGGCGGTGTGCTGCCCAGCTCAGGTCGGTCCGCTCTGGCGGACGGCCTCGATCTCGAGACTGATGGACACCTTGTCGCCGACCGCGACGCCACCGCCGTCCATCGGCACGGTGGTGGTGATGCCGAAGTCGCGGCGGTTGATGTCCGCGGTCGCGGAGAAACCCACGCGTTGGCCACCGTATTGATCAGAAGCGAACCCGTTGACCTCGACGGCGAGCGGCACCTGCCGCGTGACGCCGTGCAGTGTCAACTCACCGTCGACGATCCATCCGTCGCCTGTTCGGCGGATGCCGATGGAGCGGTAACTCATCGTCGGGTGCTTGTCGACCTCGAGGAAGCTGGCGGAACGGAGATGGGTGTCGCGCTGTTCGTTGCCGGTGTGGATGGAGGCGACATCGATCGTCGCGGTGACCGATGAACGCAGCGGGTCCTCGCTCGTCACGAGCGTGACGTCGTAGTTGGTGAACCGGCCGCGCACCTTGCTGATCATGAGATGGCGGACGGAGAAAGCGACGTCGGAGTGCGCTGGGTCGACCTTCCAGGTGCCAGCCTGGTACTTGGGGATCCCCACAGCCAGAGGGGTGGAAAGGGTGCCACTCATATCCAGGCGACGAACGAGCACCCGCTCGGGGGACAGCCAGGACCCGGAAAAGTACCGGAGGGTCCGTCT